>DJWZ01000150.1:15740-24151 GCA_002449535.1 Prevotellaceae bacterium UBA7017 | reverse complement strand
CTTTGCTGAACTACTTCGACCTATTCCATAAATGTAGGTCAATGCGATTTCGCCACGCTTGTTCTGGGGCAAATCTACTCCAACAATTCTTATTGCCATAATTGTTAATTAAGTGAATAAATAACTCGCTAATACTTAACTCATTGAGTTTTAAAACGATTTTGAGGTGCAAAGGTACACAAAAAAAACCTCACCCGAAAACTTTTTAACTCTTTGGGTGTATTAACATTAACATTTTTAATGTTTTTTAACTTCAAAAAGACCTTACCTCAGCTTTTATCCTTGACGGGTCTTGAACTTTGGGTTCTTTTTGTTGATTACGAATAAGCGACCCTTACGGCGTACGATAACGCAGTCGGGAGTACGCTTCTTTACTGATGCTCTTGTCTTCATAATTATTTTGATTATTTATATCTAAAGCATATACGACCATTGGTGAGATCGTATGGACTCATCTCAACCTTTACTTTGTCACCAGGTAGGATTTTAATATAATGCATACGCATCTTGCCAGAAATGTGTGCAATAATCTCTACACCATTTTCAAGCTCAACACGAAACATTGCATTACTCAATGCTTCCTTGATTGTTCCATCCTGTTCAATTGCTGCCTGTTTTGCCATAACTCAAATTTTAATGATTTCTTCTATTTCTTCGAAAGAGGAGAGTATCTCTGCTTTTCCTTTATATATTGCAACGGTATGTTCGTAATGTGCTGCCGGTTTCTTGTCACGGGTGCAGATGCTCCACTTGTCTGGCATCATCCACACAGCACGATTTCCCATTGTTATCATAGGCTCTATAGCAATGCACATTCCTGCCTTGAGCTTTGCTCCGTTACCATGCTTACCATAATTAGGTACCTGGGGATCTTCGTGCATTAATCTACCAATACCATGTCCGCACAGTTCTCTTACCACACCATAACCATGAGCCTCGCAATAATCCTGCACTGTTGCACCGATATCCCCGACATGACCGCCATGAACGGCTTGCTCAATACCAAGATAAAGGCTTTCCCTCGTGGTTCGCAACAATTCTCTTACTTCCTCGCTTATCTCCCCTACTGGAAAAGTATAGGCAGAATCTCCATTATACCCATTAAGCAATGTACCACAATCTACAGAAACGATATCACCGTCCTTAAGGATTTGTTCATCACTTGGAATCCCATGTACTACGCACTCATTTACTGAGCAACATATACTTGCAGGAAATGCAGGCCCATTTGGATTTGGAAAACCGAGGAATGTCGGCTCTGCGCCATGGTCACGTATAAATTCTTCTGCTACTCTATTAAGTTCTCCGGTACTAACACCAGGCTTTATTATCTTAGCAAGTTCTCCGAGCGTACTGCCAACAAGTCTGTTAGCAGCACGCATCAGAGATATCTCTTCTTCAGTCTTTAAATAGATAGCCATTAATAAGCGCTGACACCATTCTGTGGACGAGTACGACCACTGTTCAAGAGACCATCATAATGACGCATCATCAGATGTGACTCTATCTGCTGTAGTGTATCAATAACCACACCAACCAAAATCAGGAGCGATGTACCACCAAAGAACTGTGAAAATCCCTGTTGTACATTAAGTACACCTGCAAGTGCTGGCATAATAGCAATGAAAGCGATGAATAAAGAAGCAGGAAGTGTCAAGCGAGACATTATCTCTTCGATATAGTCAGCAGTTGGCTTACCAGGCTTCACTCCTGGTATAAAACCATTATTACGCTTCATGTCTTCAGCCATCTGTGTTGGATTCAGTGTGATGGCAGTATAGAAATATGTGAATGCGATAATCAATATCACATAAATCACACAATAAGGAATACTGCGAGTATCCATCAGAGCCTGAGCAAAGGTACTCATGCTTGCACCGCCAAATGCCTGGAGACAAATAGCAGGAATAAACATGATAGCCTGAGCAAAGATAATAGGCATCACATTAGCTGCGAACAGTTTCAGTGGTATATACTGACGTGAACCGCCAATCTGCTGGTTTCCAACCAACTTCTTTGCATACTGTACAGGAACCTTGCGGACAGCCTGCACAAGCATGATAGCTGCACATATTACAGCATACAGAATGAGAATTTCTGCAATAAACATCACCAAACCACCACCTGTGATAGCAGTAAAGCGGCTACCTACTTCCTGTATGAAAGCCTGAGGAAGACGTGCGATGATACCAATCATAATGATCAGTGAAACACCATTGCCAACGCCCTTATCAGTAATACGCTCACCGAGCCATAGGATAAACATAGAACCAGCAGCAAGAATAATTGTAGCTGGAACCATGAATTCTGTCCATGACAGACCTGAAGCGAGTGCACCAGGTGACTGCATCTTCAAGTTCATAAGGTAAGAAGGTGCTTGGAACAACAGGATAGCCACTGTCAGGTAGCGGGTGTACTGCATAATCTTCTTCCTACCACTCTCACCCTCGCGCTGCATCTTCTGGAAAGAAGGAACGGCAATTGCCACCAACTGCATCACGATAGAAGCAGAGATGTATGGCATAATTCCCAACGCAAAGATTGAAGCATTTGAGAATGCACCACCAGAGAACATATCAAGAAGCGACATCAATCCTCCAGCTGTCTGCTGTTGCAGCTTTTCGAGGTTTGCAGGATTAATACCCGGCAAAACCACGAAAGAGCCGAAACGATAGATAGCGACAAAGAGGATAGTAATGAGAAGACGGATACGAAGATCCTCTACCTTCCAACAGTTCTTCAGTGTCTCTATGAATTTTTTCATTGTTTCTTTAAGGAATTAAAGAAGTTATGGTATT
This sequence comes from Prevotellaceae bacterium UBA7017, assembly GCA_002449535.1. Lineage (GTDB taxonomy): Bacteria > Bacteroidota > Bacteroidia > Bacteroidales > Bacteroidaceae > Prevotella. The sequence goes on along the minus strand of DJWZ01000150.1, from coordinate 21,353 downwards.
TTAAAGAACTACTGCCTCACCACCAACTGCTTTGATAGCTTCTTCCGCAGTTTTAGAGAAAGCATTAGCTTTTACTGTTAGCTTTGCTTTAAGTTCACCATTAGCAAGAATTTTAACCATTTCCTTGCCGTTTGTCAAGCCTGCCTCAACAAGCTGAGGTATACCAATTTCTGTCCATCCCTTCTTTTCTGCCAACTTCTGCAGAGTAGAGAGATTTACAGCAAAATACTCCTTATGGTTGATGTTCTTAAAACCGAACTTTGGAACTCGACGCTGCAGAGGCATCTGACCGCCTTCGAAACCAATCTTTTTCTTATAACCAGAACGTGCCTTAGCACCCTTGTGACCACGAGTAGAGGTACCACCCAATCCTGAACCAGGACCGCGACCGATACGACGACGTGAATGGGTTGAACCAGCAGCTGGCTGCAAATTATTCAATTTCATAATTCTGTGTCGTTTAATATGTTATTACTCTACTACCTTAACAAGGTGGTGTACCTTGCGAATCATGCCACGGACCGAAGGAGTATCCTCCTTTTCTATTACCTGAGATATCTTATGTAAACCAAGTGCAAGAAGGGTACGCTTCTGATCTGCAGAAGCGCCGATACGGCTCTTTATCTGTTGAATTTTAATTGTTGCCATTTTTTCTCCTTCCTATTTTATCCGTTAAACACTTTCTTCATATCAATACCACGATCGTGTGCTACAGTATATGCGTCACGCATCATGCTCAGAGCCTTAATAGTAGCCTTTACGAGGTTATGAGGGTTAGACGAGCCCTTAGACTTTGCCAACACATCATTAACACCTGCGCTCTCCAATACAGCACGCATAGCGCCACCGGCAACCATACCAGTACCAGCAGCTGCTGGCTTCAAGAATACCTGTGCTCCACCAAAGTTACATTCTACTTCGTGTGGTATTGTACCTTTCAGTACAGGAACCTTTATAAGATTCTTACGTGCAGAATCTGCACCCTTTGCGATAGCCTGCTGTACCTCACCGGCCTTTCCGAGTCCCCATCCGATAGTACCATTACCGTCACCTACAACGACAATAGCAGCGAATGTGAAGGTACGACCACCCTTCGTAACCTTTGTTACGCGGTTGATGGCTACCAGCTTCTCTTTCAATTCTTCATTGTTAATTTTTGCTTTTTCCATTGCTGTAATATCGTTTAGAAGTTAAGACCACCCTCACGTGCAGCGTCGGCAAGTGCCTTTACGCGTCCATGATAGAGGTAGCCGTTACGGTCAAATACTACTGAGGTGATACCTGCGGCCTTTGCCTTCTCAGCAAGAAGTGCTCCGACCTTTGCAGCCTGCTCAATCTTTGGCATTGCTTCCATGCCGATAGATGAAGCACTTGCCAGTGTACGCCCGTCAACATCGTTAATAACCTGAACGTAAATCTGCTTATTAGAGCGGAATACACTGAGACGTGGACGCTCTGCTGTGCCACTTACATTCTTGCGAATTCTATACTTTATCTTGATTCGTCTTTCTACTTTCTTATTTTTCATAATCGTTAAGTATGTTTTAAAGATTATTACTTAGCCGCTGCTGATTTACCAGACTTTCTGCGGATAACCTCGCCTTGGAACAAAATACCCTTGCCCTTATAAGGCTCTGGCTTACGGAAAGAACGGATCTTTGCACAAATCATACCGATGAGTTGCTTGTCGCAAGACTCAAGGATGAGTAGCGGATTCTGATTACGCTCAGACTTGGTCTCTACCTTAACTTCTTTTGGAAGTTCAATGAAGATTGGGTGTGTATAACCGAGTGAGAACTCAATAAGATTGCCCTTGTTTGATACACGATAGCCGACACCTACAAGCTCAAGAGTCTTCTTATATCCTTCACTGACACCTACAACCATGTTATTAATGAGTGAACGATAAAGACCATGAAATGCCTGCTTCTGCTTTACTTCTACAGGGCTGTTTTCGTCTATTTCAAATTTTACATGACCATCCTCAATGATAACTTTGATGGATGAATCAACCTTCTGAGTGAGTTCGCCCTTAGGACCTTTAACAGTGACGATTTCACCATTCTGTGATACTGTAACACCTGAAGGGATAGTAATTGGTAACTTACCTATTCTTGACATAATAAATCCTCCCAATTAATATACATAAGCAAGAACTTCGCCACCAATCTTCTGCTCAGCAGCTTCCTTGTCTGTCATTACACCTTTAGATGTGGACAGTATTGCGATGCCCAATCCGTTAATTACTCTCGGCATGTCCTTATAACCGGCATACTGACGCAAGCCTGGTGTAGAGACACGCTGCAAACTCTTGATAGCGTTTTGCTTTGTGATAGGATCATACTTCAAGGCAATCTTAATAGAGCCCTGAGGACCATCCTCTATGAACTTGTAGTTCAAGATGTAACCTTTCTCGAAGAGGATTTTTGTCATCTCCTTCTTAAGGTTTGACGCAGGAACTTCAACCACACGATGTTTCGCCATGATTGCATTTCTGAGTCGTGTCAGATAATCTGCTATTGGATCTGTCATTTTAAAATAATTTTTTAATTAATCGGGCCTACCCCGACAATATTAAATAATACGGAAGATGTTTTCTCCCAATTCTTTCTTTTCTTACCAGCTTGCCTTCTTTACACCAGGTATAAGACCAGCTGACGCCATCTCACGGAACTGAATACGTGAGATACCAAACTGGCGAATATAACCCTTTGGACGTCCTGTCACCTTACAACGATTGTGTAAGCGTATAGGATTGGCATTCTTTGGTATTGCCTGCAATGCGCGAGCTGCTTCATAACGTTCTGCAGCATCTTCAGAGGTAGCTATTACCTTCTTCAAAGCTGCGCGTTTCTCTGCATATCTAGCAACCAGTTTAGCACGCTTTACCTCGCGAGCCTTCATTGATTCTTTTGCCATATTCTATAATAATTAAGCGTTCTTAAATGGCAGACCAAAAGCTTTGAGAAGAGCATAGCCTTCTTCATCAGTCTTGGCTGTTGTTACAAAGGTAATATTCATACCCTGTATGCGATCGATAGCATCAATGTTTATCTCAGGGAAGATAATCTGCTCCTGGATACCCAAGGTATAATTTCCACGACCATCAAGTTTTGACTGGATACCCTTGAAGTCACGGATACGTGGCAGAGCTACACGAACGAGTCTCTCAAGGAACTCATACATGCGCTCACGACGCAATGTAACCATAACACCGATAGGCATCTTCTTACGCAACTTGAAGTTTGCAATATCCTTCTTTGAGAATGTGGCAACAGCCTTCTGACCTGTGATTGTTGTAATCTCATTGATAGCTACATCGATAATCTTCTTATCCTGTGTAGCATTGCCGAGACCCATGTTGATAACAATCTTCTTCAGCTCAGGAATCTGCATTGCTGAAGAGTAGTTGAACTGCTTCTTCAACTCAGGAGCAATAGTCTCCTTATATACTTTCTTTAACTGTGCTGTTTCCATTACTTGATTTCCTCCCCTGATTTTTTAGAGATACGGATAACATTCTTACCCTCATGCTTGATAGAAACACGAGTTGCCTTACCGCTCTTTGGATCAATGAGGCTCAAGTTTGAAATATGGATTGGAGCCTCTTGTTTCACGATACCACCTTGTGGGTTCTTTGCAGAAGGCTTCTGGCTCTTAGATACCATATTGATACCCTCGACGATTGCGCGCTCTTCTTTTACGAGTACCTTCTGTACCTTTCCCTTCTTGCCCTTATCTCTACCGGTAAGAACAATAACGGTATCGTCTTTCTTAATATGTAACTTACTCATTGTTTTTACTTTTTTAGAAGTTCGTGAAGACTAAAGTACCTCAGGCGCCAAAGAAACCACCTTCATGTTAACTGCACGGAGTTCACGAGCAACAGGACCGAAGATACGGCTGCCACGTAATTCACCAGCATTGTTCAGAAGTACGCAAGCGTTATCATCGAAACGGATGTATGAACCATCAGCACGACGAATCTCTTTCTTTGTACGTACGATAAGAGCCTTTGATACTGCACCTTTCTTTAAATCGCTTGAAGCGATAACATTCTTGACAGCAACGACGATAGTGTCACCAACACTTGCATAACGGCGACGTGTACCACCAAGTACGCGAATGCAAAGAGCCTCACGTGCACCGCTGTTGTCACATACTGTAAGTCTTGATTCTGCCTGTATCATAATTACTTAGCTTTTTCAATTATTGAAACTAATCTCCACCTCTTTGTCTTGGAGAGTGGACGTGTCTCCATAATGAGGACTGTATCACCTACATTTGCCTCATTCTTCTCATCATGTGCATGATACTTTTTAGTCTTCTGCACAAACTTACCATAGATTGGGTGCTTCTCCTTGAACTTGGATGCAATAACAATGGTTTTATCCATCTTGTTGCTTGTAACAACACCCTGTCTTGTCTTTCTTAAATTACGCATTTCCATCTGGACCATTATTATTTGTTAAGTTCACGTAAGCGAATCTCTGTTTTCATACGTGCGATGTCACGACGAGCCGCTTTAATCTGTGATGGATTCTCGAGGGGAGACACTGTGTGGTTCAGCTTCATTGTCTCGAGAGCTGACTGTGCATTCTCCAACTTCTCTGTCAATTCCTTGACATCAAGTTCTTTTAATTCTTTAATCTTCATAGTTTAAGCGTTTTTGTCGTAATCACGACGTACAACAAATTTTGTTTTAACAGGCAATTTCTGTGCTCCAAGTCTGAGAGCCTCTTTTGCGATATCGAAAGGAACACCTTCAATCTCGAAGAGGATACGTCCTGGTGTTACAGGAGCCACCCATCCTGCTGGGTCACCCTTACCTTTACCCATACGTACATCCGCAGGTTTTCTTGTGATTGGTTTATCAGGGAAGATACGAATCCACACCTGACCTTCACGGTTCATCTTACGGTTGATTGCCACACGGGCAGCCTCTATTTGTCTGCTATCTATCCACTTTGGTTCAAGGGTCTTGATACCGAAAGAACCGAAAGCAAGCTGTGTACCACGGTGGGCGTTGCCTTTATTGCCACGTCCATCTTGCGGTCTTCTATATTTTACTCTTTTTGGCTGTAACATAGTAGCTTCTTGTTTTAACGATTATTGTTTCTCTTACGGTTTCCACCACGACCTTCGCGACGACCTGCGCCAGGACGGTTGCCGCCAGTCTTCTCCTGAGAGAAGTTAGGTGCGAGATCACGTTTTCCGTAAACCTCACCACGGCATATCCATACCTTAATACCGAGGAGTCCGACCTTTGTAAGAGCTTCTGTCTTGCAGTAGTCGATATCTGCACGGAATGTATGCAGTGGTGTACGACCTTCTTTGAGCATCTCTGAACGTGCGATTTCTGCACCATTCAGACGACCAGAAATCTGGACCTTGATGCCTTCAGCACCGGCGCGCATGGTATTTTGGATAGCCATCTTTATAGCGCGACGATAAGCAATCTTGCCCTCTACCTGGCGAGCGATAGAATTTGCAACGATATTAGCATCGAGGTCTGGTTTCTTTATCTCGAAGATATTGATTTGAATCTCCTTACCATAGAGTTTCTTCAATTCTTCCTTCAACTTATCTACATCCTGTCCACCTTTACCAATG
>DJWZ01000150.1:9912-15678 GCA_002449535.1 Prevotellaceae bacterium UBA7017 | reverse complement strand
ACCCGGACGGGCAGTGCAAATAGTGATAGTGACACGCTTCAAAGTGCGCTCGATGACAATGCGTGATACGCTGGCTTTTGCAAGACGCTCGTTGAGGTACTTACGTATTTTCTGATCCTCTACGAGATTCTCACCGAAACTTTTACCACCGAACCAGTTTGAATCCCAGCCACGGACGATGCCGAGGCGATTTGCTATTGGATTAACTTTCTGTCCCATACTACTTATTTTTCATCATTGGTTTTTGTGTCTACAAACAGCGTTACGTGATTAGAACGTTTGCGGATACGATATCCACGTCCCTGTGGTGCAGGACGCATACGCTTCATTGTTACGCCTTCGTCAACAAATATCTTTGAGATATACAACTCGCCATCTTCAGCTTTGCGGTCATTCTTGACCTCCCAGTTTGCGATAGCAGAGCGCAACAGTTTCTCAACGTCAGCAGAAGCCTGCTTCTTAGAGAAACGGAGTACGCCAAGAGCTCTGTTTACCTCCATGCCACGAATCATGTCCACAACGTAGCGCATCTTACGTGGAGATGAGGGCACACCAACGAGCTTGGCAAAGTATTGATTCTTTTTAGCCGCTTTAATAGCTTCAGCAGCGTTATGTTTTCTTGCTCCCATTTAGTTTTCTTTTTAATGGATTAGCCCGCCTTATTTCTTGTTACCGGCATGTCCGCCGAAACGACGTGTTGGAGCAAACTCGCCGAACTTGTGTCCGACCATGTTCTCCGTCACATAGACAGGAATGAATTTGTTACCGTTATGAACAGCTACTGTATGACCCACGAAATCAGGTGAGATTACAGAAGCTCTGGCCCATGTCTTTACGACACTTTTCTTTCCGCTCTCATTCATAGCGAGAATTTTCTTCTCGAGAGAAACGTTGATATATGGACCCTTTTTAAGTGAACGACTCATAATTTCTTTTCTTTAATTTGTGGGTTTACTTCTTGTTAGCTCTTTCTATAATGTACTTATTGCTTTGCTTCTTGGGAGCACGAGTCTTGAGACCCTTAGCATATAAGCCCTTACGTGAACGTGGGTGTCCGCCTGACTGACGTCCTTCACCACCACCCATTGGGTGATCAACTGGGTTCATTACAACACCACGGTTGTGTGGACGACGACCGAGCCAGCGTGAGCGTCCTGCCTTACCTGACTGCTCAAGAGCATGGTCAGAGTTGCCAACAGCTCCTACTGTTGCCTTACAAGCAGAAAGCACCTTACGTGTTTCGCCAGAAGGGAGTTTAATTACACAATAACTGCCTTCACGAGAAGTCAACTGAGCGAAATTACCTGCCGAACGAACGAGCAGAGCACCCTGTCCGGGACGGAGCTCGATGTTGTGGATAACGGTACCTACTGGAATGCTTGCCAAAGGAAGAGCATTGCCTACCTCAGGAGCAGCCTCCGCACCAGACATCAATGTAGCACCTACCTGAAGTCCGTTAGGAGCAATAATGTAACGTTTTTCACCGTCAACATAGTACAACAGAGCGATACGAGCCGAACGGTTTGGATCATACTCTATTGACTTTACTACAGCTGGAACACCATCTTTCTCTCGCTTGAAGTCGATCATACGGAACTTCTTCTTGTGACCACCGCCTTTGTAACGGACAGTCATCTTACCAGTGTTGTTTCGACCACCGGTAGAACGCTTACCGTAAACGAGAGACTTCTCTGGCACGGATGCAGTAATATCCTCGAACGTGCCAATAACTTTGTGTCTTTGACCAGGTGTAACTGGTTTTAATTTACGTACTGCCATTTTCTAATATTATATATTGCTGTAAAAATCTATTTCCTCGCCCTCTTTAAGAGTAACGATTGCTTTCTTGAAGGCGTTCTTCTGACCACGGATGAGACCAGCCTTTGTATAGCGGCTTGAGCGCTTGCCAGCATATCTCATAGTGTTAACGTCTTCTACTGTAACATTGTAGCGAGCCTCAACCTCCTGCTTAATCTGGATCTTGTTGGCCTCTGGCTTAACAATGAAGCCATAGCGGTTTGGCCGCTTTTCTGTAATCCTTGTCATCTTCTCAGTGACAATGGGCTTAATGATAAATGCCATAATCTGTTTCTCCTTTTTAAGTTTACTTGATTAAGACTTCTTCTATTTTCTTAACAGCGTTCTCGCAGAGTACGATAGTGTCAGCGTTCATCACCTTGTAGGCGTTGAGCATTGCTGCACCCATCACCTCTACCTTCTGCAGGTTGCGTGCTGAAAGATATACACTCTTATTCTCTTCAGGCATAAGGAAGAGTACCTTCTTACCATCAACGCCGAGAGCCTTCATGATGTTGAGTATCTCCTTGGTCTTTGGTGTCTGGATGTTGAAGTCCTCAACAACAACGATACCATTTTCCTGTACCTTGTATGAGAGAGCACTCTTACGAGCGAGCTGCTTTGTTTTTAAATTGAGCTTTGTGCGGTAATCGCGTGGACGTGGACCGAATACACGTGCGCCACCAACGAGCACTGGTGAGTTAATATCACCACGACGTGCACCGCCGCCACCCTTCTGACGACCGAGTTTGCGTGTTGAGCCAGACATTTCGCTGCGCTCTTTTGCCTTTGCTGTACCCTGACGCTGATTGCCGAGATACTGCTTTACATCGAGGTAGAGAACATGGTCGTTAGGCTCGATAGCGTAAATAGCATCGTTCAGAACCACTTTGCGGCCTGTCTCTTTGCCCTGTATGTCTAATACGTTTACTTCCATGACCTTACTTCTTGATTAATACTGTTGAACCATTATATCCTGCAACAGAGCCCTTTACGATAACGAGGTTGCTCTCTGGGATAACTTTAATAACTCGCAGATTCTGCGTTGTAACACGCTCGTTGCCCATGTGTCCACCCATGCGCATGCCCTTGAATACCTTTGCAGGGTAAGAGCAGGCACCGATAGAACCTGGCTTACGAAGGCGGTCATCCTGACCGTGTGTAGCCTGTCCTACGCCACCAAAACCGTGACGCTTTACAACACCTTGGAAACCTTTACCCTTTGATGTGCCGACAACGTCAACGAAGTCGCCTTCAGAAAAGATTTCCGCTGTAATGGTGTCTCCGAGGTTTTTCTCCTCGTCGAATTTGAACTCGGCCAAGTGCTGTTTTGGTGTTGTGCCGACCTTCTTAAAGGCTCCCATCATTGGTTTGGTTGTACGAGACTCCTTACGCTCGCCGAAACCAAGCTGATATGCAGCATAACCGTCTTTCTCAACGGTCTTAACCTGGGTTACGACACAAGGACCAGCTTCGATGACAGTGCACGGTGTATTCTTACCGTCGGCACTGAAAACGGATGTCATTCCGATTTTTCTTCCAATTAATCCTGGCATTTCAATTTAAATTTTTAATTTATTCCTTGTTACGTTTAATAATTTACTACACCTTGATTTCTACTTCTACACCAGAAGGGAGGTCGAGCTTCATCAGAGCGTCAACAGTCTTTGTTGTTGAGCTGTAGATGTCAATCAGACGCTTGTAGTCTGAAAGCTGGAACTGCTCACGAGCCTTCTTGTTAACGAAGGTAGAACGGTTTACTGTATAGATGCGCTTGTGTGTTGGAAGTGGAATTGGACCACTAACGATAGCGCCTGTTGCCTTAACGGCTTTAACAATCTTCTCAGCTGACTTGTCAACCAGTGTGTGGTCATAAGACTTCAGCTTGATACGGATTTTCTGACTCATAATTTTTCAGTTTGTTTTATTATTGTTATTATTTAAATATGGTACCCGTAAAGAGTCATTTGCTCACGGGTACTCTTTATTTTATACCAAATCAGCGCGACCGCCGTTCTCCTCCAAGATTGCCTTGGCGATAGAGCTTGATACTGGCTCGTGGTGGTCATATTCCATAGAAGAAGTAGCACGACCTGATGTGATGGTACGCAATGCTGTTACATAGCCGAACATCTCAGCCAATGGAACCATAGCCTTAACGACCTTAGCGCCGGAACGGGCATCTTCCATACCCTGTACCATACCACGACGCTTATTGAGGTCACCGATTACGTCACCCATGTTCTCTTCTGGTGTTACAACCTCTACCTTCATGATTGGCTCCATGAGGCAAGGACCTGCCTTAGGACATGCATTCTTGAAAGCATTGCGCGCAGCGAGTTCGAATGACAACTGGTCAGAGTCAACTGGGTGGAAGCTACCATCGATAAGTGTAACCTTCAGACCTGTTACAGGATATCCGCCAAGTACACCACTCTTGAGACAGTCTTCGAAGCCCTTCTGAACAGCTGGGATGAATTCCTTAGGCACGTTACCGCCCTTCACCTCATTGATGAACTGCAAATCGCCTTCCTTATAGTCTTCGTCCTTAGGACCGATGTTAACAATGATGTCAGCGAACTTACCGCGTCCACCTGACTGCTTCTTATAAACCTCACGGAGGTTGACTTCCTTGGTGATTGCTTCCTTGTAGTTAACCTGTGGCTTACCCTGATTACATTCAACCTTGAACTCACGCTTCAGACGATCGATGATGATATCGAGGTGCAACTCACCCATACCGCTGATAACAGTCTGACCGCTCTGCTCATCTGTACGAACTGTGAATGTTGGGTCTTCTTCAGCAAGCTTAGCAAGACCATTGTCAAGTTTTGCAATATCAGCCTGTGACTTTGGCTCTACGGCAATAGAGATAACGGTATCAGGGAATGTCATAGACTCCAATACTATCTGGTGATCCTCATCACAGAGGGTATCACCTGTACGGATATCTTTGAACCCTACACCAGAACCGATATCACCTGCAGCGATTTCATCAACAGGATTCTGCTTGTTTGAGTGCATCTGGAAGAGGCGGCTGATACGCTCCTTCTTGCCAGAACGTGGGTTATATACATAAGAACCAGCCTCAATCTTACCTGAATATACACGGAAGAATACGAGACGTCCTACATATGGGTCTGTTGCAATCTTGAATGCGAGAGCTGCTGTTGGAGCGTCCTCTTTTGTTTCGAACTTAACCTCAACAGACTCATCGCCTGGCTCTGTTCCTACTACCTCTGGGTTATCCAGTGGAGAAGGAAGCAATGCGCAAACATAGTCAAGCATTGTCTGCACGCCCTTGTTCTTGAATGAAGAACCGCAAAGCATAGGCACACACTCCAAAGCAAGTGTTCCCTTACGGATAGCAGCGATAATCTCTTCTTCTGTGATAGTAGAAGGGTCTTCGAAATACTTCTCCATAAGTGCCTCGTCAAAGTTTGCTGCAGACTCAAGGAGCTTCTCACGCCATTCGTTGCACTCGTCAACGAGGTCTGCAGGAATTTCCTCTACGTCATAGTCAGCACCCATTGTCTCATCATGCCAAAGGATAGCCTTCATCTTAACGAGGTCAACAAGACCCTTGAAGGTCTCTTCTGCACCGATTGGCACACAGAGAGGTACTGGATTTGCACCCAGGACATCCTTCATCTGCTGCACGACATCAAAGAAGTTTGCACCAGAACGGTCCATCTTGTTTACATATCCGATACGAGGAACCTCATACTTATCAGCCTGGCGCCATACAGTCTCTGACTGAGGCTCTACACCACCTACTGCACAATAAGTTGCAACAGCACCATCGAGCACACGCAAAGAACGCTCCACCTCAGCAGTGAAGTCCACGTGTCCCGGAGTATCGATAAGGTTAATCTTATACTGCTTGTCGTTATACTTCCAGAAACATGTTGTAGCAGCAGAGGTAATAGTGATACCACGCTCCTGCTCCTGTTCCATCCAGTCCATTGT
>DJWZ01000150.1:0-9780 GCA_002449535.1 Prevotellaceae bacterium UBA7017 | reverse complement strand
TTACCGGCATCGATGTGAGCCATGATACCGATGTTTCTTGTCAAATGAAGATCGTGTTTTGCCATTTCTGTATAACTAATTTACATTATTTAATTAAAAACGGAAATGTGCAAAAGCACGGTTAGCTTCAGCCATGCGGTGCATATCTTCCTTACGCTTGAAGGCACCACCTTGGTTGTTATATGCATCCATAATCTCCGCTGCGAGTTTATCAGCCATACCCTTACCGCCGCGCTTGCGAGCGAAAGAGATAAGGTTCTTCATAGAGATAGACTCCCTACGATCAGGGCGAATCTCTGTTGGCACCTGGAATGTTGCACCACCGATACGGCGGCTCTTAACCTCTACGTGTGGGGTTACGTTATCCAAAGCCTGCTTCCATATATCGAGTGCAGACTTCTCTTCATCCTTCATCTTTTCACCTACAGTGTTGATAGCAGCATAGAAAATCTCATAAGAGGTATTCTTCTTGCCATCATACATCAGATGGTTGACAAACTTTGACACTTTCTTGTCATTGTAGACGGGATCTGGTAGGATCACCCTCTTCTTTGGTTTTGCTTTTCTCATTTTTAGCTTTTAAATTTTCTTGGTTGTCTTACTTCGGCTTCAATGCCCTTCACGGGTCATTTACTCAACCTGATTTCTGTTTTTAAGACCGTTACTGTTTTTTACTTCTTTGCAGCTTTTGGTCTCTTTGCTCCGTACTTAGAGCGACGCTGTGTACGTGATGCCACACCAGCAGTATCAAGTGTTCCACGTACGATGTGATAACGTACACCTGGCAAGTCCTTTACACGACCACCACGCACAAGCACGATTGAGTGCTCCTGCAAGTTGTGTCCTTCTCCAGGAATGTATGAGTTCACTTCTTTTGTGTTCGTCAGTCGAACACGGGCTACCTTACGCATAGCCGAGTTAGGCTTCTTAGGGGTAGTTGTATACACACGCACGCACACTCCACGACGCTGTGGACATGAGTCCAAAGCTGGTGACTTGCTCTTGTCTACAAGTACCTTTCTGCCTTTTCTTACCAATTGTTGAATTGTAGGCATTGTTTTAATTTTTTTTGTTTATACTTATTTATATATTAATATCGACAGCATAAGACGATGCTAACCGAGGAGCTCTTTTCCAAGGTCGCACCGACAAAATCACGGCTTACCTAGCGGTATATTTCGGGTAGAGGCCATAAATTTGCGGCTGCAAAGGTACAAATTATATATAATATGGCAAAACAAATCACATAAATATTACCCTACATGTTAGCCGATTTAGATTTATTTAACATTTGCACACATCTTTTACACGTCTTTGAAACCTGTTCTTGCCTTTATAGCCTATCTTTTCATTCCTTTTCTGCCTTTTATGAGAACGACACAAATTTCGTTCCACTACGAGCATACAAAAATTCCCAAGTGTGGGAATAAAATCTTTCCAGCGAGGGCACAAAAAGCCCTTCCCTTTAACAGGAAAATACATTTGACGGAACTTTTTAGAGGTAGAGGAAGGCACTTTTTCCGCCATTTTGTCGACAAATATTATGCATATTGCGAAAAAACATAGATATTTCTTGCACAATATTACAAAATTTTCTATCTTTGCAACATTATTTATCATTATCAAAAATTATTGATCATGAATCATAACGCTATCCGAAAAATTGTCTCTTGGTACTTTTCAAAGAAGACTCTCCCCTATTGGTGTGTACTTATAATTGACTGCTCCATCATTCTTTTTGCAGGATTACTCGCATCATATTTTGAGGTTGGAGGAGACAAACTGGCAAGTAATTTCTGGCATTATCTCCGTACTTGGATTTTCACCCTTCCATTCTTCATCATCGGAATGAGAGCGATGCATACCTATTCTGGCATCATGCGCTTCAGCAGTACAATCGACCTTGTGCGACAGGGCATAGCATTGATTATAGGTTTCGTCTTGGTCATCATTGTGAGGGAATTCATGCCAACCAGCACGATTATTGCTCATACGACACGTACAACATTCTTCATAATGTTCCTTCTGTCCGCATTGGGACAATGGGCTTTGAGAATAATCATAAAATATCTTTACGAGGTTGTTCAGGTTACGAACAAGCGCACCCGTGTCATAATTTACGGTGTAAAGGAAGGTGGCGTCTCTATAGCACAAAGCATTCTGAAGAATCCACATTCAAAATATGAAATTGTCGGTTTTATAAGTCCTGATGGTTCTTTGAAGAGCAAATACCTCATGGGAATGAAGATTCGCCGAGTAGGTCCACACATAATACAACATATACGCAACGCAAAGGTCAGCGCTATTATCGTAAGCCCTATTCAGGTTGACCATTTCCGTGAACAAGAGGAACTGATAAACAAGCTCATCAAAGCGCACATCAAGATTCTTATGATGAGTTCAGCAGAAGAATGGGATCCGAAAAAACCGATTCTGCAAGAACAAATCAAAGATGTTGATGTAGAAGATCTTCTGCCTCGCGACAAGATAGAGGTTGACATCAAAGCGATAGGCGAAATGCTCCGGGGTAAGTGTATCCTAATTACGGGTGCTGCAGGTTCTATCGGTAGCGAGATGGTACATCAGGTTGCAAAATTTAACCCTTCTAATCTTGTACTCATTGACCAAGCAGAGACGCCAATGCATAATGTGCGTCTCTACATGGCGCAAAAATATCCAGATATTCCATGCGAGACCATTGTGGGCTCAATCTCTGCCCCCATCCTCATGGAAAGCATATTTGCAAAATACAAACCCGAATACGTCTTCCATGCAGCTGCATACAAGCATGTTCCAATGATGGAGAACAACCCTGGGGTAGCTATTACAAATAATGTGTATGGCACACGCATCATAGCAGACTTGGCAGTAAAATATGGTGCGAAGAAATTTGTCATGATTTCTACCGACAAGGCTGTCAATCCTACTAATGTCATGGGATGCAGTAAACGTATCTGCGAAATATATTGTCAATCCCTAAATGCACACCAGAAGGGCACACAGTTCATTACAACACGTTTCGGAAATGTACTCGGCTCAAACGGCTCTGTAATACCTCTTTTCCGCGAACAACTGAAGAATGGAGGTCCGCTTACCGTTACACATCCTGACATCATACGTTTCTTCATGCTGATACCAGAGGCTTGCCAGCTGGTGCTTGAAGCAGGAACAATGGGAAAAGGTGGCGAGATATACATATTCGATATGGGTAAACCTGTACGCATAGCAGACCTTGCACAACGCATGATTGACCTTTCTGGTGCAAAAGGAGTGGAAATAAAATTCACAGGACTCCGCGACGGAGAGAAACTGTATGAAGAACTGCTTAATGACGAAGAGCAGACAATTCCTACTATACATCCAAAGATTAAGATAGCAAAAGTACGAGAATATCCATACGAACAGGCTCTTGCTAACGAAAAGGCACTTTTCGAACTTGCCTTGAAATATGATGATATGGCAATAGTAAAGAAGATGAAGGAGATCGTGCCGGAATATAAGAGTCAGCATAGCAAATACGAAGTATTAGACTAAGTCTTTTTTCAATAATTAAAATATTTCTTTCTCTAATCTCCCTATTAAGCACAATGAAGAAACTCCACACCATTATGCTTGCACTATTAGCTTTTACTGCTACTGCAAGTGCTGGAGGTCTGATGACCAACACAAATTATCACATTGCTTTTGACCGTATGTTTGCGCGTGGTGCAACAACCGAAATTGATGCTGCCTACTCTAACCCAGCAGGTCTTGCATGGGGACATGAAGGATGGCAACTTTCAATTAACTTCCAGAAACCTTGGCAGAATCGAGATGTCGAGATTAATATTGACAACTTCCTAGCAAACCCTTTAGCGGGAAATCCTGGTGAAACTTTCCACAAGAAGTATAATGGCGAAGCTTCTGCCCCCATTGTACCTGCTCTGTTTGCCTCATACAAGAAAGACCGTTGGGCTGTATCTGCTATGATAGGCATTGTTGGTAGCGGTGGTTTCGTAGAATATGACGAAGGTGTTCCAATGTTCAACGTTCCTGTTACTGCAAAGATATACTCATCTCTATTTCAAAAGATAGCAGCCACTCCCTACGCAGCTAAAGCTGATGCACTCGCTCGCGATTTTACCCTTGACTCTTCTATGAAGGGTAAACAATATATCTATGGCGGCCAGGTAAACTTCACCTATAAAATTCTGGATTTCCTCTCAGCTGCAGTAGGTTTCCGTGCTAATTATTATGATGGTTACTACAAGGGACACGTTACTGCACTGCCAGGTCAGAATATAGCTGCTATGGTGGGCACAAATCCTCTGATGGACCTCCAACTTAACTGCGTACAACGCGGATGGGGTTTTGCTCCGATTATCAGCGTTGACTTCCATAAAAACAAATGGACAGTTGCTATGCGTTATGAGTTCCGCACAAAAATAAATACTGGCAACGACACCCGCCTTCTTACCATAGGCACAACAGGTGCAAACGGATATAACGTTACCGATGTAAAAGCGATGGCGGAACAATTTGGTAATGCTGCCGTCGTAACAGCACTTTCAGACCCTAATCAACTTGGCGATATGGCAGGAAAGGTTGCGGACTATCTGCCTAATGAAAAGACGCGCTATGACATGCCTTCTCTCTTCGTTGCAGCAGTAGGCTACGAATTCACCCCACGTCTTCGTGCTGCTACAGAGTTCCATTTCTTCGATGATAAGAGCGCCAAGATGGGTGGCAAGCGTCAGGAGAAACTCTCTCACGGCACATACGAGGTTCTTGCAGGAGTAGAGTATGACATCAATAAGAAGTTTACTATCAGCTGTGGCGGCCAACGTACTGACTATGGACTTACTGATGACTATCAGCAGAACACCTCTTTCGCTTGCGACAGTTGGTCGTTAGGCTTGGGTGGTGCTTGGAACATCAACGAGAAGATGCGCCTTAATGCCAGCTATTTCTGCTCACTCTACAGCGACTACAAGAAGCATCTCAACAACGCTTACGGCACTCCTTATACTGCTGACAAGACATATAGCCGTACTAATCATGTAATTGGTGTTGGATTAGATTATAAGTTCTAAAGACCTTTCTCCTTATTTATATATATAAGGAATACAGAAATTGCCCAACCTTTCGGCTGGGCAATTTTCTTATTATGCGCTTAACTCCGATAGCGGAGCGTTACTGAGTCCTTTTACTCTACTGTCCAGATGTCATTTGTCTCAAGCAGTTCTGCGAAGTTGTGGTACTTCTTCGCTGCCTTAACCTCTTCTATCTGAGCAGCTACAGAGTCATCGTATGTAGGAGCTTCTACATCCCTGATAACACCTAATGCTACAGGCATGCCGTCACCATTACCCATGAGGGCAAGCTTCAGCTGCAGGGTATTATCCTCACAATGAGCATCGTGAACGAGGACATCGTCAATAGACCATACTCCCCCACCCGGCTTTTCATCACCAAGCTTAACCTTCTTTACGCCGAAGCCCTCCTGAACGAGACCATACTCATTCTCTGCTCCGAATACCAATGGCTTACCGTGCTCTACGTAAATAGCATTTTCTGCACGACCAGCCTTGTTATAGACAGCAGCATGAGTACCATCGTTGAAGATGACGCAGTTCTGCAACACCTCAATAACGCTTGCGCCCTTGTGAGCATTGGCAGCCTTCAGCACCTCAACGGTATGGGCACCATCAGTTGCCACAGTACGGGCAAAGAAGTGTCCGCGAGCACCAAAGCACAGTTCTGCTGGGCGGAAAGGGTCTTCTACCGTACCGTAAGGACTTGACTTAGAGACAAATCCGCGTGGTGATGTAGGAGAATACTGACCCTTCGTAAGACCATAGATACGGTTGTTAAGAAGAATCATATTGAGGTTGATGTTACGTCTGTTGGCATGAATGAAGTGGTTACCGCCAATGGCAAGTCCGTCGCCATCACCTGATATCTGCCATACGGTAAGGTCAGGATTAGCTATCTTGCATCCTGTAGCAATAGCAGCAGCACGTCCATGAATAGTATTCATTCCGTATGTAGCCATATAGTGTGGCAAACGGGAAGAACAGCCTATACCAGAGATTACCGCAGTATTCCATGGTGCGACGCCAATCTCTGCGCAAGCCTTATGAAGGGATGCGAGGAAAAAATGGTCACCACATCCAGGACACCAGCGTGGCTGACCTTTCTTATAATCGGAAGGGCTCCAACGGCCCCCCTCATTCCCCCCAAGGGGGGAGGCTATATTACTTGTTGTATTCATAACAATTCGTTTTTCAATTTAATTATTACATTTTTAGTATCAGACAGCACCTCTTCGTTTGTAAATCGAATAACCTTGTAACCTTTCTTTTCCAGCCATTCTGTTCGTTTTTCATCAAGCATTTGTTGGTTCCCTATATTATGGTATCCTCCATCTACTTCAATTATCAACTTTGCTGGTAAACACATGAAATCAACAATAAAGTCTCCTATTATATGTTGCCTGCGAAAGGGTTTTCCTAACTGTCTTTTCCTAAGTATCTCCCATAATAAAGATTCTGCTTCAGTAGGGTTTCTTCGATTTTCTTTGGCAAATTCTTCAAGTAATTTATACCATGCTTCATCGGCTGTTTCGTAAGAGTATGCCATCAGAGTACAGAATGGAGTCTTATTCCGCCCCCTTGGGGGAGGTTAGGAGGGGGCTAAACGCCTTAACCAGTTCGTTGACAACGAAAGGCTGTCCCTTAACCTGATTGAACTGTGCAGGCACGAATCCATCGACCTTCATACGCAGGTATGCAGCCAGCTGTCCCATGTTCTGCTCTGCTACAACTACCTTTGGATACTTCTTGAGCACCTCAGCAGTATTCTTTGGCAGAGGGTTGATATAGCGGAACTGTGCAAGGGCTACCTTCTTTCCCTGCTTGCGCATCTCGTCCATAGCGGCATGCAGATGTCCGTATGTTGAGCCGAAACCGACAATCAGCAAGTCTGCATCGTCTGCATCACCCATTACCTGAAGGTCTGGCACCTCAATATTGTCAATCTTTGCCTGACGCTTACGAGTCATCAAGTCGTGATTTTCCGGAGCAGTAGAGATAGCGCCGGTCTTATCATCCTTCTCCAATCCACCGAGGATATGCTGGAATCCCTCACGACCAGGAACAGCCCAGTAACGGGTTCCGTTCTCAGCTCTCATGTAAGGAGTCCATGTACCCTTCAGTTCTTCTGGTACATAAGGAGGATTGATAGGAGCCATCTTGCTGAGGTCAGGCAGCTTGAATGCTCCAGAGCCATTTGCTATGAATGCATCTGTGAGGAGCACTACTGGAGTCATGTGTTCCAGAGCCATCTTTGCGGCATCATAAGCTGCATCAAAGCAGTCAACTGGTGACAGAGCAGCGATTACAGGCATTGGTGACTCACCATTTCTGCCGAAGAGAACCTGCAGGAGGTCTGTCTGCTCAGACTTTGTTGGAAGTCCTGTAGCAGGACCGCCACGCTGCACATCAAGCACGACGAGTGGCAACTCCATGATTACAGCAAGGTTCATAGCCTCAGATTTGAGGCAGATACCAGGACCAGAAGTGCTGGTAACAGCCAGAGCACCACCAAAGGCAGCACCTACTGAGCTGGCACAGCCGGCAATCTCGTCCTCACACTGAACAGTTGTTACGCCAAGACTCTTGTGCTTTGAGAGTTCGTGGAGCACATCTGTTGCAGGAGTGATAGGATAAGAACCCAGATAGAGCTTCAAGCCAGCCTTCTCAGCTGCTGCGATGAAGCCGTATGCTGTAGCCTTGTTACCTGTTATGTCCATATAGCGTCCAGGCACCTTGTGCTTAGACTCAATGCGATATACATTCGCAGCAGAAGAATGTGTGTTGTGACCATAGTCATATCCTGCCTGTATCACCTTTATGTTAGCCTCAGCAATAGCAGGTTTCTTGGCAAACTTCTCGCGCAGGAAGTTAGCGACAAGGTTCAGGTCGCGGCTGAAGAGCCAGCAGACGAGACCCAATGCAAACATGTTCCTACACTTCAGCATAGCCTTGTTGTCCATGCCTGAGTCAGCAAGGGCATCCTTCACCATTGTTGTGATAGGACAAGCGATGACGCGGTCAGGGTCGATACCCATTTCTCCGAGGTAGTCGGTAGTCTTAAACTGTGCCTTGTCCAGGTCTGTCTGTCCGAAAGAGTCTGTATCAATGATGATAGCAGCCCCGGGCTTTGCATACCTGTACTGTGTCTTGAGGGCTGCGGCATTCATAGCCACCAGCACATCACATTGGTCACCAGGAGTATAAACCACATCGGCACCAATATGAACCTGGAATCCTGACACACCCGTCAGCGAACCTTGCGGAGCGCGGATGTCAGCAGGATAATCAGGAAAAGTAGAGATACTGTTACCTACAGTGGCTGATACCGTAGAGAAGATGTTTCCGGCAAGCTGCATACCGTCACCGGAATCACCTGAAAATCGAACAACGACATTGTCGAGTTCTTTAATTTCTAATGTTTCTGCCATAATTTAGTTTTCCTTTTTTATCTTTTTATCTTAATCTTTAATGGATTCTTTATCTGTAGCAAATAAGCCTTCAGGTAGTTCTGCCAAGAGCTGAAATCAGTGATTCCATCGCCTTCATAGCGTCCCCAAGCTGATCCGAAGTAGTATGTATCAGCCGCAGGAGTTATGAGCAGATGCCCCTGTGCCTGCTCCGTCTTTCCCTGTGGTGCAAGGCAGGCTATCATAATTCCGTCCTTGTCCTCATAGGCTATGTATCCTTCTCCCTCAGTTTTCTTGCTGTCGCTATTGTGCATTACTATTCCCGCCACGAAAGGTCGCTTTGTCTCTACTACCGACTTTACCATATTGCTATGTGCGTCTATCGAGAGTATGCGCACTTCATTCGGGTATGTTAGGCGGACAGTCAGGCGCAACGGACCGTTATCGAGCACCTCGGCAGTCTTGAAAGACCCCTGAAACTCCAGTTTTCCGTCAGCCCCCTTGTATGCTATGGCTCCTCCGCCAAGGGTCTTGCCGACATCATACTGGTCCATTCCCTCACCATGATCTACATGATATGAGAACACCTCGTTATACATCTTGTCTGCCAAGTCCCTGCGACCCAGCTTTGTCAGTTTCGAACGCATGGAGTGTACCTC
Organism: Prevotellaceae bacterium UBA7017; assembly: GCA_002449535.1. Lineage (GTDB taxonomy): Bacteria > Bacteroidota > Bacteroidia > Bacteroidales > Bacteroidaceae > Prevotella. The sequence goes on along the minus strand of DJWZ01000150.1, from coordinate 639 downwards.
ATTGTCGCATTGCAGCTTGTAGAGCTTCTCAAGATACAGCTTATTGGTGCGTTTGCTGAAGATGTCATATCCATACACCCCCTTCGACCCGGGACCATACAGGCGATATGCCACCCTGTCGTTCTCGAAGGAGAAGTCCCCATCCCTCTCCGGGAAATTCCTGCCAAACACCTCTTGGGGGAATTTCTTGGCGTTTCGTCCCTCTCTTACATAGAATTTCGCCTTTGCCTTAGCCTTCAAAGCCTGGCAAGGGAATATTAGCTTACCATCATACGTAACCTGAGAAGGCAGAGTGTCCCCCTTCTCGTCCGTCACCACATACTGCTTGCCATCATCAGGCACGCTTACCTCTACCATATCCGAAACACTACGGTCTGTCCCGAGAGGATTTGTGGCGGTAATCACCAACGAAAACAGCAATGCACTAAGTACACTCATGACGATAATTTTCTATGCCTTTATTTATTAATAATGTGTAAATCGCGTGCAAAGGTACGATTAAATGAGCAAAATACCAAATGAAATTTAAATTTTCTTTATTTTCATTTATATTTTCGACCAAAGTTGATGATAAATCAAGTACCATTCTTACACCTAAAGGTATCAGCGTGCAAAGCACGATTGCGACCGAAGGTCAAA
>DJWZ01000094.1 GCA_002449535.1 Prevotellaceae bacterium UBA7017 | reverse complement strand
CCTATCCATAAACTCTGTCCTTCGTATTACTTCTGTGAGAAGAATCAAAGATGCGTTTAAGTTATGTAAAACGAAAAGGTGATTTTTCATTTTCACAACGCAGCATCTTCGACAAAGTCAAAGATGCGAAGTTTGAGTTCACAAATAGCAACGTCCGGAAACGTCCTTTCCGAGCCTCGCCCTGTTATAGTTAAAGACTCTTTCCAATATTTCAAAGACCATGCCCTGCCCCCTGTACTCTACATCTCGTATAAGGTTGAACACACGAGCAGACTTAATCTGGTTGCAAAAATAAGAAAAAATTTTAATTTACATATAATAAATGTTAAGTTTTTCCTATTCGTGTCTCATTTTTTTTGCTTTTCTTAACATTTACGGAGTCCGCGTTCATTTTGTTCATCGTTCATTGTTCACGGGGGACACTATGCGGAGCATTATGGGGGTTATTATATATATATATTTATAAAATAAATAATAAATATTTATCAAATAGGTAGTACAAGCTGTTGTTTTTCAGTGAAATGAACGATGAACGATGAACATTATGAACGCTCGTTTTGCCACCCTGGCAAAAGGGAAAGCAAAATGGAAAAAAAAATTTTTTTCTATCAAAATGACATGCTTTTCGCACAAAAGTCCCTATATTTGCACCAGCAATCCAACGAGGGGGCAACAAGGACTCGCCGCCTGCCTGCCTCCCTTTGAGGAAAGCACGAAAATAATTTATTCACTTTAAATTTTAAATTTAAATTTTTTTAGCTATGGCAAAAGTCGGTTTTGGGGAGCAAACAGCATGGCAATATCGAAAACGAAAAAACATCCTTTTGGGGGATAAAACGAACGATAACTGCAGTAAATTCTTCTCAATTAAGCAAATATTTTCCGCTTTTGATTTTGTTTTTCATCATAATTTATTACCCTTGTACCCAGACTTAATAACACACAAGATGAAACAATTACTATTACTTTTTGTTACGATTACCCTTCCATTGTTTTCTGCTGCTCAGATAGGGGCTCGTTTCCCATCTGAACGTAAAGTTATAAACGACCCTAAGGCTGGAACGAAACTGATATTCTTGACCAGTAAGAGTGGCACGGGGGATTCAAAGATTTATCAGACGCATAACCAATGGACATCGGATGGAGAGTGGGTTGTTTTCCGCTCTGACAGAGTGCCGGGAGAAGCCATGGCGGTAAATGAGACCACCGGCGACATATAGCACCATATGCAATGCTGCTGTGTATAACGTACGTGACTTCGGAGCGAAGGGTGACGGACAGCATATCGACTCTGACGCCATAAACGAGGCTATACAGAGGGCTGTAGATGACGGAGGAGAAACTGTGGTTGTAAGTCAGGAGACTTTTCTATGCTACTCTATCCACCTCAAAAGCAATATCATCCTCAAGTTAGAAGAAGGTATGGGGAGAGTGCCCCCACCCCGACCTCAATGGTCTTTACCCCCCCTTCGGTTCCCCCGTTTCGCGGGGGACAGAAACCCGGGGGAGGTCAATGGTCAATAGTCAATGGTCAATAAATCCGCATCTTGCAGGACGGGAAATTTCTTTCTGAAGGCTATCAGGGATTCCATATCCAAGGCGGCTGTGGCGGAGGCGGCTGTGTTATCTGGCACCTGAGCAAGGATTTTTCCTTTGGCATCTATGATGGCAGAACCGCCATCATAGTGGCAGTTTGGGTCGTCGCCAACCCTATTGACTCCTATCACAAAGCATTGGTTTTCAAGGGCACGGGCTTGCAACAGCACATCCCACACCCTGCGACGGCTGGCAGGCCAGTTGGCGACATAGATGATGGCGTCGTATAAAATGACCCCACCCCGCCCCTCCCAAGGAAGGGAGTCATTCCTAACTCCTAACTCCTCATTCACTTTCGTTATTCCGTTGCGTGAGAAACACGGGAAGCGGAGGTCGTAGCACACCTGAAGGAGGAACTTCACTCCTCGCCACTCGACAATGGTACGTTCCTTGCCTGCCGTAAAGTTTTTGTCCTCGCCGGCATAGGAGAAGAGGTGGCGCTTGTCATAAGTATAGACGTCGGTGGGTGTTACGAAATAAAAGCGATTATAGCGCTTTCCATCTTCCTCCACACACATAGAGCCGGCAATGGCAGCGTCAAAACGACGAGCGAGCTCTTTTAAATTTTGAATTATGAATTTTGAATTATGAATAAAAGAGTCCTTCGACTCTTCGCCTGCCATGAAGCCGGTATTCCACATCTCGGGGAGGACGTAGAGGTCTGACTTCTCAGAACCAAGGAGGGCTGACTCCAATGCCTTCTGGTTTGCATCGGGGGCAGCCCACTTAATATCGGTCTGTAGTATTGTTACCTTTAATTCATTGACCATTGACTATTGACTATTGAATATTGAAGATTGAAAATTGACCTTAGTCAGCTGTCAACTATCAACTATCAACTGTCAACTATCAATTCTTCACTCTTCACTTTTCACTCTTCACTTCTTTGCAGGAGCATCAGGGGTGATGTCAACCAACTCAACAGTGAATATCAGGGTTGAATATGGTGGTATCTGTCCTGACTGGCGGTCGCCATAGCCTAACTCCTGAGGGATGTACAATTCCCACTTAGAGCCTACAGGCATCAGCTGCAGGGCCTCTGTCCAGCCCTTGATGACCTGGTTGGCACGGAACTTTGTAACCTGGTCCTTGCGGGTATAGCTGCTGTCGAAGACTTTTCCGTCGATGAGACGTCCCTCATACTTTACATGCACCTCCTGAGTAGCCTTTGGCTTAGGACCTGTGCCCATTGTCAGGACCTTATACTGCAGTCCTGAAGGAAGTGTCACGACGCTGTCCTTGGTGCTGTTCTGGGCAAGGAACTGCTCACCCTTGCGACGGTTCTCGCCATAGAGTTTCTCTTTCTTTGCCTCCTCATTACGCTTCATGCCTTCTTCGAAGTACTTCATGGCATTCTCCTGCTTGAAGAAAGTAGAGTCATTATTCAAAGAAGCGAGGAAACCTGCGTAGAAGAGGTTGACATCGAGGGAGTCAGTGGCATCCTGCAAGGCTGTCTTGAGTCCTGATATCATGCGCTGCTCAAGCATCTGCTGTATCTGGGCACCGGCATTGTATGCTACGAAGCGTGGGTCGTTACCCTTTTCCTTGGCATCCTTGAGACCCTGAATGAAATCTGCCATATAGGCTGTATCAACCCTGTATTGCTGCTGCAGGAATGGTATCAAGCCGTTTGTGTTGGCATAGCCGCCAGCATAGCTGAGGGAATCGCTTGAAGACTTCAACACTACAGCTGCTTCGGTCTTTGGCTGTGCAGCCTCTTTCTTGTCCTTCTTCTTTGCATCGACAGAAACGACGCAAAGAGCTGCAGCAAGAGCTAAGAAAAATAATTTATATTTCATAATGCATTATTTTTTTTATTTCACTTCAAGCAGTTCGATTGTGAACACGAGAGTTGAGAATGGCTTAATCTGCTCACCCTGGGCACGCTCGCCGTATGCCAGCTGCTGTGGGATATAGACCTCGTACTTGCCACCCGCCTTCATGTGAGTAAGAGCCTCTGTCCAGCCCTTGATAACCTGATTGGCACGCATCTCGACAGGAGCATTACGCTTGAAGCTTGAATCGAACACCTTACCGTCAATTGTCTTGCCTTCGTAGTTAACCTTTACGAGAGAGGTATCGGCAGGAGTTGCACCATTGCCCTCGGAAAGCACCTTGTACTGAAGTCCTGAAGGAAGAGTTACGACGCCTGGCTTCTTGGCATTGTCGGCAAGGAACTTCTCGTTCTGCTTCTTGTAGTCGCCAAACTGCTTCTCCATAGCAGCAGCCTTTACGGTATGCATCTTCTCCTCTGCCAGCATACGAGCCTGATTGAGGTTCATCAGCTGCTTCTTACCTGTTACGCCTGCTACGAAACCGGCAATGAGGTTCTTGGAAGAAATCTGCTGGGTAGAATCGTTGCCGAAGATTTCATAGTTGAGACCCTGAACCATCTGGCTGCCTACCTGCTGACCAATCTGCACGCCAGCGATATATGCTGCCTTTGCCTTGTCGTCACCGATTGTAGCACCTTCGTTAAGACCCTTGATAAACTCATCGATATAAGCTGTATCAACGCCCATACGCTGAACGAGATATTCCTTCAAGCCGTCAGACTGTGCCATACCGACAGCATAGCTGAGGGTATCTATATCGTCCTTAAGATTTGCACTTGGAGTGCCATTGCCGCAAGATGTGAATATTGCAGCCATAATAGCAGCTGTTGCTGCAAAAAAGATTTTTTTCATTGTTTTTTTAATATTATTGATAATTCTATTACTTCTTACTTCTCACCTCTACCTCACTTCTATC
>DJWZ01000100.1 GCA_002449535.1 Prevotellaceae bacterium UBA7017 | reverse complement strand
TCTTCGATATTATCATTCGTAGCACCCGGGAAAAAGGCATAGTTGACATGCATCCTGCTTCGTGCCATCTGCATTTTATCTTCCCATGCTGCCAAGGTAGTTGTCTGGGGCTTGGTATTGGGCATCTCAAAAACAGATGTCACACCACCAGAGAGTGCTGCCAGACTTTCTGACTGCATATCAGCCTTGTGGGTAAGCCCTGGCTCACGAAAATGAACATGAGTATCTATGACACCAGGGAGAACATAGCACCCTTCTGCGTCGATGACATTATCGTAATCAGTAGCGCCAGTGCCACAGGGTGAAACAGAGGCTATCCTGTCGTCTATGACAAGAATGTCTGCCTTCTGCTGCTGCCCTTCGTTGACAACGGTACCACTTTTTATCAGCGTTTTCATTTCACACCAGTCATAATATCCTGATTCTGCTTCGCCGTCTCCATATATTCCTTTACATACGGAGCATCCTTAAACTTCTGCGAAGCTTTGGTCATCAGGGCTTCTATCCATGGTACCAAAACGGGGTATCTGTAATTGCTTGTTGCCAACTGGAAGACATAAGGACCCAGACAGTTGTCGAAGTTTGCAGAGATGAATGATGTAACCAATTCGTCTTCTTTCATAACAAGCCGACGTTGTTTTGCAACGAGGATGAGATTTATGGAATCCATATTCTCACCATTCATATACCCTTGATTCTGGATGTGCTCAAGGTCTTCGAACTGACTTATCAATGTCTCATAACGCTTATTGAAGGCTGTAAGACTGTCATTGAGAGGTGTTCCCTTACTCTCCTGTCTCTGGTCATTGAGTGTTACACGCACCTCCCCTTCTTCCAACACAACAGGAAGAATTGCCATATTATCGATGCAGAGGGTTACGATGCGAGTAGAATCGAGGGAACCAGAGAACTTAAACTTACCATGAACAACGCTACAGGAATCGACAGTTGTCAAGGAGTCGAGATCTATTGCCTTCAGGTAGAGTGTCCTTCCATCTATGTCGCTTAAATCAGAAGAACCGACAATGTTATATTGTGAGCATGCCGTAAGGCATACTGCTATAACAATATAATATAATAAGGTAGAAAATTTTCTCATCAGCTGTTCTTTTTCAGTTCATAAGATATTCTATGTGATGTATAAAGTTCCAAGATGGCTGCTACAAGCAGAATAACCACCCAGTTGTTCCAACAATATTTCACCCACATTTCCCAAGAGAGGACATTATAAAGCACCATAAAAGAATTCTCGAGCATCAGCAATCCTGCCAATATAAAACAGATATCACCAATAGCCATTATTCTCTTAAGCCTGCGGAGGGTAATGCTTTCCCCTTCGCAAGAAGATGCCTGAATCATCTGCATAATGGCAAAAGACAAAGCCCCTACCATGAAAACAACAGAAAACACCTTTGGCATAAAGCTAAAGACGTAGCACCCCACTCCAATTACCATCAGTGTTGCACCAACAGCCATAATAATTTGCTGAATTCTACTCAACTCTTTCATTCTCTTTTGCGGATTCTCTATCTGTGCTTAGCACATATACATCTTCATTATCCTGTTTCATGAAAAACTTTTCACGAGCAATACGACGCACACCGCTAAGCGATGTTTCGTACTCATGTATCTTTGCAGAATCAGTTTTATACTGTTCTACATACTCTTCAAGCGTCTGGTTTGCCTCATCTATCTTTATGTTCAATGATACCAGTCTCAAAACGCTGTTCTCATCAAGCACACCGATAATCAACACACCCAGCGTTATAGTAATAAGATACTTATGCCGAGCGATATAGTCCCATATAGAGTTTAATTTCCCCACGTATTGGTTCCTCTCTTGAATTCTTAAAGTGTCAGGTATCAGATGATGTATTGTGAAGAAATACTTTCGTTATTTATACACCTTCTGATTGTTTCAGCAAACATATCAGCAACGCTGAGTTGCTTCACCTTAGCGCATCTGTTGGAATAAGGGATGGAGTCAGTAAAAATTATCTCCTCCAGGGCTGAATTCTGCACTCTCTCACTTGCAGGTCCCGACATCACACAATGGCTGGCACAAGCACGAACGCTTCTTGCTCCTGCTTCCTTCATGATATCAGCAGCCTTAGTAATGGTTCCTGCAGTATCTACCATATCATCAACGATAACGACATCCTTGCCCTCCACATCACCAATAATCTGCATCTCAGACACTACATTGGCACGAGCGCGGGTCTTGTTACACAATACCAACGGGCAGTCGAGGTACTTAGCATAACTCTTTGCACGCTTGGCACCACCTACATCAGGGCTTGCAATAACAATATCCTTCAACTTAAGACTCTCGATATATGGGAGTATGACACCAGAACCATAGAGATGGTCAACAGGCACATCGAAGAACCCCTGAATCTGGTCAGCATGCAAATCCATTGTTATGAGACGGTCGATACCAGCAACACTCAACAAATCTGCGACCAGTTTAGCACCAATGCTGACACGAGGCTTATCCTTACGATCCTGACGAGCCCATCCGAAATAAGGGATAACGGCATTGATGGTCTTTGCTGATGCACGCTTTGCTGCATCAATCATCAGCAGCAATTCCATCAGATTGTCTGAATTAGGGAAGGTACTCTGCACCAGGAAGATATCCCGTCCGCGAATGCTTTCCTCGAAACTTACAGCAAACTCACCATCGCTGAATTTTGTCATTACCATATTTCCTAACGGACAACCAAGGCTTTGACAAATTTTTTCTGCCAAATAACGGGTTGCAGTACCAGAGAACACCATAAACCCATCCATCTTGTCTGGGTCAATCTTAATAGAAGATTTCTTTGCCATATATCGTTTTTATATTAACTAATTGCTTTTTTCAATTTCTTAAAATGACTTATCAACTCGTGGAAATTTATCTCGTGCTGAATACTGAACCTGTTCCACAAATCGCCACAAATGACAACTCCGCCAAATCCCAAATCCTTTGCCTGCTGCACATTCTCGAGACTCATGCCACCAAGGGCATAGACATGTTTATCTATCAATCCTGCACGACGTGCCTCCTGTACTTCCTCCATTGTCAGGGATGCTTTCACGTCATCATGCAAGGAGTCGAATAGCGAATGGAGCATTACATATTCACATTCTTTTTTGAAGCCCTTCAGGTCGCTGATTCTGTTGGTGGTACGAGATATGTGTCTCTTAAACCCATCTGGAACAGGGGCATCAGGATTGTCGATATGAATGCCCTTGAGGTCATGCTCCTTCATCAGGTAATAGTTCTGATGTATCACTATCCTACCATACACCTTGGCTGGAAGAAGCGAAAGCAATCGCTCCATGTATAAGGGTTCTGACTCAGGCTTATTTATATGGAGGATATCCATACCTTCCTCAAAAAGTGCTGTCAGTATCTTATCCTCCTCTACAAAATATGTCGGTAACGTTTGAATTATAAGTTTCACGCTACAAAATTACAAAAAATTATAACAACATGTCCTTTTATTTCACTTTCAACTTTGAAGAAACCTTTTTTTTAATCTTTTTTAGTACCTTTGCATCCAAATTCAACAATAATAAACATGAATAACCCAACTTATGTTCTCAAGGAAGCTCTTTTGATAAAAAATCTTTCTATCATACAGAAGGTCTCTCAACAAGCTGATGTACAAATAATTCTTGCATTCAAGGCTTTTGCCCTATGGAAGACTTTCCCCCTATTTCGAAAGTATATCACAGCGACGACAGCTTCCTCTCTTAACGAAGCGCGTCTGGCATATGAGGAATTTGGCGCTCCCGCACATACATACTCCCCTGCATATTTGGATTCAGAAATTGACATGATAGCCCGAATGTCATCACACTTGACATTCAACTCTTTGTCACAATATCGCCGTTTGGCAAAACGTGCCAAGAAGGCAAACGGGAAGTTGCAGATAGGGCTGAGAGTTAATCCTGAATATTCGGAGATTGCTACAGACCTTTATAATCCTTGTTCCCCCGGCACCAGATTTGGGGTTACTGCTGACGAGTTGTTTAATGCCTATGACACATCAGACACAGAGATTCCTCCAATAACGGGACTTCACATGCATTGTCATTGTGAGAATGATGCTGACGTTTTCGTGAGGACTTTGGCGCATCTGGAGGAGAAATTTCTTATTTCGTCGCCAATTACGCAAAACATCTCATGGATAAACTTTGGAGGCGGACACCTGATGACTCGCAAGGGATATGACTTGCAACTGCTGATAGACACCTTGAACGGTTTTCATCAACGCTATCCACACATAAAGCTGATAATGGAACCGGGGTCTGCATTTGCGTGGCAGACAGGACACCTGGAGGCGCATGTGGTAGATATAGTGGAAAATCACAATATCCGTACTGCCATTCTTGACGTCTCCTTTACATGTCATATGCCGGACTGTCTGGAAATGCCGTATTTCCCAGAGGTACGAGGAGCACGCCATACTGAGCAGAACAGCGACAAGGCTTACCGCTTAGGAGGCAACAGCTGCCTGTCAGGAGACTATCTGGGGTATTGGGAGTTTGACGAGCCATTATCTGTTGGCGACACCATTATCTTTGAAGATATGATTCACTATACCACAGTGAAGACGACGATGTTTAACGGAATACAGCACCCTGACATAGCAATAAAACATCTTGACGGAAGCATCAGCACACTGCGCCATTATACCTATGAGGACTATAAAGGCAGGATGGATTAAGAAAAAATCCTAAAAAAGGTTGGGGATATGAGATTTATTTTATACCTTTGTAGCCGAATGACATAAAACAAATGTGTCATTAGAAGAAAAATTCAATGCATCGTATCCGAAGAATATTCAATATACTTCTACCACTACTGCTTGGTGGACTAATCCTTTACTGGATGTACCGGGACTTTGATTTCCAGTCAGTGAAGGATGTCCTGCTGAACGAGATGAACTGGTGGTGGATGATAGCATCTTTCCCTTTCTGTGTTATAGCGCAGATGTTTCGCGGCTGGCGCTGGAAGCAGACTTTAGAACCATTAGAGGAACATGCCCGCACAGTTCATTGTTTCTACGCTGTATTTGTTTCCTATGCTGCATCTTTAGTAATACCAAGAATAGGAGAATTTACACGTTGCGGCATCCTTACGCGTAAAGATGGAGTATCGTTTGCAAAAGCCTTGGGCACCGTTGTGACCGAACGTGCCGTTGACACTATTGTACTGCTTGTCATCATTATGTGTATCGTACTGATACACCTACCTGTAGTGCTTTCCTTTTTCTCTACGACAGGAACAAAACTGGATGCTTTAACAGAATTCTTTGGGCAGTTTTCTGCTACAGGATATGTCGTGACGATAATATGTGTTATAGCACTGATGACAAGCCTTTACCTGCTGCTGAAACGCTTGGAATTCTATGGCAGGATCAAATCGACTTTAAAAGGGCTGAAAGACGGAGTACTCTCAGTAAAAGAGGTTCAGAACCTACCTTTATATATGATGTTTAGCGTCGGGATATGGGTGGCGTACTTCCTGCACTACTATCTCACCTTCTTCTGTTTCAAAGAGACATCTGAGTTGTCCCTGTCATGCGCCTTGGTAAGCTTTGCCGTAGGATGTATGGCAGTATTGGTGCCAACGCCAAATGGTGCAGGCTCTTGGCATTTTGCCGTTAAGACAGTGCTTATTATATATGGTATTTCAGATTCTGCCGCATTGTTCTTCGTGCTGATAGTTCATGCTGTACAGACACTGATGGTAGTATTGCTGGGAATATATGGATGGCTGAAACTTTCAACAACTAACTAATAAAATATAATAACTTATGAGAAACCTATTATTAATTACACTATTCACAGTTCTGTCAACACTCTGTTCTTTTGGCGCAAAGAAAGCCAAAACAGTTGACACATGGCCCGATGGCACTACTATCTCTGCTTGGTTTAAAGACACCAAGGCTGTTGACCTCTCTGGACTAAAGCGCTATGTCTTGACAGATTATGGTATCTTTGCCAATGGGCACATCCACACAAAAGCCATCCAGGCTCTCATCGACAAGGCTGCATCTAATGGTGGAGGTATGATATGTATCCCACAAGGTGTTTACCTGACTGGCGGCTTGCATTTTAAGCAGGGCACTCATTTATATCTTGAAGATGGTGCTGTCCTGCAAGGCTCTGACTTCATTGGTGACTATCCTCTTGGCAAGACACGAATAGAGGGAGAAACATGCACATATTTCGGTGCCCTCATCAATGCGGACGGATTGGATGGTTTCACCATTTCAGGAAAGGGAACCATAGATGGTAATGGTCTGAAATATCATCAACAGTTCTGGCTTCGCCGCAAGTGGAACAGGAAGTGTACCAACAAGGACGAACAACGTCCCAGACTGCTATACATCTCTAACTGCAAAAATGTGCAGGTAGAGGGCGTAAAATTACAGAATTCAGCTTTCTGGACAAGCCATTATTATAACTGCGAGAATGTAAAGGTTTTGGGAGTACGTATTTATTCTCTTGGAAAGCCCGATGACAGTAAGGGACCTTCTACAGATGCCATAGACCTTGACGTATGCAAGAATATCCTCATAAAGAACTGCTATATGTCTGTAAA
>DJWZ01000122.1 GCA_002449535.1 Prevotellaceae bacterium UBA7017 | reverse complement strand
CAAAGGTACTGCTTTTTTATCACCCTCACAATAGGTTTTGAAGAGTATTTTGGCGAGTTAATATTTGTTAAATAAATTAAGAGGGTGATAGGAGGCATACCATGCGTACCATGCGTACCATGCGTACCATTACAATTTTGCAATTAACCATTTTTTTCTCTATTTTAATTTTTATATATATTATATATATTATATATAATATATATAATATATATAAAGATAAAGATACTCCTTTTTATGATACTTTTAAAATACCATTTGGTATGCGTGGTATGCATGGTACGCCTCTGAATTAGCATCTTACTGATAAATTAGAGCAGATTCTGAAAGACCTGAAGGTTGACAGCGAGAAGTTCAAAGAACTGGGTATCACCTTTGAGGAAAAGGCATTTTTTGATGTCTTGACAGAGGTTAGAGATACTCACAAGTTTGAATATCCTGACGAGCGTTGTATTGAACTTGTCAAGAAAATCAAGTTGCTGATTGATGATACAGCTGTTTATGCTGACTGGCTGAATAATACCAACCTGAGAAACGAGCTGGCTTCGCAGCTGACAGTTCTCATCTACAAAGAAGGATATCCACCAGAGTGGGACGAAGAGGTATTTAAGAAAGTCCTTGATCAGGTAGAAAACTATAAGAAGAACGGAACTTCTAAGCTTAAGTTTACAAAGCTTGCGAATGTAGAGGATGATATAGATGTTCGCAACCTTATATTCGATTGTCTTCACATGAATGTGAATATCAGCGATATGGAGTTGCAACGCGAGGTTATAGAACAATATGGCGAACGCTACCCAGATATGTCGCAAAATGAATGGGGACATATCATAGAGACATATACTCCTATGATAAAGCAGTCAATAAGGCGAAAAGATATGTCGAAAGCAGTGGAAGGCGATGCAGATTATAGAATGGCAGCAGATGATAATCCTCATGTAGAGGAGTAAGAAATAAGCCAAAGCCAAAGGCAAGCCTGTTTAAGAGTTTTTAACACTGAGACATGATGGAGCGGGAAATAAACCTGCTCTTTCTGCGTTTACTTATGGTGAGATTGGCTAAAGCTGCGATTAGGCGAAGGCAAAAGAGAACTCGTTCTAATTTTGCTGAGCGAAAGCAGGTTCAACGAGGTCAAAAGGCTGAAGATGAAAAGATTAAAAGAAACAAAAAGGCAAACGGTAATTGGAAGGACATTGCTCCTTTACCTCTTACTCCTATTCATCCCTACCCAGCTGAAGGCTCAGTATGACCCTTACTTCTCTCACTACTTCGATATGCAGACATCCTTTAACCCTGCAGCGGCAGGTAAGGAATCGAAGATGAATCTATATGCTGCTTACGCTATGACAATGGCTGGTTTTGAGCATGCCCCCCAGACAATGATAATCTCCGGAGACACCCCCTTCTCTGCCCTGGGATTGATACATGGTGTCGGTGCCCAGATAATGAGTGACAAGATTGGTCTTTTTACTCACCAACGCATCAAGGGACTGTATGCCGTACGAAAGAAGTTGGGGCGCAGTGCATACAGCGGTCAGCTTTCAGTCGGAATACAACCGGGTATCATTACAGAGAAATTCCGTGGCTCCGAGGTGGAACTCGGCGAGGAGAACGATGATGCTTTCACCAAAAGCGACATCGACGGCAATACCTTTGACCTGGGAGTTGGAGTCCTCTTCCAAAAAGGAAAATGGTATGCAGGCATCAGTGCCCAGCACCTCACCCACCCCAAGGTGATGCTCGGAGAGAGAAACGAAATAAAGATTGATGCAACATACTATGCCACAGGCGGTTACGACTTCCAGCTACGTAATCCATACGTAAAAATTGCCACATCTGCCTTGGTAATGACAGAAGGGGTTACCTATCGTGCAGACATCACGGGACGCGTAATCTACACATTCGACCAAAAGATGTTATACGCCGGCATCAACTACAGCCCTACCCGTTCTGTTACGCTACTCGTAGGAGGAACATTCAACGGATTCAAGGTAGGATATTCTTTCGAAGGATATACCAACGACCTTGGTTTCCGCAACGGTTCACACGAACTGTTCCTGGGCTACTCCATGAACGTTGACCTCGGCAAACACGGCAAAAACAGATATCAGACAACGAGAACGCTTTAAAGAGTCAAATGCCGATAAACGCTGACCGCTATACAGGGATATAAAATTAAAAAGATATATATGACAAAGAAAAAAACATTATTTGCTTTCCACTTTTTATCATTATTGGCTTTATCGCTGATAATGGTGTCTTGTTTTGGTGGCAAGTTGACCCATGCTTCCCAAGGAGGCGAAGTGACTGGTTACAGCACAGGAAAAGGGTTTAGTGAGCCTACACCGTATGGCATGACTCTCATTAATCGCGGTTTCCTCCACATGGGAGTTGAAAAGAAAGACACTTTATGGGGAATGTCAGTACCTACAAAGGACATCTCTGTAGATGGTTTCTGGATGGACGAACGCGAAGTGTCTAATGCTAAGTACAGACAGTTCGTCATGTGGGTTCGTGACAGCATTCTCCGCACCCGTCTGGCAGACCCAGCCTATGGTGGTGATGAGACATACATGATTACCGAAGACAAGAACGGTGACCCTGTAACTCCGCACCTGAACTGGAAGAAGCAGCTCCCACGCAAGCCTAACGAGGATGAGCAGCGTGCCATAGAGTCTCTCTATACCACAAATCCTGTTACGGGAGAAAAACTGCTCGATGCGTCACAGATGAACTATCGTTATGAAATCTACGACTACACGACAGCTGCTTTGCGCAAGAATCGTTTAGATGCCAGAGAGCGTGATTTGAATACCGACAAAATAGTCAACATGGACGAAGTCGTAATGATTTCCAAGGATACTGCCTACATAGACGACGAGGGACACATAGTGCGCGAGACCATCAACCGTCCGCTTTCAGGACCATGGGACTTCCTCAACACCTACATCGTAAACATCTATCCTGACACCACCTGCTGGGTTAATGACTTCACGAACAGTGATAACGAGATGTACCTGCGCAACTATTTCTCTAACCCAACGTACAATGACTATCCTGTAGTCGGTGTTACATGGGAGCAGGCAAACGCTTTCTGTGCTTGGCGTACAGAATATCTCCTCAAAGGACTCAGCGGACAGGCGCGCTATATTCAGAGATACCGCCTGCCGACAGAGGCTGAATGGGAATTTGCTGCCCGTGGAAAGGACGGCACAGAGTTCCCTTGGGAGAATCCTGACGTAAAGAATGGTGATGGATGCTACTACGCAAACTTCAAGCCAGACCGTGGCAACTACACCAAGGACGGCAACCTGATAACCAGCAAGACTGGCATCTATGCCGCAAACAGCAATGGGCTGTATGATATGGCTGGAAATGTAGCAGAATGGACTTCTACCATTTATACTGAAGCAGGTGTGGAGGCAATGAACGACCTCAATCCGCAACTTGAGTATAACGCAGCTCTCGAAGACCCATATCGCATGAAGAAGAAGAGCGTTCGTGGTGGCTCTTGGAAAGACCCTGAGAGTTACATCCGTTCCGCTTGGCGTTCTTGGGAATACCAGAATCAGCCACGCTCTTATATAGGTTTCCGTTGTGTCAGGTCTCTGGCAAGTTCATCAAGCGTCAACAGCAAAGGCAAGAAAAAAAGATAATTAGAAAATATGTCACAATATAGCAAAATAAACATCATCTACTTCATGCAGAAGTGGATGGACAGCGTACCAGGACAGACGTTCCTGAACTATGCATACTCTTGGGGAGCAGCAGTCGTAATTCTCGGAACCCTGTTCAAGTTAACCCACCTGCCAGGTGCCAATCTCATGCTTTTCATAGGTATGGGAACGGAGGTTGTAGTGTTCTTCATATCAGCATTCGACCGTCCGTTCGACAAGACCACAATCGACATGACCCTCAGCAACCACATGGAGGACGAAGTTGTTGCTGATGCCGCAAATGCTGCATCAGGCGTAGGACAAACCATCATAGCACCATCATCTCCAATTGCCGGCAGCAAAGCAGGTAGCCCAGCAGAAATTTCAGGCATTTCAGGAGGCACTGTCATCATCGGCAACGGAGTTATCGGAGGTGGTGCTGCACCAGCAAGCAACAAGACTCCTGACGTAGCTCCAGCAGTTGCCGGCACTGATAATACTGATAATAATGAGAAGCCATCAATTTCTCAGCCAGCAGGAGGTGTTATCACTACCGCAGTAACAGGTGCTCCTGCTCCAGCAGTATCGCAAGAGACAGCAGATGCCATGGAAGAAGTGACACAGGCATACATAGACCGTCTTAACGAACTCAACGAGACCCTCGAGAAGGTATCAGCTCTCAGCCAGCGTCTGTCTGTTGACAGCGAAGAGATGGAGAACCTCAACCGCACACTCACAGGTATAGCACGCGTCTATGAGATGCAGCTAAAGTCCGCATCACAACAAATTACTACTCAAGACTCTATCAACGAGCAGACTAACATCATGGCAAATAAGATTAAGGAACTCAACGGCATATACAGCCGCATGATTGAGGCCATGACTGTTAACATGCCAAAGATGTAATCATGGCAATAAAGAAACGACCTGTCTCCCCTCGCCAGAAGATGATCAACCTCATGTATGTGGTGTTGATGGCGATGCTTGCAATGAATGTCTCTACGGAGGTGCTCAATGGTTTCTCTATTGTGGAAGAGGGACTACGACGCTCCACCAACAACTCCTCTGCAGAAAACAAAAACATCTACGACAACTTCGAAACCCAGATGCGCAACAACCCTGTGAAGACAAGGGTATGGTATGCAAGAGCTCAGGAGGTGAAGAAGATGAGTGATGAGCTGTATAATTTTGCAGAACAGATGAAGATTGCTATTGTCAAGGAAGCCGACGGCGAAGAGGGTGACATACATAACATTCAGAACAAGGAAGACCTTGAAGCTGCTGAGCAGGTAATGCTCTCTCCTATCAACGGACAGGGAAAGAAACTGCAGAAGATGATTGAAGATTTCCGCTACAAGGCAAAAACTATGCTCAATGACGAACGTCTTCAGAAAATCATCGACGACAATCTTTCTACCAGTGTTTCCAAGAAAGCAAAGGCTTTAGGAAAGAAATGGCCTGAATATATGTTTGAGCAGATGCCTGTGGCTGCTGCAGTAACCCTTCTGTCGAAACTGCAAAATGACGTACGTTATGCTGAAGGCGAGATTCTACACACCCTTTCTTCAAACATCAGCCTAAAGGATATTCATGTCAACAAGCTCTCTGCCTTTGTAATTCCAGAGGCGAAGACCATTATCCGTGGTGATAAATTCTCTGCCCAAATCGTTATGGCAGCCATCGACACCACTCGTCAGCCAGAGGTGTTCATCGGTGGAAGGAAGGTAGAGCTGCGCAACAGCACCTACGAATTTACCACAGGCAAGACAGGTGACTTCACCTTCTCTGGATACATGACAATGCTGGATGCCTCTGGCACCACGATAAGGCGTGACTTCGAACAGAAATATACTGTCGTTGACCCATCGGCTACTGTTTCCGCTGACCTGATGAATGTCCTCTATGCAGGATATAGCAACCCTATCAGCGTTTCTGTTCCTGGTGTACCTCTCAGCAAGGTTGCCGCTACGATGAGTGGTGGCAGTCTCACCCCAACAGGTCCTGGACATTATATCGCACGCCCAAGTGCCGTAGGCAAGGACGTCACAATATCTGTTACCAGCTCACAGTCAGGAAGACCTCTCCCAATGGGACAGTTCACCTTCCATGTACGTAAGTTGCCAGATCCTACTGCATACATCGTGATTGGCGACGACCGTTTCCGTGGCGGTGGTATGTCAAAGGCAAATCTTATGAACGTAACGACTCTGAAGGCTGCTATTGATGACGGACTGCTTGACATTGAGTTCCGCGTAACAGGATTCACAGCAGTATTCTTCGACAATATGGGTAATGCAGTTCCTGTTGTAAGCGATGGTGCGAACTTCTCTGCAAGACAAAAAGACACTTTCCGCAAGTTGTCACGCAACAAGCGATTCTATATTTCAAGCATTCATGCAATCGGTCCTGACGGCATAGCCCGCACATTGCCGACAGCTATGGAAGTCGTTGTAAAGTAATAAATAATATAGGTATCAAAATATGAAAATAGTATTTTCTTTTCTGTTCTTATCACTTTTCGCTTTTCAAGTAAATGCACAGCCGGCACAGCGTCGTGCTGCCAAAGAAAAGAAGCAGGAAGTGAAGAGTACGCCAAAGAAGGCTGCGACAGAAGCAAAGTCAGAAGTGAAGCCTGAGACAAAGCCTGCAACGAAGCCTGCGACACCGCCGACTACACCAAAGAAAGTAGCAGTAGCACCTCCAAAGAAGCCAACCACTGCATCGGCAAAGACGGCAACAAAACCAGCCAATGGTATCACTACCCGTGCACAGTTGTCATACCCTACATCAATGCAGATGAAGGAGGATGTAGTATGGCGTCGTGACATATATCGTGAGATAGACCTCACCAAAGGCGACAATGCCGGACTATACTATCCTGTAGAGCCTATCGGCAGTCAGATGAACCTTTTCACATATCTGTTCAAGTTGGTGTTGTCTGGACAAATCAAGGCATACGAATATCGTCTTGACGGAAATGAGAGTTTTGAGCCAGATGCTTTGGTAAAACCATTGGCATTGCTCGACAACTATCACATCTACTATGAGCGCAAAGACGGAAGGCTGAAGTTAGACAACAGCGATATTCCTTCCAAGGAAGTGAAGTCATACTATGTAAAGGAAACATCATACTATGACCAGTATTCATCTACCTTCCACACAAAGATTCTTGCCCTCTGCCCTATCATGAGCAGCGATGATGGTTTTGGTGATGTAGAAACAAAGTACCCATTGTTCTGGGTAAAATATGACGATGTTGCTCCTTTCCTTGCAAAACAGACCATTATGACAAGCGACCTCAACAATGCTGCCACAATGTCTGTTGACGACTACTTCGTTAAGAACATGTATCAGGGCAAGATATACAAAACCAACAACATGCTGGGCAAAACCCTTGCACAATACTGCCCTAACGATACTGCTATGCAAAAAGAGCAGGCAAGGATTGAGGCTGAGCTGAAAGCCTTCGAAGAAAATATCTGGGGCGACAAGGTACGCAAGGATTCCCTTGACTCTATTGCCAAAGCACAACTTGCCCTTGATCCAAAGGCTGCAAAGAAAGCTGCAAAGGCAAATCGTCGTGCCAAGAAGTCGAGTGTCAGCAAGAAGTCTTCATCAAGGAGCAGCGGTTCTGCTGGCGGCAGCTCTCCACGCATCAGCGTCAGAAGAGAAAGACACTAATCTTTTGAGTTTCAAGTCCCAGGGTTACTGGTTTCAACCACGAATTAAACAACTTATAATTAAATTATGAAAAAATTCTATAAGTCATTAGCCGTCGCAGCATTTGCAATGTTGATGGCAATACCAGCTCAGGCTCAGTTTAACTGGGGTTTGCGTGCTGGTGCAAATATCGTAAACATGAAGATGTCCAGTGATGTCTTCGGCTCAAAGAACAATGCCGGTTTCTACGTAGGTCCGACAGTCAAGTTTACTGTTCCTATCGTAGGTCTCAGCTTTGATGCTTCTGCTTTGTACGACCAGCGTACAGCAAAGGTCGTAAACGATGCCAATGGCATTACAGAGGAGCGCAAGCAGCAGACTATCCAGATTCCTATCAACCTCCGTTATGGCTGGGGATTGAGCAGCATGGCAAACGTATTCCTCTTTGCTGGTCCGCAGTTCGGTTTCAACGTCAGCAAGCACTATTCAGATTGGACATGGAAGTCAAGCCAGTTCAGCGTTAACGTAGGTATTGGTGCCACAGTATTGAGCCATCTCGAATTAAAGGCAAACTATAACTTTGTTGTAGGAAAGAGTGCCGTCGCATCAGATAACTTACTTGGCAACAGCAGATTCAACTCTTGGCAGGTAGGTCTGGGCTACTATTTTTAAGTAATATCGTCCCATAGCATAACATTTCAGCACAGAAGTATTTTTTCTTCTGTGCTTTTTTAGCTATATATCTTTCTGCATCACACACAAAAACGCCCAATAACACCATGGAATAGCATTATTTTAAATAGAATTTTAAAAAAATTACATTAAAATTTGCATAGTTTAATTATTTTCAATACATTTGCAGCAAAATCTAATTTATTTTTATCAACTTAAGTCTTAATTTAATATGAGTTACATTAAATTTTTCTTTTTATCAGCCTTTATAGCATGCTGCACATCACCTGTAATAGCAGATGAAATTCAGACGAGCCCTGCAGATGAAGAAGCTTATGATTTGGGCTATTATCCACAACCGTATTGGTTTATACAAGCGCAAGGTGGTATGGGTACAACATTTACCAGTGGTAAGAATTTTTTCAAGCTTGCCAGTCCTACTGTAAGTGTTGCATTCGGCAGAATGTTTTCTCCCGTTGTTGGAGCACGCATCCATGTGAACGCATGGGAATCAAAGAGTTCCCTTAAAAGTATCAATCAGACATATAAGTTTAACTACATCAATAGCAATTTGGATGTAATGTTAAACATTAACAATATATTCTCTAAAACCAGCAATCATTTTGTTAATGTATATGTTCTCGGTGGTATCGGTTTGGCTTACGCATGGAAGAACGATGAGTTTACGAACTTACGTAAGACCTATGGAGGTGCTATTCAGGAAAACACAAGCAATGCATGGGGAGAAGGTACTTCTCGCAAATCACTGCTAAGCCATAGTATCCGTTTCGGAACACTTGTAGATTTCAGCATTTCTAAGAATTGGAGTGTTGGCATTGAGGCAGACATCAACAACCTCAGTGATCGTTTCAATTCTAAATACAAGAACAGCAATGACTGGATGCTCACAGCTCAGGCTTCTGTTACATACAAATTTGGACACAAGAAGGCTGTTCGTCCAACACCTCCAGTTCCTCCTGTACAAGCAGCGCCAGAGATTAAACCAGAGCCAAAGCCAGTTCCCCCACCAGCTCCAAAGCTCATACCTCTGACCGAGAATATGAAGTTCCAACTCCGTGAAACCGACAATTCAGAATCGAAAGAACAGGTTCTACAAAAAGTTGTTGAGTGGGCACAGAAGAATCCCGACAAGGGTATTCTCATAGAAGGGTATGCTGACAAAGGTACAGGTAATCCTACCATCAATGCCGAATATGCTCAGAAACGTGCAGACAATGCAGCTGCAGCATTGGTAGCAAAAGGCATTGCAAAAGAGCGCATAGAAGTAAAAAGTTTTGGCGACACAGTTCAACCATTCCCAAATAATGATGACAACAGATGCGTTCTTATTTACGGAAAATAATAATTAGAAGTACAAAAATATCTTTGCTATCCTTGTTTATTGTATTTGCAATGACAAGGATAGCATTGCAAATAAACTTCCTGAACCCTGTATCTCGAGCTATAGGTAATTTTTCTTTTTCCGACCTATACTTTGAAATCGATAGCGAGAGTAACACACAAAACAGCGACATCACCATCATTGATCTCACGAAAGTCTATGATCGCAGTCGTATAGCGAGAACTATTCGTGAAGTAACTATGTGTTCTCCAGATATTGCCGCTTTTGATGTTACGTTCCCAGAATACAAAGCAGACCCAGAACTCAATGACACCCTTTTTGAAGCTATTAGTGAACTCAGCAATGTCAGCGACGTAATTGTTGCATGTAAACTACGCAAAGGCAGCCAGAAGACAGGAGACTATCAGAAAATCGAGCACTCCTTTTTTATGCCTAACGATTACATTACAGAAGCGCCATCCAACAGCGAAGAGGTCAGGGCAGAACAAAATACGAGAAAAACGTATTCTTGGTACACACACGATGGAGACACTCTGCTTTCCCTTCCCTATGCCATAGCATGTCATCGGGCACCAGAGATAAAAGATACATATATGAAAAAACGTGAATTTCTCATTAACTATTCGCTTACGAAGTTCAACGTTATCCCATTTGACTCTATTTCCCAACACAGATCTTTAATAAAAGACCATATTGTTATCTTTGGGGCTATCAGTGATCCAACCGACATGAAGTTCACACCATACGGACTTTTAGGAGGTACCATAGTACAAGCATATGCAGTACAAACATATCTTGACTATTATAATGTATATACACTAAATCCCATAGTTACATTTCTGATATCCCTTCTCTTGGTCATACTCACTGATATGATTCAGATATGTTTCAAAACATGGGGACAAAATAGAAAAAGTTTTTGGATAAGCAGGCTTTCTCAGTCAGTTTTTGTATTACACATACTTAACTTCACCTGGCTCAGTATCCTTATTGGTATTGGATACCAATTATTCTTTGGCATGACTCCACATATTTTTATAGACCTAAGGTTTGCAATGGGAGGTATCGCCATGTTAGTAGAATCCAGATTACTTTACGAAACCATTTCTTTAATTATAGAAGATTATAGAAAAAAGTACAATAATAAAAAAAGAAAGGAATAATATGAGAAAATATTTTTTAGTTATCATCTGCTTATTTTCATTATCTATCAGTAGTGTAACCGCTCAGGATTACATAGTGAAATCTGTTCTTGGGGGTGGCTCATATAAGAAAGGAAAGACATCTGTACCTATTCAAGTTGGTAATACCTTTAATGGCAATACCACTCTCATTACCAATGCTGAGTCAAAGATTGAGGTTATCAGCCTGTCCCAGAAGAAATTATACACTCTTGTTGGCAAAGGTGCATCCACATTGGACCGTCGCATCCATTCTGCAAACATAAACGTAAAGACATTGTCTGCAGCCTATTTTGTATATCTGTGTAACAAGATCGTAGAGAATGTTAATGGCAGTCAGGGCAAGAAGGCAGCTTCTGAGACATTTGCATCTATTGAGCGCGCCTCAGAAGATACTATGATGGATGGTTTGGTTGATCCGAAGGAGAACTCTGCCAACATAGTAGAAACAGACTCTGTCAAGTAGGTTTTTATATGCGATTTCGTTGTTTACTTACGGTATTCCTGCTATGCCTGTCCTTGTCACTTTTTGCACAAGAAGGAGGTCATTACACTCAGGGCATGCATGCTTATTCGGCTGCGATACAGTCTCATGCCAACAGAGACCTTAACAAGGCTATAGAACAGATTACCAGTGCCGCTGGACATTTTCATGAGGTAAAGCGACTCAAGGAGACAGAGGTAAAGTCTCTTTTACTACTCACCAGATGGCTTAATGAACGCAATGGTGACGGAGATCTCGATAATGCCATTCTTGCAGGCGAGAAAGCCTTGAAAATATGGAACCAGAAGAAATCCTCCCTTACATCTGAAATATATAGTGAGCTTGCACTTCTCTATAGCCGTACAGATCAAGCAGAGAAGGCTGTTAATGCCCGTCGAAGAGCTATCGACATAGCAAAACTCAGCTATGGAGAGAAGAATCTTGACTATGCACGCATGTTACACAAGTTCTCCGTAAACTTGCAAGCAGAAGATAATATTCCAGATGCGCTACGCTATGTAAATGAGAGTATAGAGATTTTCTGTGAGAATAATGATACATTGACTACAGAATTTGCCAACATTCTCCACTCAGCTTCTATATACTACAGATTTCAGGAAGAATATGAACAGCAGGCACGATGTCTGTCAAGAGCACTCAATGCCATAAAAAGTTCCTTAGGCAAGAATAGCGACCTCTATCTTGCCTATAATGCAGAACTTATGCAAGCATACCAGAATACTGGTAACAACGAAAAAGCAAATGATATTCTTGCAAATTTGCAGGCTACTGCTGTCATGCAGGATATAACCAACGATTCTCAAGCAAAACTCATTGCCAACCAGGCAGAGCAGATGTCTTTCAATGGCAACTTTGCTATGGCTGTAAAAATGCAGCAAAACGTCATTGAGTTTTATAAAGAGAAAAAGGACAACGTACAATTAGCAAAGGCTTTAACTACACAAATATTATATTCTCGTTATACAAAACAATATGACGAGGCAATCGCTATGGGTGACGAGGCGATACAAATACTCCTATCCCATAAAGACATACGCAAACCACAAAGTATTGTCAGCAATACGCTTGCTACAGTTTACAACAACCTTGCAACAATATACTATGCATATGGCAATAACGAGTCTTTTCCTCAGGAAAAGCGACGAGACCTATATGACAAAGCCATTGAATATGGTAACAGCTCCATAGCCTTGTACACCTTGGCTGGTGATACAGCAACTAATTCTTTTGCCCAGTTACTCTCCTCCTCTGCTACATATTCATTTGCAATAGGAGATACCGACGAAGCCATCAGGCTGTCAAAATTGGCACTCAATATTCTAAAGAGCAATCTGGGTGACAAACATCCCGACATAGTAACTCCTCTATACAGCCTTGCTGTTTACTATTTCGACAAACGTGACGAAGAGTTAACAAACCTTTACTACCATCAAGCTTTGGAACTTCAGAAAGAAGTCATTCGAACCAGTTTCCTCCATATGACAGCTGCTACACGTGAGAGATATTGGGCGATGAACAAATACGTCTTTGAGTTAGCTCCTTTGCTGGCGTGGCAGTTTAACAATAATCCTAAAGTACTTACTGACGCATATAATGCCCGCTTGATGACAAAAGGCATATTGCTCAATTCTGAAATTAGCCTTAAAACCTATCTTGCTAAGGCGCCGAAAACCGTTCAGCAACAATATGAACGTCTCATGCAGGTACAACGAGAAATTGAAGATCTTAGTATTAGAGCTTCTAAAACCAAGGATAATGAATACTTAGTCAAAGAGATAAACCAAAAGCAGAGATATTCTGTTCAGTTAGAATATGAATTGCAGAAGTCCCTTAAGGAAGTCGGCGATTATACTGACAATATGAACATAATGGTAGAAGACATAGCAGCAGCACTAAAGCCTGGTGAAATTGCTGTGGAGTTTTTCCAAATGACAGATCCTTACGGAAATGACAACTATTATGCCCTTTATATAAAGCCGGGTGCAAAGGCTCCTCAATTTGTACCATCACTTACCCAGCACGATATAAATCTCATAGGAATGAATTTATCAGCCCCAATACAAGAATTACTTTCTACCCGCGAAGGAGTCAACAAACTTTTCTCCTATCCCATGTCTGGACACTATGTATGGCAGAAACTAATAGACAGCTGGGGAGATGATGTCAAAGATATATACTTCTCACCTACAGGCATTTTCTATAAATGGGGAATAGAGCATCTCCCCATCGGAGAGCACGGATATATCAGCGACCACTTTTCTCTACACCGCGTTTCCAGTACAAAAAATGTTGCCTCTACCACTACTGAAGAGCCTATGGCAAACTCTGCCCTTTTCGGTGGTTTATTCTATGATTTGCCACTTGATGTAATGAAGGACACACATACTATTGCATGGCAAGAAACAGATCAAACGACAGATGCCTCAAATGAAGAGTCTGCCGATGCCAGAGAGATTGCAGATGAACGTAGTGCCTTCTCAAATCTTCAGGACAGAGGCAGTGTCAAATATCTGGAAGGAACCAAAGAAGAGGTGGAAGAGATTGCCCATATTCTCGAAAATAATAGTGTCAACGTAAGACTATATGAAGAAGAGCAAGGTGTTGAAGAAGCATTCAAATCGCTTAGCGGAAAGCGTATTCCTCTAATCCATATTGCCACCCACGGATATACATTCGAGAGCAATAGCGCCAACGCGCATGCTATAGCAAAACTCACAGGCGGAGGATGGACAGCGCAGGAAACAGATGCCAATCTCAACTATTCCGGTCTGCTATTCTCTGGTGCCAATAACGTCCTCGAACGTAAAACCATCCCATTCGGTATTGATGATGGTATTGTCACTTCACGTGAGGTCAGCCGCTTAGATCTCCGTGGCACTTCTATGGTGGTGCTCTCTGCTTGTCAGACAGGGCTTGGTGACATTAAGGAAGACGGTGTTTTCGGCTTGCAACGCGGTTTTAAAAAGGCTGGAGCACAGACACTACTTATGAGTCTTTGGAAAGTAGATGACAGAGCCACTAAAACTATGATGATAAACTTCTATAGGGCTCTCATCTCTAATCCTGATAAGCATGCAGCTTTCCTTGCAGCCCAGCGCAAAGTAAAAGAGGCAGGATTTCAGGAACCTTATTTCTGGGCATCGTTTATCATGCTTGATGACTAAGGTTTTTACACCATAGCTCGCACTACTTTTTATCTTATATGAGAAGATTCTTTTTACTGAGTGCATTGATGCTGGGTTTAGCAGCAGGTGCACAAGTTACAACCGAAGTGACAACATTCCTGTTGGCAGGTCCTATGTCAGTTAATACCCCTTTTGGCATTGATACCGTTAATGTTCAGGGGAAGAAGTTCGAAGAGAAGTCCTTGCTTGACGGCTTGAGTCTGATGACGCCCCCTACCACAACCTTCAGCGGACAGGTGCTCCCCTCTCTTGAAGACAGCAAGAGTGTTGGGGTATTGTCGTTTTATGTCAACAACACAGACTATATAAAGGGAAAACTGAACATACAGGGTCTGAAGAACTACAAGCTATTCGTTGATGGTACCGAAGCACAGCCAGACATAAAGCTGGCTCCAGAGCATCATACAATAGCCATAAAATACCTTCTTGACGCAAAGGCACAGGACACCCTTCGTGTTTCGATAGAGGCAGACCGCACTGTTGCCTATACTACCGACGAGCACCATCCCTTTATGTTTCACGACATGACAGACGGACGCAGAGTTCGCAATGCCTTGCTTTCTGCTGATGGCACATACGTCGTTGTTACCTATCAGATTACAGAACGGGGAGGCAACTCACAATGGACCCGGGAGCTTCGCGATGTGAAGACAGGCAAGCTGCTCTACATTCTCAGCCGCGATGTGCGATGGATGCCACGTTCTGTTGCCTATATAGAAGAGGAGTGGGATGCAGGTCGGAAGATGCTTATAAAGGTTGACCCCAAGACTGGCGAGCGCACCCGTTTTGCTACCGATGTACCAAACGGCAGCTATACCATCAGTCCTACAGAAGACTACCTTATTATTTATGCAGAGGAAGAAGGTCCGAAGGAGGATGAGCAGGTTTACGAGGTTCTTGAGATGGATGACCGGCAGCCCGGATGGCGAAAGCGTTCCTATCTCATGCGCTATGATATTGCAACAGGTCTGAGCCAACGCATCACCTTCGGCAACAAGGGCGAATACCTCTATGATATTTCTCCTGACGGCAAGAAACTGCTTATCGGCACCAGCCGTTCCCGTTTGGAAAAGCGTCCTACAACAGTCAGCGACATTTTTATAATGGATGCTGCAACCCTTGCCGTTGACACCATCATTACAGCAGGAGAATTTCTGTCAGATGCCGATTTCTCACCTGATGGCTCCCAACTACTGATTAAGGGCAATCCAGAGGCTTTCAACCGCATCGGTTGTCAACTGCCAGAAAATGTAACACCAAGTTCAGCAGAATATGAACTATTCCTGTTCGACATTGCGACCCAAAAGGTGACCCCGCTAACAAAAGACTTCGACCCATCCATAAACGACTATGACTGGTCACTGGCAGACGGACAGATATATTTCTCTGCCGAAGACCGCGACTATGTCAGCATCTTCAAGCTGAATCCCGTCAAAGGAACTATCGAGAAATTACCATTAGACGGCGATTACATATATCGCTTTAATATTTCAAAACATTCGTCCATTATAGCGTGGTTGGGGTATAAGACTATGGAGCAGGCATCAGCATATGTCGTTTCCCTTTCCAACCCGAAGAAAGCAAGGTGTCTTTTTGACGGGAAAACCACTTTGGGAAAGGCAGAACTGGGCACCTGTCAGGATTGGAACTATGTCAACTCCAAGGGCGAGACGGTTTATGGTCGCCTCTATCTTCCAAAAGATTTTGATGCTGCCAAGAAATATCCCCTTATCGTCTATTACTACGGTGGTTGTTCCCCTGTTTCCCGTTCCTTTGAGTCGCCATATTCTCCACAGATATGGAATTCCCTCGGCTACATCGCCTATATAGTGCAACCCAGCGGAGCAACCGGCTTTGGGCAGAAGTGGGCTTCCCGTCATGTGAATACAGCAGGTCGCGGACCAGCAGAAGACATCATCGAAGGGGTAAAGAAAATATGCGAAGAGCATCCTTTTATAAACAAGGAGAAGATAGGTTGCATGGGAGCTTCCTATGGCGGATTTATGACGCAGTATCTGCAGACAATAACCGACATCTTCGCCTGTGCCGTAAGCCACGCAGGTATTTCCAACCACACCAGCTACTGGGGCGAGGGTTATTGGGGCTACAATTACAGCGAGGTATCTATGGCAAACAGCTATCCTTGGAGCCACAAGGAGCTATATGTTAACCAGTCGCCTCTGTTCAATGCCGACAAGATACACACTCCCCTACTCCTGCTACATGGCGATTCCGACACCAATGTGCCCATCATCGAGAGCCTGCAGATGTTTACTGCCCTCAAGTTGTTAGGACGCGAGGTAGCCCTTGTAGAGGTAAAGGGAGAAAACCACCACATCCTCGATTATGCCAAGAAAGAAAAATGGCTTGCCACCCAGATGGCGTGGTTCCAACGTTGGCTGAAAGACGATCCATCTTGGTGGGAAGCCCTATATCCTAAAAAGAAACTATAGTTACCTCTGAAAAGCAGGAGTTAAAGTTTCACTTTAAATCCTGCCATACACCAGAAGCCCGGCTGCCGGACAGTACTCAAATCATAATATCTGTACGAAGTGATGTTGTTAAGCGACAACGACGCTTCGTACTTCTTTTTTATGAACGACACCTTCGCATCTATCAGGCTGAACGGCTTATAGAGCGGTCCCATGCGGTCCTGCCATCTGTAGGCAATGTCAAAGCAAAGGGAGTAGTTTGTACCATGAAGTGTGAAGCGAGGGTCTATCGTCACCTTATGCTTTAGGTATTCCATAGCATAATTGCTCTTGTAGATGCTCACATCGTCATGTCTCTTTTGGTCAATGAAGCAATAGCCTGCCTTTACGCTAAGCGTAGAAGATTGAACATTGAAGATTGACCACAGAACATTAACCATTGCTCCCCTGTTGTCCAGTCGGAAGTTTGCAGAATGATACTTATCCGTAGGCGAATACATCACCCAGTCAATCATGTCTTTGCCCCAATCGTAGAACATTGAACATTGAACATTGAACATTGAACGTTGATATCTGTAGCCGATGCGGAGCGACTGCACCCTTTCCGGTTTCAGGTCTTTATTACCCTCGTTTGTGGGAGATTTATAGAACAAATCCGTAAATGTCGGCATTCGGAAGGCTGTATTGTAGCTCAGGAACACATCGCTCTGTGCCTTGGGAGTGTTCCATACCCTGTACTTCATGTCGATGCCTGGGAAGAAGTGGAACTTACTGTCGTAGCCGCTGTTATGATTTGCCACAACACCCATCGAAACAGTATATCTCTTATATATTATATTATGCTCCAGAAAGAAACTCACCTCCGTCCTGTCGCTGTGATATGTGCGACGGATGCTCTCATTGCGTATCTCGGCACCAAAAGCCGTCTTTCCCAACAGCCAGTCATAATCGCCATTTATCTTGCCGCCTATGACATTGGTGCGATGGAAGTTCTCCCCTACTCCCGAGCCGCGAATTAGTTGGAAATGGTCGGTGTTGAGATTCCAATAAGGCTGCACCAGATAATGGAAAGCCTCTGACAACTTCCCTCTTGCACCCACGGAAGCAAAGAAACGCCCATTGCTCTCATACTGGTTAGGATAAGCAGCCGAGTAGAAGGTATTTGCCCCATACCGCTTTGCTGTAGCACCTAAGGAGACATCAAGGCTGACCGACTTTAGGTCGAAGTTACCCTGATAGTAGCCCTGCGACTGGCGGAAATAACTGTTTGCCGTCCCACCATCGCTCTGCCTGTAGCTTGCAGAAAGGCTCTGCGTCTTTCCCGCTACACGCCCAGTACCGCCAAAGGTTCCGAAGCTACCGCCCTCAAGAGCCACAACACCTTCGACCTTTGACTTTTGACCTTTTTTGGTAACGATATTTATCGCCCCATTAAAAGCCGAAGCACCAAAGACACGCGACGAAGCGCCTTCGATAATCTCGATGCGTTCAATATCCTCAAGAGAAACCGGGAAGTCGGCAGAGAGGTGTCCCGTTTGTGGATTGCCAATGTTGACACCATTTAGCAGAATGGCAATCTGGTCAAAAGTACCTCCACCGATAGAGATATCCGTCTGTACTCCAAAGCCACCGCGCTGACGGACATCCACGCCTGTAGCCATTTTCAATGCGTCGTTTACGGTTGCCACTGCCGCACGATGAATGTCATCGCTCGTAATGACAGTGACAATCTTCGCCGTCTCACCCTCGGTAAGCGGCGCCCTCGACCCTAAGACAACGACATCATCCAGGGTTTGGGCATCACGTACAACTGTGTCCTTGGCAAGTTCCTCAACAACGCTGACACCCTCTGCCATAGCATGAGAGACAACAGCAACGCTGAGGACACCAATCAACACCTCGCGTCCCAAGACAGAGAAAAGAGCATACCCCTTTCTTGAAAAACGCTTGAAACGAAAGCTTGTACATGAAAAAAACTGTTCTTTTTTCATAAATCGCCCGCGAAGGTACAAAAAAATTCCCATTCCACAAAATTTTTGTTCTCTTTTGGTTCCCTTTTGCCCAGTAGAGGAACAATTTTTTTTGTGCCTTGAACAAATTCAGTTCCAAGCCCTGAAACTTATATTCCAAGCCTTGAAATATATATTCCAAGCCCTGAAACATAAAACACGTAACTGAGTAAATAATTTTCCACAGCTTTCAAATTCTTTTTCCAAAGATGGAGAACAAAAAATCCCCCACACTGTTTAAGTGAATAGTGAAAAGTGAAGAGTGAAGAATAATGGTCAATGGTCAATTCTCAACATTCAATAACATAAGGTTTTTCTGCGAAGCAGGGTTTTTCCGCGACAATAGTATAACCTGACGTAGGCAGGTGCAGGAGTTCAAGTAACAAGGACTTATAAACTTGTTTATAAAGGACTTGGAACTTGAAGTGCTGCAATAGTCTGTTAAGACTTATACTATTGGAGTGGGGTTGTTCTTGGCTTGTCTAAGAAATAATCTGCCTTATTGACACAGGTTTTTACTGGTGGTCCGAAAATATTTGGCGGCTTTTCTTGCATTTCTCAAAACTTATTTGTACCTTTGCACCCGCATTTTTTGCGAAGTTGCCATTAAAAAATGGCTTAGGTAGAAGAAAACCCTAATTAAAAAACTTTACTTATGTATTACATCAGGAAAACTATGGAGATAGCTGGTTGCCACCAGCTGAAACTTTCGTACAGGAGCAAGTGCGAGAATTTGCATGGTCACAACTGGGTTGTCACCATGTTTTGTAAGGCTAAAGAACTAAATCAAGACGGTATGGTGATTGACTTCACACATGTGAAGGAGAGAATTCACGGATAC
>DJWZ01000084.1 GCA_002449535.1 Prevotellaceae bacterium UBA7017 | reverse complement strand
GTGTGCAAAGATACGATTAAGTTATGAATAATGCAAGAAAAACAGGAGAAAATGAAAAAAATCATTCTCTCCTGCCATCATTATCGTAGGATTCTTACTTATGCTTCAGATAATATTCAACACCCAGCTGAACATTCTTCTTCATAGCGTCGGAAGTGATTGTGGCGCCAGTAACGCCGTCAACCTTCTGTTTTGCCACTTCCTTTACCTTCATGCCGTCCCATTTTGTCAGCAGCATGCGCTTTACCTTTGCGTTATGCTTTGGGGTTTCCTGGTTCTTCAGTGCCTCTACCTTCACGATTTTATCCTTCTGGATATAAATCTTCAGTGGCGTAGCACCTACATATCCAACGACATTCTTACCCAAAGTAGTGGTATTCACTACATACATGCCATTCTCTTTTGTCATCACCCCGTCATCAGCCTTTGCGCTCGACAGAGTGATAACCATTGCGAACAATGCTAAAAAGCTAATTACCTGTTTCATTTATTTTACTATTTTCTTGCCATCTACAATATAGACGTTACCTTTCTGCATAAGGTTTACTCTGTTGCCGTTGATGTCATAGATTGCACCCGTTGCAGATGCCTTTTCAGCAGCATCTACTGTTTTGACACCTGTCAAGTCAGGCTTTGTACCATGCCATACGAGGAAGTCGAGGTCGTCTGCACTGCCAGCACCGTTTGCAGCGAAGAAGGCTGCTGCCATAGCAGGGGTGATGTAGAGATACAGACGGTCGTCACCACTGAAAGTAGCAAAGTTGTACAGTCCCTCTGATGTCTTTGCCACACGCTGGAAGCCAGTCTTCTCTGTTGTATCAACCCACTTGTATATGATGCGGGTCTTCTGGCTTGCACTTGTAAACTCCTTGCTGTCTTCGTCTGACCATGTGAGCGCATTGCTTGGAATCTTCTTTGTTGCCTGTGCCTCGCTGTAATAAATTTTGTGTACGCCAGGTGTGCCGACAACGATAAAGTTAGAACTTGCGAGCAGTTCGTCTGTACCTTTATATTCGTTATAAGCGAGGTCTGAGTTCTTTGCATTGGCTGTGATGTAGGTGAAAGTCAGGTCCTTTTCACCGAATACGCTCTTCTCTGGGCGGAACACGAGATACCCTGTTGCAGGAATGGTTATTGTGCCTTCTGTCAGTCCGGCAGGCTCTTCATCAAAAGCGCGTGGCTGGATGGTGGCAGATGCCTGGAAGTCAACAGAAGAATTGTTTGTATCATAGAGCACCTTGCGACCGTCAGCCATGACGAAAGCTGTCTTACGATATACTGTCTCGCCATTGTAGCCACCTTCAGCAGTTGTTGATGCAATACCAGCATCGTATGTATCGTTAAGACGTTTCAGCGTTGCGTCAACACCCTTGCTCTTCACATTGCCCAGTATCTCAACGGCATCAATAGCATAGTATGGGTTTACAAGAGCGAACAGGTTGCCCTTGTCTTTATTGTAACCATATACCAATTTATCCTCTGCGGTAACAACGGCAGAAGCATTGTTCTTGAGCAGCACTACTCCGGCAGAGCTTGTGCCTGTGTATGAAAGGTTCATGAAATCGAGGCTTGGGGTCATGGTATAGACAAGTGTCATTGCCGGCACCGCATCATTATGAGGATATTTGGCATTTGTAGTCTTTACCTCAAAGTCTGCACCAGACAGGTCGTGACCCGTAACAGCTCCTGTTGTATGGTCAATAGCACTGTTACAGATAATGATTGACTTACCTGCACCGACGGTGTATGTCTTGTCTGTTGGAATCTGGAAAATCTGCTTTACGACAATCTTTCCGCCCAGCATGCTCTTCAAGTCGGCGTCAGCCTCTATAGCAGCCTGAGTATAGGCACTGGCAGCTGACTCACTCTCGACAAGGGCTACATACATACCAGAGATTTCCACTTCCTCCTCGCGGTTGTTGTAAATCTCAATGTACTGACCTGCTATATAGTTACCGCTGCCACTTGCATTCTTTGATGCAGAATAAAATACCTTGCTTATCACAAGGTCACCAGAACTAACTTTGTTTGAGGCAATTGTAGCATTTGCCTCCGTCGTCATCATCATGCCGGCAACGAGAGCCAGCGTCTTAATCTGTGTAAAAATCTTCATAAGCTTTTTTTTTAATAATTTTTATTGTGAGTTATAGTTTTTATTGGTCTAATGAGCCTAATGGGGCCTATATGCCTTATAGGGCTTATGGGGCTTATTCTTCACTCTTCACTTAATTAAACATCCCCAGCGTCACCCCGAAGCTTGAGGCATGGAGGTTGCTGTTGGTTCTCAACCAGTCACCATTAGCCCTGACGTACCACATGGTCTGCTTTTTCTTGAACGTAATTGGGAACTGATATGTCACGCCAAGGCTTCCCTTTACGTAGTTTGAGCGATAATACTTCATGTCAGGAATCAACACTCCCACTGCATAGTCCGTCGTCGGGTCATTAAGAGCCAACGCAGCGGTGCCATTGAAATGCATCGTAACACCACCATCTATCCAAAGGCGATGCTTCAACAGACTCGTACCGCCTTCGAGCAGCAGGTTGTAGCCATCATAATGTAGGCTTGACTCCGGCAGTATGTAAATGTTTTTGGTATCACACGTAGTAAAACGTGCACCAACATAGCGATTCACTCTTCCTTCATCAGTGAAATTCAGGCGGTAATGGAAATCTGTCTTGAATATCTTTACACGATAACGCTTTTTCATCACAAGCATCGTTTCATAATACTGTGATGACACAGGATATGTCTGCGTTATGGTTGAATCCCTCACTTCTATTGTGCCGTCAGGAAGACGATGTTCATAAGAGTATGTCTTTGTATGTATCTCGTCATTATTCTCTGCCTTGTATTTCTGAGTATATTCATCTGCATACGATTGCTCATATCCCAGTGAGAAGTCTATCTCATGCAACAGGTTCTCTGCCTTTATACGGTTCCTAATGCTGAATCCATAGTTGTAGTCAACATATTTTCCCTCCTCCTTCTTAAATTGTCCGAAGATATTCTCCGAGCCACGGTCTATAGTAGCAGCAGCAATCATGTAATATCTGTCAGACTTATGGCTGTATGTCAGTTCTGCCCCGAAACGATGATCTACCCATTCTCTCTGATAGCCGCTATAGCCGCTGACGGTACCTATGGCATGCTCCAGTCCCGTCATGTTGTAATATGTAATCGTGGCATCGGTCTGGACTGTCTTTACGCCGTCTATCTTTTCCTTCCTACGGTGATAGTTGCCGCTAAGACCGAAGGTGTTTTTACCGAAGGAATATGTCACACCGGGGGTTATCTTATACTCCAGCAGCTGCGAACGTGGACGTGGGTCACGCAGACGGCTCAGGTCACCGACGTTGTAGTCTAACCTCATACCGAAGTGCCATTTCCCGACGGCAGCAGAGCCCAAGGCAGCCGTAAAGTTAAAGTCCTGAAAGTCATACTTGCCCATGATGGCACTGCCAGAGAAATACGGATTCGAGTTATACGGACGACGGACATCCGCCCATGTACGGTTGTTCACACGTCCATAGTCAAAGTCAAACCTGCCGTAACCATATATGTATTTCCCTATCTTCTGATACCTCTCCGTCTCAAAACGCAGCTGGTTGCTTCGTGTTCCTTCCTGCACTCTGGTATAGTCACCGCTGTGGTGGTAATACCCTATCTGCGCATATCCCCTGTTGCGGGTAGTGTCAATGCCCAGACCTGCAGCATTATCTGTATGTCGCCACAACTGCGTAGCATCGTCAAAACGATACTCCCCAAGAGCAGATGCCGTCTGTTGAGCATACATGGTGCATGCCGTCAGCACCATTGCCATTATCGTGATATATCGTTTATTCATCATACTCTCGTGGTTTTATCGTTGTTGAAACCTTAAAATCGTTGCTGCTGTTGTTCGTATCCATCAATACCTTGCGGCCATCGGAGGTTTTACGTGCCGTCTTGCGATATACCACTTCGCCGGTATATCCGCTCAAGGCATCTATGTGGGTGCATCCTGC
>DJWZ01000099.1 GCA_002449535.1 Prevotellaceae bacterium UBA7017 | reverse complement strand
TTGACCCTGAATAAGGCGTCCGTCCTTCATTTTGACATTTACCATCACATCTCCGGGATAAACCTCGACAGTTTCTCCAGAAGCTTTCTTTAAATCAATCGTATGAGAACGTGTGAAACGAATTTGACCTCCCATACCACTTGGCTTTCCATTCTCTATTTTACCTTCATATACTCCATAGCCAAGATTTTTTGTACCATAGCCATCCTGAGTCTTTAGTGGTGTAGTCACTTGTTGAGGTTTTTGTTCCGTTTTCCTTGATTCAACCTTCTGCTCTTTCTTATCAACAGGTTGATTTACTGCCGAGTCCTTCTTTTGTGCTATAGAATCAATCTTCACTGTATCCTCTATTATCATTATCTTACATATCTTACTGATGTCGGGGTTTTCCTCGCACTTTATGTGTATCACTGCCTCACCCTTCTTCAAAGCTGTTAATTCACCGTCAGCTGTCACCTTTACCAAGTCCTTAGATGACTTGCTGGGTTTGAAGTTGAAGGTTGCCTTCGCACCTTCAGGTTCTACCTTTGGTGTGAGTACCATCGTCTCACCGACCTTCATTTGCTGCTTGCTATTCTCCAGCTTTATTGCCATCGGCTTTTTATCACCACCGAGTTTGTCAATCAAAGTATATACTCCGAATCCTATGCCCCCCAACAGCAGGATGGCAGCAATGACGATGCCGATAAGTTTAACGTTTGTTCCACCTTTATTTCCTGATTTTGAAGTTTTTCCTTCTACCGGGAACAATGGTTTACCACATTCCTCGCAAACGAAGTTCGTTTTGTCTACCTCTTGAACTTCTTTGTTATCGGCATGATCACACTCGCCGAAATTCTTACATATTCCTTTTATTAATGCCATAACAATAGTATATTAAATTCACACTTTATATGGAACCAACTTTGAACCACATCCGGCACATACAAAGTTGCTTTCTTCTGTTTCTTGAATAAGTTTCACAAATGCCGACTTACAGCTATCTATATTCACACAGAATCCTTTTTGTTTACTCTTCATTTATAAATCCTGCAATTCACTTTGAATTATCTCTACTGCCAAATTGCGGAACTTCGTATAGTTCGGATTGAACTGGTTATTTTCGCACAACGGACTGGGTAGAATTTTGGTCTGTACCACCTCGCCTAAGGCCTTTCGGAGCACGGCTTTCTGATCATTGCTTCGAGCCTGAATTGCCATCTCCTTAGTCACTTGGTTTTTCAACAGCTCAGCCAGTTTAAAATCCTGTGCTATAGCCTCCCATGAATCGGCAAAGCCTTTACCCATAGGTTTCCACTGGTCACCAAATGTCTCATCAGGAACACGAATGGCGTCAAATTTAGCACCCGTGACAGGATTCTGCTGTTCCTTTATGATACCTAATGCATACGCCAACATCAAAGGTTTCACCATTTTCTGCTTTCTGGTCTCTGCATTCTCCTCAAAAAGTTCGGGCAGAGCGTCCTTGAAACTCTCCGTGTGCAACACCATTCTGTTCAGCGAACACTTACTGTTCTGAGGAGTAACAAGAGCATCATACTTCTCCTTGCAGACCTTGACATTCGATAGAAAGCGGAGGGGAAATCCTGAATTGGCAGAAATGACCACTATTTGGTTATCCTTATAGTTGACTGATACATCTTCTTTTTTGCTGAAGCCAGGCACATTGCGCTCGAAAGCTTGAATGAGTCTATCCTTGAAATCGTTGGTCTTCTCATCCGTCTGCGGCAAAGCCAGTTGTACCATCTGCATCATAGCCCCTGTATTACCAGGAATAACCATAGCTGTTTCTCTCGGGTCAAACTGAACATAGCTCTTAGAGGTGCTGGTCACCAGTTTCACGAACTTCTCCAGTTTCTCCTCGCTATTCAACTCCTGTTTCAACTTCTCCATGATGTTTACGCCAACCATCTTGTTCAATGGGTCGGTTTCTGCTGCATCCTGCATAGCACGTACTGCATTCTCTTGACATATTTCCAAAATGATATCTACTGCAGCTTCATAATCGGTCTTGTCATAGAGATTGGCAAAGGTATGGTCTCCATCCTCACCTAAGTTCTGCACCATGCGCGAACGGATAGTAGCTGCATTTGAAGACATCTTCTCGCGGTCGCTTACGAACTGGCGACTAATTCTTCGGACGACTTCTGCATCATATTTCTTGATATCAGAATCGCTTTGTTCCTCGTTTGTCTGACATTTGCTGTCAGCCTGACGCATAACCTCTTCGCTAATAACATTCATCTCATCTTTGAAGGCCATAATACCTTCCAACATATTGTTCAGTTCGATGATAACATTCTGCAACAACTCCTTAGCATAAGCATACGACTCGGCACGGGTGGCGGTAGAACAGTATTCACTTTTGGCTGTCTTATATTTGCTGAAAACCTTGGCAGAGGCGTTGGTGATGGCATCACGCAACCAGCCTATCTCGTTCCACTCCACATTAATGGCCTGAATATGCTCGCTGATATTGGTCAGTTCCTCCTCCATACGAGCTCGCTGTTGTTCAAAGGCACCAATGCGGTCATTACAGTCGGCAATCAGCAAACGAGTATATTTCTCTATCTCGAGAATGCTCTTCGTATCAGAAGCACCACTTGCCCACTCATCAAACAGTTTCTTTTCAATATGTCTGCGGATAGTACGAGCATAGCCCCGAAGTTCTTGACGCTGAATCTTAAAAAACTCTACAACACCATGCTGGCGGAACTGCGAGTTGAAAAACTCGTCGCAACGCTTACCAAACTCACCCAACCAACTCTTTTTGTCAATGCTCGTTTGCACATCATCGGCATCTGCCTGGGTACGTTTTTCCCATGTTTCCTCAAACAGGCGCCAGCGCTTGGTGGCTGGTCCTTCGACGATAGGCTTGGCAAGTGTCAGATAGTTATTGCTTAGCATTAACCCCTCACGGTTCTTCTTATCCTTAATCTCATAGGCAAAGCCCATGCCCACTTCATCCAACGTACGCTCACCATAGCCTATGCCATCCTGCCACATATTATATGTCAACTGACGAGCAGCTTGCAGTGCATAGGTATAGGTCATAAATTCTCGAATCTCAGTCTCAGGAAATTCTATGCGACTGATACCAAACGAGAGGAACTTACGACTATGAGCATTATTACCTGCCTGATCTTTCTCTGGCGCTGCTCCGTCATTCTCACAACCTACCAGTCGATTTAACTGACCTGCAGATCCAACCAAGCCACTTGCCACAGCAGTTTGAAAGATAAAATCAGCTACAGCTGCAGGCAGTCCTTCATTCAGGTCGAGCACCTTTCCCTGCTCGTTGACGTTGGTATATATGTAAGCCGACTCAAATGCCTCCTGATTATCGAGCAGACGACGTACCTCACCCGAGAAGATATCCTTCTCTCCTTTCACATCTGTAGGATGATACTTCCCAATACTCAATGCATTCAACTCCTGCAATGCGGCATAGCCGTTAGCTTGATAAAAACCTGCATCGTGACGTGCAGAAACCAATGTCCGCTCTGGGGTATAGAGGAACAAACGTATCTTGAAAGCATGGGTATCCTCCTGATATGGGAACCAAGTACGGATTTGACTGATTGCATCGATAATGGACCCCGAGCCTGTACCACCAGCAAGACCTGCACATATATGGAACGTAACATCCTGTTCGTTACTATCATGCTGCAGACGTCCTACAGCACCACGGATGATGGACTCAAAATTGTTGGGACTATTTGTATCGCAGATATTGTTTGCCATCAAAGTACGTCCCAAACGACGACGCTGTCCGCCAATACCAGCCGAGATTAGCGCACCCATCTCTTGCTGCATCAACTGCAAATCGCTAGGGTTAAGGAACCCTTTCAAGCCTGGATACATATTTATATTTCCCAATACGCTAGCACTGATACCATTAATATTAACTTTTTGTGCAATGCCCAAGTGAACGCTCTTACCCAGAACTTTCCAACCGGTACGGTCTTCTAAATCTGCAGGTGAAGAATCTACATAAACATAATCCAGAAAAATACCGTTACCAGGATCATTGGAACGAAATTCTTCATAAACACGTTTCCTCAATTCACGCAGTACCTTACCACCAGTACCGCCAAGGCCTATAAACAAATGATTTGCCATTTCTTTTTATATTTAAGTTGTTAATTTTTAAAAGTCATCATAATTTTTGTATGAACGTATTGATGCCATACCCCTTGGTTTTTTGTTTTTACTGTTTCTTCTATCATAAAGCATTGGAATAAGACAACTGATAAACATAATTCCTAAAATCCAGAGTACCCTGTGCCATATAAATGATGTGAAGAAGTCGTTGATAGTACTGGTTATTACTTCTGGCAATTCAGATATTTCATGTCCTGAGAAGTCAGTATAGCCAATGAACGTTCCGATAATGGGAAACTGATTAGTCACTTGGTCAAATATTTCCTGACCGTCCTGAACGCCTACATTACCAGAGTAATCCTCCAATATTTGATTTAAGTATATTTTAACCGCCTCTGTAGTTCCCTTCGCCTGCACAGCACCAACCATTAGCGAACACTGTATGCAGAGTAGTACCGCTAGTATCACTCCCGTAACAAAGAATGGTACAGAACGTACGATGCCGTCATTGATTGACCTTAGCACAGCATACAGTATCGCCATAATCACCGCAGTGATTATGACACCATAAAAAATGCTTGAAAAAGCTGTGCTTATCAGAGAAAAGAAAATCATTATTCAGATGTTGTAGATTTTTCTTAGAATAGGTATATCTGTTTTAGACACAAAAGAAGGGCGCGAGCCTGTCAGCTTATCTACTGATGGGCTCTCGACTGCCTAAAAACACGATAAGAAATGGCTCACGCCCCTATATCGTTATGTATAATGTACACGATAATAGGGGAGAACGCTAACCTCTTAATCCTGTGTTTTTGATGAGTTGTCGAGATTCATCAGTAAGGAATTAAGCGAAACGCTTCTTTATATATATGTATGTCGTTCTGGTAAAACGACGATGCTAATCTCCTGTTAAGCGAGGGCAATGAAACTTGTCTCAAATGCCGAGCGTAAGGAAGTTCGCGCTGCAAATATAATAAGAATTTTTAAATTACGTTCATTTGTGAGCCATTTTTTTTATTTTTTTTTATTTTTTCCTTATTTTAGGTGCTAATATGCCATGTTTATCTGTGTGCAAAGGTAC
>DJWZ01000039.1 GCA_002449535.1 Prevotellaceae bacterium UBA7017 | reverse complement strand
CCATTAGGTTATGGCAAGAACCAAACCACCAATCTGACACAAAATCTGCAGACATACTATTTCCGTAAGACCATCGACCTTGACGAAACACCGACAAGCGTGTCAATGGACTATGTGGCAGATGATGCTTTTGTAGTATATGTCAATGGTGTAGAAGCCAGCAGATATAACCTACCAAACGGCACCATAACATACAACACCAATGCTACCACCTATGCCCACAACAATCCGGATGCAGGCACCATAGCACTTGATGCATCACTATTCCACAAAGGCACCAACGTCATTGCGGTAGAGGTACACAATTTCTTCAACCCGGGTTCTTCAGACATACTGTGGCAGGCTTCCATCAAGGCTGTGACAGAGGGACAGACGGACTATGTATCTACAGACAGGGAATACACCCTGCCAGAAAGCGGTACAATCAACGTAACAGCAATATGGGAAAAATATACTGATGACAAAAATCTACGCATCAATCGTGCTACACCGATAAAGATTAACGAGGTAAGTGCTGAAAATAGCATGACGATGAACGACCTCTTCAAGAAGTCCGACTGGGTAGAACTGTATAACACGACCGATACAGACCTGGATGTTACAGGACTCTATATCTCGAACAACGCTTCAAAACCACAGAAATACCAGCTCAAAGGTGGTGACAACATCAACACCATCATTCCAGCAAAGGGATACCTCGTCATTTCTTGCGACAACAAGGTTGCAAGCGCTGTATCACAACTGCATGCATCTTTCAAACTGGACAATAACATTACAGCAGAGCCAAGTGAACAGCTCGTTATGATTTCAAGCAGTGAGGAATTTGTTGCCAACAACCAAGCATATTTCGACAGCCACGCCATAATGCGTGAGTTTACTGATACCCTCTTCTATGACCAGCATGGAGGCGAACAAAGCGTAGGACGCTATCCAGACGGAGGAATGACCTACTACGTCTTTGACCACCCTACCCCTGCAGCGACAAATATCGTAGAAGCGACAGACCCTTATGCAGGATATGACAAGCTGTGGGTTTATGAGGGAACAGTTCTCAGAGGCGATGCCAATGGTGACGGAGAAGTTGGTATGCCAGACGTAATGTTTATCGTAAACTACATCTTAGGTAACCCAGCTGCAACATTCGACAAAGAAGCAGCAGACGCCAACCAAGATGGTGACATCGGTATGCCTGACGTGATGTATATAGTAAACCATATCCTCAATGGAAAGTTTCCTGACGAGTAAAAGGTTAACATACGTTAAAGATTTGCATTTGGCTTCATTTTATAGTATCTTTGCATAATATGACTAAAAAGAAAAAACGTAAATTCAAAAGCAATGGCAGAGGTTTGCAGGTAGCAACCCTGTGTCTTAGTACATCCC
Organism: Prevotellaceae bacterium UBA7017; assembly: GCA_002449535.1. Lineage (GTDB taxonomy): Bacteria > Bacteroidota > Bacteroidia > Bacteroidales > Bacteroidaceae > Prevotella. The sequence continues at coordinate 1,553 of DJWZ01000039.1, read as the reverse complement.
TGGTTCTTATTCTGTTGGGATTGGTAGTATTTACAGGACTGACAGCACACAATCTGACGAACTATGTCAAGGAGAATCTTGTTGTGACGGTTATCTTTGATGACAACACCCTTGATCGCGAGGCAGCAGTAACATGCCGTAAGATTCAGGCTCACCCCTATGTGGCTCATCTGAAATATATCACTCGTGAAGAAGCCCTCGAGGAGCAGACAAAAGCCTTGGGGTCTAATCCGACAGAATTTCTTGGTATGAATCCGTTTGTTCCTTCAGCAGAAATAAACATCAAGGCAGATTGCGCCAATGCTGATTCACTGAAGTGGATAACAAAGCAGATAAAGGGATATAAAAACGTTAGCGAGGTAACCTATCAGAAGGACTTGATGGAGAGTGTAAACAGCAATATCCATAAGATTATGCTCGGTATGATAATATTGGCAGTGCTGCTGACATTCATCTCTTTCTCGCTCATCAACAACATGGTTCGCCTGACAATCTTTGCACGCCGTTTCTCTATCAACATCATGAAACTCGTCGGAGCATCATGGGCATTTATCAGAAAACCATTCATAGGAATGGCTATGGCAGAAGGACTTGTCGCCGGACTTATTGCCGACATAGCATTGACAGGACTGGTATATGCCCTGTATAACTATGAGCCAGATATTTCGAATGTAGTAACTTGGGAAGTGCTTGCCATTACTGGCAGTTCCGTACTGCTGTTCGGAGTGCTCATATCAACAGTGTGCGTTTACTTCTCTGTTAATACATTCCTCCGAATGCCAACGAAGAAACTGTATAAGGTCTAAAAGGTCTAAGGTCAATTTTCAATAAAATAAAAATGAAAAATTTTGCATTCAGTAAAATAAACTTCATCCTCATCGGCATTAGCATGATTATTGTCGTGATAGGATTCTTGATGATGATTGGTGCATCATCAAACGAGCAGACATTTAATCAAGAGATATTCTCCGACATGCGTATAAAGGTGGCACCAATAGTATGCCTCGTAGGCTTTCTGTCTGTCATCTGTGGTATCATGTATCGTCCTAAAAACAAATAAGCGCAGTTATCATGGATTGGATAGAAACCATTATTATTGCTATCGTAGAGGGACTGACGGAGTTCCTGCCTGTATCATCTACAGGACACATGATAATTGCCCAGAACCTGCTGGGACTCACTCCTGATGCCCTCAACGAGTCTGACAAGGCTTTTGTACATGCCTTTACGTTTATTATTCAGTTTGGAGCCATCCTGTCAGTCGTTTGCCTGTACTGGAAACATTTCTTCCAGTTTGACAGCACCCCGGCTCCTGCTGGCAGCAATATGTTCCGACAACTTAAGCATCGTTTCTATTTTTATTGGCTTCTGATAGTCGGTGTATTGCCAGCTGTGATAATAGGCTTGTTGGCAAAGAAATCAGGATTGCTCGACTGGTTGCTTGACAGTGTGGAAGTAGTTGCCATAATGCTTGTCATCGGTGGTATCTTCATGCTCTATTGTGACAAGTTGTTCAACAAGGGTTCTGATGAAACAGTTTTAAACGAGAAGAA
>DJWZ01000109.1:4519-8119 GCA_002449535.1 Prevotellaceae bacterium UBA7017 | reverse complement strand
GGCAGAGAGGCGAGCAGAGGGAATTGGATACTACGGATTGTCAAACAACCTTGCAACTGCCATTTCCCCTACTGTCGGTATATATATATATGAGGTATGGGGTAATTTCCAAGCAATCTTCTTGCTCTCTTTCCTGATGGCAACAGCCGGATTTCTGATTAGCACAACAGTAAAGCACACTCCTCCATCGAAGATAGCAGCAGGACTGGTGCCACCAAAGAACAGTCCCATCTCACTTGACAGATTCTTTCTCGTAAAGGGATGGTCTGTAGGTTTGATGCTCGCCATGTTGTCGTTTTCTTACGGAGTATTGTCAACTTATATTGCAATCTATGCCAAGGAAGAATTAGGAATGACACAAGGGGCAGCAGCCTTCTTCCTAATACTCTCTGTCAGCCTTATGGTATCGCGACTGACAGGCAGCAAATCGCTCCGCACAGGCAGAGTGGTACATAATGCCACAGTAGGCATGACCATTTCAGTTTTCTCATACCTTGCCTTCGCCGCCATTCATAACTACTGGGGATTCTTCGGATGTGCCATAATACTGGGTCTTGGCAACGGACATATGTTTCCTGCCGTACAGACAATGTTTGTTAACTTGGCACCAAACAACCGCAGAGGCACAGCCAATTCCTCGATGCTGACATCATGGGACGTTGGCGTAGGAGCAGGAGTGGTAATAGGTGGTATTGCGTCAGAGTTGTCCGGTTACAATGCTGCCTTCTGGATTGCTGCTATAGTGAACATCATCGGGGTATTGTTCTTCTTTGCCTACGTGAGGGGAACATATAACAAGAATAAGCTGAGGTGAATAAAAGGGAGTGAAAGAGGAGTGATAAAAGGAGTGATAAAAGGGAGTGAAAAGAGGGAGTGAGAAAAGTTTTAGGGGAGAAAAATAATTTTTTTTTATTATTTCTTGCATTATTCACAACTTAATCGTAACTTTGTCAGCAGATTTATCAATATATAAAAATGGTATTAAGAGAGAATTACATTGCCAGTCCTGACAGGTATGCCAACGAGGACAAGATGTATCAGAGGTGTGGATGCTCCGGCATCCTGCTGCCAAAGATTAGTCTTGGTTTCTGGCATAACTTCGGATATGAAGCCCCTTGGGATCGCCAAAGAGAGATAACCCATTACGCCTTTGATCACGGCATCACGCACTTTGACCTTGCCAACAACTATGGTCCTCCGTATGGTGCTGCAGAAGAAAATTTCGGAAAGCTGATGCACGATGACTTCCGTCCCTATCGCGATGAGATGTTTATCGCCTCAAAGGCAGGATATGACATGTGGCAGGGACCTTACGGCAACTGGGGTTCCAGAAAGTATCTGATGGCAAGCATAGACCAAAGTCTGAAGCGCATGCAGCTGGACTATGTGGATTTATTCTATTCCCATCGCTACGACCCCAACACTCCGCTTGAGGAAACCCTGCAAGCCCTCGTTGACATAGTACGTCAGGGGAAGGCTCTCTATGTCGGCATCTCACGCTGGCCCTTAGAGGCACTGAAGGTGGCAAGAGAATATCTGGCAGCCCATGATGTGCCACTACTGATATATCAAGGACGTCTGAACCTCATAGACCGTGCACCACAGGAAGAGGGAATACTGGACTATTGTCATACTCACGGCATTGGTTTCATCTCCTTCTCACCTTTGGCATCAGGAAAGCTGAGAGACAGATATGAAGAAGCCCTGAACTGGATATTGGAACAGCAGGGTGTGACGTCTATCTTGGTTGGCGTCAGCAAGGTAGAGCAGCTGCAGAAGAACATTGACTGCATAATGAAGTGAAGAGTGGAATGTGAAAGGTGAAAGGTTAAGAATAAAAGATGAACCTTCCTGAATATAAAGACTTGCGAATGAGGGTGACAGAAAGTGGTAGGCACGAGGTGCTGGACATTTTGAGACACCGTTTCGTAAACCTGACACCAGAGGAATGGGTGAGACAGCATTTCATTCATTTCCTGATAACAGACAAAGGATATCCGCAAGGACTGCTTGCCAACGAAGTGGAGTTGAAAGTGGGTGAAAAAAAACTGAGATGTGACTCCGTACTCTTTGACCGTGAGCGACGGCCTAAAGCCATCATAGAATACAAAGCGGAAAGCGTTGCGCTGACACAAAAGGTAATAAAGCAGGTTACGACATACAACATGCTTCTCAACGTAGAATACATCATGATAAGCAACGGACTGATGCACCTGTGTCTGCACTACGAAAAAGATGGCAACAAATGGGTCTTTCTGAAGGATATACCGGAATATCAGGAGGTGAGAGGTGAGAGGTGAGAGGTGAAAAGTGAAAGGTGAAAGGTGAAAGATAGAAAAGAATAAAACAATTCATTATAAAATAAAAGCAACTATGATTGACGTTAAAGAAGTTCTGAACGACGCTGAAGAGCGCATGGAGATGGCAGCAATGTTCTTAGAGGAGCAACTGTCACGCATTCGCGCTGGTCGTGCCAATCTTGCCATTTTGGATGGCATCAAAGTAGATTCTTACGGTATGAAAGTGCCTCTGAATCAAGTAGCAAACCTCAGCACTCCTGATGCTCGTACTATTGCCATCAAGCCTTGGGACAAAAAGGCTATCCGCGACATCGAGAAGGCTATCATGGACAGTGATGTCGGCATCACTCCTGACAATAACGGAGAAGTAATACGCCTCGCTATTCCACAGCCTACAGAAGAGCGTCGTAAGGAACTGATGAAGCAATGTAACAAGATTGCAGAAAAGGCAAAGGTAGAAGTGCGCAATGTACGTGGTGACGTGAAGGACAAGCTGAAGAAGGGCATCAAGGACGGTCTGTCAGAAGACCTCGAAAAGGATGCAGAAAACGATCTTCAGAAGGTTCACGACAAGTATATTGCAAAACTCGACAAACTCATCGAGGAGAAGACAAAGGAGATAATGACCGTTTAGTGAAGGGATTAGTAATAAAGAATACCGGGTTCTGGTACACAGTACTCACGGAGGATGGTGCTACGACTGACTGCAAGGTGAAAGGCAACTTTCGTCTGAAAGGCATTCGTAGCACTAACCCTGTTGCCGTGGGTGACAGAGTGGTGATAAGCGAGGACAACTGGATTACCGCCATAGAAGACAGGAAAAACTATGTCATCAGGAAATCCACCAATCTCTCGAAACAAAGTAGCATCATCGCTGCCAACGTAGATCAGGCGATGCTCATTGTCACCATCAACTATCCCGAGACATCTACTACATTCATAGACCGTTTCCTTGCCTCTGCAGAGGCATATCGCATTCCTGTGGTGCTGGTGTTCAACAAGGTTGACCTGCTTGACGAAGACGAACAGCGTTACCTGAAGATGATGCAGAATCTTTACACTACAGTAGGTTATGACAGCATTGCCGTCTCTGCTACAGAAGGCACAGGAATGGAGGAATTCAGAGCCAAGTTGGAAGGAAAGATTACACTCTTCAGCGGACATAGCGGAGTTGGCAAAAGCACAATCATAAATGCCTTGATACCAGGAGCCAATCTGCGAACAGCAGAGATTAGTGATGCCCATAATCAAGGCATGCACACCACCACCTTCAGCGAGATGATTGCCCTACCCCACAACG
>DJWZ01000109.1:0-4363 GCA_002449535.1 Prevotellaceae bacterium UBA7017 | reverse complement strand
CTTCAAGGAGATATTCCATTTCTCCAAAGAGTGTCGTTTCTCCAACTGCACCCATACCCACGAGCCAGGGTGTGCAGTATTGAAGGCTGTAGAAGACCATTATATAGCCCTATCACGATACAACAGCTACCTCTCCATGCTGGAAGATAAAGATGAAGAAAAATACAGAAAAGGATACTAAGATAGCATTATTACTCTCTGGCGGAGTAGATTCAGCTGTTGCCCTGCATGTATTATGCGAACAGGGTAACAAGCCCGATTGTTTCTACATCAGGATTGCCTCACAGGAGGATGCCGACCTCGACTGTACAGCAGAGGAGGATATAGAGATGGCAACTGCTTTGTGTCATAAATATGGTGTTTCGCTGGAGATTATAGACTGTCATAAGGAATATTGGGAGCAGGTGACAAAATACACTATGGAGAAGGTAAAGGCAGGTCTGACGCCCAATCCGGATGTAATGTGTAACAGGCTCATAAAATTCGGAGCCTTCGATGAGAAAAAAGGTCACGAATACGACATCATAGCCACAGGTCACTATGCCACTACGGAAGTGGATAAAGACGGTCAGAAATGGCTCTGTACCTCCCCCGATCCCGTAAAAGACCAGACAGATTTTCTGTGTCAGCTATATCCTTGGCAACTAAAGAAAGCCATCTTTCCAATAGGTCACATGAAGAAAGAAGAGGTTCGCGAGATAGCAGAGCGCGAACACCTCATCAATGCCAAGAGAAAAGACTCGCAAGGCATCTGTTTTCTCGGAAAGATAAACTACAACGACTACGTAAAAAAATATCTTGGTGAGAAGCCTGGTCTCGTAATAGATATCGAGACAGGCAAGAAACTCGGCATGCACAAGGGACTATGGTTCCACACTATCGGACAGCGTCACGGATTAGGCTTTGGTGGCGGCCCTTGGTTTGCCGTAAAGAAAAATATCAAGAAAAACATACTCTTTGTCTCCAAAGGCTATAATCCGAAGGAGGCATACAAGCAAGTATTCAAGATTCACGGAATACATTGGCTTACTACTCCCGTGGATGCAAAAGAAATCTGCTTTAAGATACGGCATACATCCGACTATCTTAAAGCAGAGATGAGAGACAATGGTGACGGTACCTTTACCCTCTTTTCAGAGCAACCAGTTCATGGGGTTGCACCAGGACAATTCTGTGTCATCTATGACACCAACCATCATCGTTGCTATGGTTCGGCAGAGATTACTGTTTAGTAAGTCTCACACCTATCTTCATTCCATCCATTTGCTTCATTGCTGCAACTACTGGTGACAGTTGTTGTACCTGGGCACCAATATTCTGCATAAACTCCTTGAACTTTGTAGCATCCATCACAATGACGAGAGAGCCATTATCCAATTGTGGAGTTACCTTACATGGCTTTGTCTTGCCTGCGAAAGTAAGAATCACTTCCTGATTGTTCAGAGTGTAAGTACCCTTCTTTAATGCCTTAGAACCATACTTTACAGAAAAATTCTTATCCTCGCTAAAGGTGATGCTGCTATTACCTTTCTTTAAGCCAATCTTTGAAAGATAAGATTGCAGTTTCTGCTCCAGACTCTTTGTAGCAACGGAGCTGGCATATTCTTTCAGGCTGCTATTACTGGTGAGCATAATAGCAGGTTCCTGATAAACCCACGTACCTACAATCTGTTTTTCGTTTGGAACAAGTTTTGAAGATATTGTGGCGATAGCAGAACTGAGGGCGGAATTTCCTTTTCCTGCATTGGAAACTGCACTCTTTGCTTTATCCAACAATCCACTAAGTTGAGCCTGGGCAACACCACAATTCAATGCAGCTACGGCAAAAAGAATAAATAACTTTTTCATAATCCTTTTATTTCATTTTTTAATTCTCAATTTTCAATTTACTAATGCAATTCGTGAGCCTGACAAATTCCTCATGTGTCAGCTGTTCTGGACGTTTTGTAAGGTCAAAATCAGGCACCATTTCTTCATTGAAATCAGGTACCAACTGCTTCAGGCTCACCCTCAACATTTTGCGTCGCTGATTGAATGTTGCCTTTACAATTTGCTTGAACAATTCCCAGTCACATCCGATATCCGTTCTGCCGTTTCGCGTCATTCGGATTACGGCAGACTTTACATTTGGCGGCGGATTAAATACATTCTCGTCAACCGTAAAGAGATATTCCGTATCATACCAAGCCTGAATCAGGACAGACAGAATACCGTATGTCTTACTACCTGGTTCTGCTGCTATGCGCTGTGCCACTTCCCTTTGTATCATTCCTGTGCAACATGGGATAAGCTCTTTGTTGTCAAGCATCTTGAAGAATATCTGCGACGAGATATCATAAGGATAGTTTCCTGTCAAGACGAACTGCCGTCCTCCGAATACCTCTTTCAAATCCATCGTGAGGAAATCTCCCCCAATGATATTTCCATGTAGCTTCGGGAAATGTTCCTCCAGATATTCTACTGATTCACGGTCTATCTCCACGCACTTATAGTCACGCTCCTTTGGATATAGATACTGCGTCATTACCCCCATTCCCGGTCCTATCTCCAACACAGGGATATCGGGACACGCATCAACAGTATCTGCTATTCTGCGGGCTATCGTGAGGTCAGTCAGGAAGTGTTGACCAAGATTCTTTTTGGGGCGTACTGATTTCATTCTGTTGTAATGCTATTCCAAGTGAATATCATGCTGTTCGCTCTCGTTGAGAATCTTCTGACATACCACATCCTCCACATAAGTCTGTATAGCACGACGCAATGGTCTTGCACCATACTGTATGTCATATCCTTCCTTTACAATCTTCTTCTTGTAATCGTCAGATATAGTAAGGGTATATCCGAGGTTTTCTATTCTCTTATATACGCTCTTCAGTTCAATGTCAAGAATCTGTCTTACAGCCTCCCTGTCCAGTTGGTCAAACATGATAATCTCATCCAGACGATTAAGGAATTCTGGTGCAAACTGCTTCTTCAGAGCCTTCTCAATGATACCGTTGGCAAAGGCTTTCGTATCTGTGATAGGAGCAAAGCCCACGCCGTTGCCAAAGTCCTTCAGCTGCTTAGTGCCAGCATTCGATGTCATTATGATAATGGTATTTCTGAAGTCCACCAGACGACCATTGCCATCTGTCAGCCTTCCCTCGTCCATTACCTGTAGCAGCATATTGAAGACATTAGAGTTAGCCTTCTCTATCTCGTCAAGCAGCACAATACTGTATGGCTTTCTGCGTACTCGTTCCGTCAGCTGTCCGCCCTCTTCATAGCCCACATATCCCGGAGGTGCCCCGACAAGACGTGATGTATTGAAGGATTCTGAATATTCTGACATATCTATACGTATCAATGCATCCTGACTGCCAAACATCTCTTCTGCCAGTTTCTTTGCCAGATAAGTTTTTCCGACACCGGTTGGACCAAGGAACATAAACACTCCTATTGGGTGATTTGGGTCGTGAAGCCCTACCCTATTGCGTTGTATAGCTTTCACCATTTTCTCAATGGCTTTATCCTGTGCCACGATAGAGCCTTTCAACCTGTCTGCCATACTGCGAAGACGGGCACCTTCGCTCTCTGCAACACGTTGTACCGGAACTCCTGTCATCATTGACACCACATCAGCGACAGCCTCTTGGGATACACGGTTGCTGCCTTTTAAGACACCAGTCTCTTCCTTCAGTTTTGTTGCCAATTCCGCCTCCAGACGATTATGCTGGTCACGATAGTTTGCCGCCAGTTCGAAATTCTGATTCTGCACAGCCTGCAATTTTTTCTCCTTGATATCACGAATCTGCTCCTCCAGCTTTGCCACATCCGACTGAGGATTATTGTGGGCGGAAGCCAGGTGCATGCGAGCACCTACCTCGTCCATTGCGTCGATTGCCTTATCAGGGAAAGCACGGTCTGTCACATAGCGTTGTGTCAGCTTGACACATGCTGTCAAAGCATCGTCTGAGTAAGTCACCTTATGGTGGTCCTCATAACGATCCTTTATATTGAAGAGTATCTGGATAGTCTCTTCTGGAGTTGTCTGCTCCACGATAATCTTCTGGAATCTGCGCTCCAAGGCACCATCCTTCTCTATCGTCTTACGATATTCGTCCAGTGTGGTAGCACCGATGCACTGTATCGTACCACGCGCCAATGCTGGTTTCAGCATATTCGCAGCATCCATACTGCCAGAAACATTTCCTGCTCCTATGATGGTATGTATCTCGTCAATGAAACAGATAATGTTTGGATTTGTCTCCAGTTCCTTGATAAGGTTCTTCAAGCGTTCCTCAAACTGTCCACGATACTTCGTACCAGCTACGAGGGATGCCATATCAAGAGACACGAGGCGTCTGTTATAGAGTATCGGTGA
>DJWZ01000054.1 GCA_002449535.1 Prevotellaceae bacterium UBA7017 | reverse complement strand
CAGGCTCATTCAATAGGTATGCATGTATGTCGTCGTGAGATAGGAAAGGCTCTGATGGCTGTACTGTCCGACAGCATAGAGAATGTATATTATAAGAGTGAGATGACATTGCCATTCAAAGAGGAAGTCGTTAACGGGTTCCTATATGGAGAAACCAAAGACGATATCGCTGTTGAGAATGGGCTGAAATTCCACGTTGACTGGCTTCGGGGTCAGAAGACAGGCTTCTTTGTTGACCAACGTGAGAATCGTGCTTTACTCGAAAAATATTCTGCTGGCAGGAGGGTGCTAAATATGTTCTGCTATACTGGTGGTTTCTCGTTCTATGCCATGAGGGGTGGGGCAGAAGTGGTACATTCTGTTGACTCATCAGAGAAAGCTATCGCGCTGACAAACAGTAATGTGGAATTGAACTTCCCCAATGATACCAGACATAAGGCATTCTGTGAAGACGCTTTTAAATTTCTGTCGAACATACCAGATGGCAACACTCCAGGTACCCAATCCCCATACGACCTTATAATACTTGACCCTCCAGCATTTGCAAAACACAGAGGTGCATTGCATAATGCCCTCAAGGGATATACTCGCCTAAATGCAAAGGCTATGGAAAAAATTGCTCCGGGAGGAATCCTGTTCACTTTCTCCTGCTCCCAGGTGGTTACAAAAGACAATTTCAGAAATGCTGTCTTCACTGCCGCTGCACAAAGTGGTAGGAACATACGTATTCTCCACCAACTTCATCAGCCTGCTGATCACCCAATAAATATATACCATCCAGAGGGAGAATACCTCAAAGGATTAGTTCTTTATGTAGAATGAAAATTGTAGCATTATCAGGTGGTGCCGATTCCGTCTGCCTTCTCCTGAAATCTATTGAGAATGGCGATGTTGTCGAGGCACTGCATTGCAATTTCCATCTGCGTGGTGACGAGAGTGACCGCGATGAGAACTTTTGCCGTAATCTTTGTGAGAAGAATAATGTGCCATTACACGTAAAACATTTTGATACTAACGCCTATGCCAAAGAGCATAAGGTGAGTATCGAAATGGCGGCTCGTGAATTGCGCTATGCTTGGTTTGAAGAGATGCGTGAGAAACTTGGTGCGGAGGAAATTCTTGTGGCACATCATCAGGATGACAATATAGAAACCATGCTGATGAATCTGATGAGAGGCACTGGAATCACTGGTATGACAGGCATGAAAAGGCGTAATGGGTATATCGTTCGTCCATTGCTTGATATGACTCGTCAGGAGATTCTCGATTATCTTGCCGTTCGTAAGCAAGACTATGTAACTGACAGCACAAATCTCGAGACGGAGGCTATTCGTAATAAGATTAGGTTGCAGCTATTGCCTCTTATGGAGGAAATTTATCCTTCTGTCCGTAAGAATCTTGCCAAGACCATGCGCTATCTCCAAGAGGCAGCAACAATAGTAGAAGGGGGACAATCTACAGAACTCGACATATTCAAAACCTTGAAGCCCTTAGGTTTTACATCGAAGCAGATAGAAGCAATCGTAAGCGGAAAATGGAAGGCGGAGCGACGTAAGATGAAATCGGATAATCAGATGCTCGGACAGTTGACTGTCCGCTCATATTCCAAGGAGGATAATTTCAAACCCAGCAAGGAACCCTTTGTCGCAACGTTGGATGCCGATAAGGTCGTGACACCATTGGTGCTTCGTCGTGTTCAGCAGGGTGACCGCTTTAAACCTTATGGTATGAAGGGGTGCTCTAAGCTTATAAGTGACTACCTGACTGACAAGAAAATAGATATGGATGAGCGGCAGGAGCAATGTGTGGTTTGTGATTCAAATGGAGAAATTATTTGGCTACCAGGACACCGCATAAGCCATAGCGTAGCTTGTTCTGACAATACAATAAACATTCTTGAGTTACGTTATTCTATTATATGAAGCATATAAGAATAATTATATCCATAGTAGCATTTTTCTGCTTGTCTTCTTTTCTCGTTTCTTGTAACGATAAAGATACTTTCGGATCTGGCTCGTTGACATTCGAGAAGGGTGTATTGTCACTCGATACCTGTTTCTCAACAGTTCCTACGCCGCACAAAACCCTTATGGTGTATAACAATAGTGGAGATGGTATCCGTATTTCAAGAATATATCTTGAAAGAATGAACCAGACAGGTTTTAGGGTGAATGTCAATGGCTCTTATCTCGGAAGCGATGCTGGCTTTCAGGTTAGTGATATGGAATTGAGAGAGGGTGACTCACTGCGTGTCTTTGTTGAATTGACATCAAGGAACAATGGTGATGTGGTACCAAAACTCGTTGAAGACCGCCTGATGTTCCAGTTGGAGAATGGTACTGTTCAATATGTTACCCTTAATGCCTATTCGTGGGATGCTATTCTCATGAAGAATGCTACTCTCAAGAAGGACTCAACCATCAGCAATGTCCAAGGCAAACCTGTTGTCGTCTATGGTACATTGACTGTTGATACCAATGCTACTGTCACTATTGCCAAAGGTACTACGATGTATTTCCATTCAGATGCCGGCATAGATGTTAAAGGTACTCTCAAGATTGAGGGACAGAAGAATGAAGAGAATAATAAAAACGAGGTGACACTGCGTTGTGACCGTCTTGACAGGATGGTGTCTAATCTCACCTATGACAATAATCCTGGTCAGTGGTGTGGCATACATTTCTACGATATCTCACATGACAACACCTTTGACTATGTAGATATCCATGGAGCAACAGATGCCATAGTGTGTGACTCGGCAAAGAATCAAGACCAGACGATGCTTTCGCTGAACCATACTACTATACATAATACAAAAGGTGTAGGTCTGGAAGCTACTTCCTGCAAGATTGTTCTGGAAAATACCCAAATTAGCAATACCTTCAGTGATTGTATGAAACTGCTTGGTGGTGATGTTACGATGACTCACTGCACTATAGCACAGTATTATCCATTCGATTCAGCAAGAGGTAAAGCTATGTCATTCCTAAATAAGAGAGGTGACTATAAATATCCGCTTACTCTGCGGGTATATAACAGTCTCATTAAGGGATATGCCGACGATGAGATGGTTTGGAGTGAGAATAAAGAAGGCGAGGATAAGTTGAATGCAACTTTCAACACCTGTATTTTACGTACCGTAGCAACTCCTGATTATCAGTACATGTTCGAGAACTGTATTTTTGAAGACGCAAAGAATACGGACTATTCACCCGAAAACAGCTTCGTTTTGTTCGACACTTCCAACTTCTTCTATAACTTCACGCCAAAGGAGAATACTCTTCCTGTTTCAAAGGCTGATGTAAACCATACTGTAGCTACTGATCGCAATGGTAATGAACGATATGCAGACCTAACGCATGATATAGGATGCTTTGAAACTGTTAAGAAACATTAAAACTATATATTTTCCTTCTCTTTTACAGTTATATGCCATCTATCTTCCATAATTTTTTTGTATCTTTGCAGCCGAATTTAAAAAACACTACAATAAAAATATGACAAAGTTAGATATTGTCAATGAAATATCCACCGCTACTGGTGTCCAAAAGAACGATGTCTCAGTATGTGTGGAAGCTTTCATGAAGGTAGTAAAGGATGCTATGTGCAATGAGGAAAATGTTTACCTCCGCGGTTTCGGTACTTTCGTAGTTAAAAAGCGTGCACAGAAGATAGGACGTAACATAACAAAGAATACTTCAGTTATTGTTCCAGCTCATAATTACCCAGGGTTTAAGCCTGCGAAGAGTTTTCAGCAGCGCATGAAGGGAGAAGATGTAACAGCAAAAGATTAATTTCTTAAATATTTATTACTATGCCAAACGGAAAAAAGAAAAAGGGCCACAAGATGGCTACTCACAAGCGTAAAAAAAGACTGAGAAAGAATCGTCATAAGAGCAAATAAATAGTTTAACAGAACTAACTCGTGACGAGCGAAGTCATTATTGAGGCAAAGGAGAAAGATATCTCCATCGCGTTACTGGAAGATAAGAGTCTCGTAGAGTATCAGAACGTACCTCGCGAGGCATCTTTTTGTGTGGGTAATATTTACTTGGCTAAGGTCAAAAAAATAATGCCTGGACTAAATGCATGCTTTGTGGACGTTGGATATGAACGAGATGCTTTTCTTCATTATCTTGACCTTGGGCTTCAATACGCGTCTCTTGAAAAATATCTCAAGCAGCTTGCAAGCGATTTCAGAACCCCTTTCCCATTCACAAAGGCTACGCGCCTTCCGGATCTTCCCAAAGAGGGTAGTGTCGCAAAGACACTGAAGCAGGGAGAAGATGTCCTGGTACAAGTTGTTAAGGAACCCATCTCTACGAAGGGTCCACGCCTCTCTGGTGAGATATCTTTCGCGGGGCGCTTTCTTGTGTTGATACCTTTCGGCGATAAAGTAAATGTATCGTCAAAAATAAAGAATGGTGCTGAGCGCACTCGCCTGAAACAGATAGTTCAGAAAGTCAACAAAAAGAATTATGGTGTAATAGTTCGTACTGTTGCGGAAGGGTTGCGTGCAGAAGAACTTACCTCTGAATACACAGTCCTTCTTTCTCGTTGGGAAGAAACTTGTAAGCGTATTCAGAATGCCCAGAAGAGTCAGAAGCGTCCTGCTTTGGTCTTTGAGGAGACTTCGCGTGCAGTATCTCTTCTTCGTGACCTTTTCAATCCTACCTACGAGAATATCTACGTCAATGATGATGCAGTGTTCCAAGAGATAAAGGATTACGTGTCGCTCATAGCCCCTGATAAGGTCGGAATAGTAAAGAGGTACACTGGTTCGCTGCCAATTTTTGATAATTTCGATGTCACCAAGCAGTTAAAGTCTTCTTTTGGTACTATTGTAAACTATTCTCGCGGAGCCTATCTCATCATTGAACATACGGAGGCTATGCATGTCGTCGATGTCAATAGCGGCAATCGCTCTCGCGGTGTCGAGGGACAAGAGGCTAATGCGCTTGAT
>DJWZ01000006.1:12002-22801 GCA_002449535.1 Prevotellaceae bacterium UBA7017 | reverse complement strand
TGTTTAATTTTTTCAGGTTCACGCTTTTTTAACAATCAGTATGGTTATGTCATCACTCTGCTCTGCGTCTGCAGCATGTTGGTGCACAGCATCGCTGATGGCATTGACAATTGTCTTGCTGTCATCCCCGCCATGAGTCTTGAGAAGTTCCTCCAGACGTGCTTCACCATATAGTTCTTCGCTTGGTGAACATGCTTCGGTGACACCGTCGGTGAAGGTGACGATACAGTCGCCTTTCTCCAACTTCAGGGTTTCTCCCTTGTATTGGTAGTCTTCTATTACACCCAGGCAGATATTGGTGGAGTTGGGGAGCACCTCGACACTGCCGTTTGCCTTCAGTATGTATGGAGGATTGTGCCCGGCATTGACATATTGTATCTCACCTGTCTGAGTGTCAAGGATACCATAGAACAATGTGACGAACATAGAGTTGAAACTCTCGCCTGCAAGAATGGAATTGCTCTCGGTAATGACATCGGCGGCTTTCAGACTCTTCTTGCCTGCCATGCGGAGTAGGGTATGGCTTACTGCCATGAAGATGGCAGCCGGAACACCCTTGCCACTGACGTCGGCAATGCAGAAACCGATATGGGTGTCGTCTATGCGGAAGAAGTCGTAGAAGTCACCTCCCACATCCTTTGCCGGCTTCATGAAGGCATAAAGGTCAACGTTTGGGTCTAATGACTTTGCAGCATCGGTTTTTGGCAGAATAGCCATCTGTATTTCTGCAGCAAGAGCCAAGTCGCTCTTGATGTCCACTAACTGCCCGTGCTCCTTCTGTGTTTGCTTTATGAATTCTATTTCGGCAACAGCCTTGTCGATGGTAAGCTGCAGATCGTCAAGGTCTATTGGCTTCGTGGCAAAGTCAAAGGCTCCGTTGTTCATGGCGGTGCGGATGTTGTTCATCTCACCATAGGCGCTCACCATGATGACCTTCAATGCGGGGTTATGACGGTCGTTAATCTTCTTCAACAGCGTCAAACCATCCATCTCTGGCATATTGATGTCACTCAAAACGATGTCAATGTCAGGATGCTCCAACATCTTCTGTAAAGCTTCTACGCCGTTATGGGCAAAGAAAAACTCATATTCTCCTTTACGAATCTTGCGTCTGAAATATTGCGTTAATAGCAATTCCAAATCCAATTCGTCGTCAACACTTAGTATTTTTACCATAGAAGTTATGTAATTACTTTTATTTCGGGACAAAAGTAAGCAAAAAATTTGGAATGTACAAATTTTTTCCTTAAATTTGCAACAAAATTCATAATCGGTAAATCATGCAAACAGTATGTCATCTGGCAATGATTCCCCATGAACAGGCAAAAAAGTATGGGTCGCGCATTGCTTTGGAGTATAAGGATTTTGGTGGTGTAGGCTGGAAAAAAGTGTCTTGGATAGAGTTTTCGGAAAATGTTACAAAGGTTTCTTTGGCACTTCTTGATTATGGCATCCAGCCACAGGAGAATATTGGTGTATTCTCCCAAAATGCTGTCCAATACATCTATACGGATTTTGGCGCTTTCGGCATCAGGGCGGTGTCTATTCCGTTCTATGCAACGAGTTCTGAACAGCAACTGCAATTCATCATTGATGATGCACATATGAGAGTCATCTTTGTGGGTGAACAAGAACAATATGACAAGGCACGACGCGTGCAGGCTTTGTGTCCTTCTCTGGAGCGTATCATTATCTATGACAAGGCAGTGGCATTGGCGGAGCATGACGTCACATCTGTTTATTTTGATGACTTCCTGAATAATGTTACTGTAACCAAGGAACTGGAGGCGCAACTATCCACGGTTCGTAGTGCTCTGAATAATACCGACCTTGCAAACATCCTTTATACCTCTGGCACTACCGGTGAGTCGAAGGGGGTAATGCTGACTTGTGGACAGTATGCCGCAGCATTCAAGGACAACAGCAAGTGCGTGCCGATAAACGAAAAGGATAGGATTATCACCTTCCTTCCTATTACTCATATATTCGAGAGAGGATGGGACTTCCTCGCAATGACGATGGGAAGTACCTTGATAATAAATACTGACCCTCACGAGATACAAGAGTCTATGCGCGAGACGCATCCTACGAGTATGTCTGCTGTGCCACGTTTTTGGGAAAAAGTGTATGCTGGCGTGATGGATAGGATTGACAAGGCGTCTTCTCTGCATGCTGCCATATTCAGGAATGCCCTGAAAATAGGACATAAATATCATATAGAATATCGTGCTAAAGGTAAGAATCCGCCTATCACGTTGGCTTTGAAATATAAGTTGTATGATAAGACGATACTCTCTTTGGTACGTAAACATCTGGGTCTTGAAAAGCCAAATATATTCCCGACAGCCGGTGCTGTGGTGTCACAACAGGTGGAGGAGTTCGTACACTCTCTGGGACTGAATATGATAGTGGGATATGGTCTTACGGAGAGCCTTGCAACGGTGTCTTGCGACCATCGCGACGAACCGTTCACCGTGGGCTCTGTAGGTCGCCCCATAAGCACTATTGACATCCGCATTGGCGAGAATGGCGAAATATTGCTGAAAGGACCTACCATCACCAAGGGGTATTATCGCCGTGACGAACTAAACAAAGAAGCATTTACCGAAGATGGCTATTTCCGCACTGGTGATGCAGGATATCTGCGTGACGGAGAGTTGTTCCTGACCGAACGTATAAAAGACCTCTACAAGACATCCAACGGAAAATATATCGCGCCACAGGCGGTGGAGTCAAAACTGCTGGTGGATAAGTACATAGAGCAGATTGCTGTCATTGCCGATGAGCGCAAGTTTGTCAGTGCACTGATAGTACCATCCTATCCGTTGCTGGAAGAATTCGCCCGCGAGTTCAGCATTCCTTTCAAGGAACGCGAGGACCTGTGTCGGAATCCGTTGGTAATACGAATGCTCTTTAATCGCATAAATACTTTACAACAGGGGTTGGCAGGCTATGAACAGGTGAAGCGTTTCACCTTGCTGACAGAACCTTTTTCAATGGAGAAGGGAGAGATAACAAATACACTGAAGACAAGGCGCTCTGTGATATGTCAGCACTATAAGGATGTCATAGACCGCATGTATGATGAAGACACAAATTTTATCTCGTAAATGGTAACACAAGAACAAGTTAAGGATATAACAGACCGCGCTGAGGCGCTCTATAACTATCTTGATATAGAACGCAAGAAAATAGAATTTGAGGAAGAAGACCTCCGTACCCAGGCGCCTGATTTTTGGGATGACCCTGAAAGGGCTCGTGCCCAGATGAAGGTGGTTGGCGAACTGCGCAAATGGATAGAGGGCTATAACGAGGTGCGTTCATCGGCAGATGAATTGCAACTTTCTATGGAGTTCTATCGTGATGAGATGCTTACAGAAGAGGAGGTTGACCGCGCCTACGACCGTGCCTTGCATGCCGTTGAGGCTCTTGAGCTGAAGAATATGCTGCGTCAGGAAGAAGATTCTATGGATGCGGTGCTGAAAATTAACAGCGGTGCCGGTGGTACAGAGGCACAGGACTGGGCACAGATGCTCATGCGTATGTATATGCGTTGGGCTGAGAAGGGCGGCTATAAGGTTACCGTCGTCGATTTGCTTGAGGCAGACGATGCCGGTATCAAGTCTGTCACTATGCAGATAGAAAATGCCACAGGTGACAATGCTTATGGTTATCTAAAGTCAGAGAGTGGCGTACATCGCCTCGTGCGAGTGTCGCCATATAATGCACAGGGAAAGCGTATGACATCGTTCGCCTCCGTCTTCGTAACACCGTTGGTGGATGATACCATAGAGGTGTTTGTTGACCCAGCCCGCGTATCGTGGGACACATTCCGCTCCAGCGGTGCAGGTGGACAGAATGTCAATAAGGTTGAGACAGGTGTGCGACTGCGCTATATGTACCAAGACCCTGATACCGGTGAGGAAGAGGAGATACTTATTGCCAATACCGAATCGCGAAAGCAGCAGCAGAACCGTGAGAATGCTATGCGTCTGCTGAAATCTCAGCTTTATGACCGTGCAATGAAAAAGCGTATGGAGGCACAGGCAGAGATAGAGGCAAGTAAGCTGAAGATAGAGTGGGGTAGCCAGATACGCTCCTATGTCTTCGACGACCGCCGTGTGAAAGACCATCGTACAGGGTACCAGACAACAGACGTCGATGCTGTTATGGACGGAAAACTCGATGGCTTCATCAAGGCATACCTCATGGCGCTAAATAACAAGTAGAAAAAAATGGTCCAATAAGTCCAATAGGTCCAATAAGACTAATAGGACCAATAAGACTTAATTAATAATCATAAAAATAAGGTAAAATAATAACTATGAAAGCAAAAAAGTTAATTCGCAATGCCAAGAAAGAGGCATACGCAGCAAAACAAGAACAAGAAGGTCGTAACGTCATCAACTGGATATTTGGTATCCTAATCGCCCTCGGCGTTGTTTATGCTATCTATAGCATCATAATGGTGTCGTAGTAATCTCTCTCTTCTCAATGATTCATGCAAGAAATAGAACGTAAATTTCTTGTTCATCGTGACTGCTTTTTCTCGCAGTTCGTAACCCCTTCTGTGTCACGTTCCCTCATCTGCCAGGGTTATATGGACGTTAAGGGTGCAACCGTTCGTGTGCGCCTTTATGGTGAAAAGGCATTCCTTACCATCAAGGGGCCTTCTCTCGATGGTGGGCTGTCACGCTATGAGTTCGAACGTGAGATACCTGTCAGCGATGCCAAGGAAATGATGAAACTCTGTCGCGGCGGAGTGATAGAGAAGACTCGCTATCTCATACCTTTTGAGGGACACACCTTTGAAGTCGATGACTTCCACGGTGCCAATGAGGGACTCATCTTTGCAGAGGTGGAACTGGGCAGCGCTGACGAAGGATTTGCAAAGCCATCCTTCTTAGGACCAGAGGTGACTGGCAACCCACATTTTTATAATAAGCACCTTTTGCGCGACTCATACCCAAATTGGAAAAATGAAATTCCTGCGGCGTTTCAGTAGCAGCGACCGCGATGCAGTTGTCGTACTGGTACTGGTGATAGTAGTGTCTATAGTTCTGTTCCCCCTCTTGTCGGAACAGAACTATGGAGGTACAAGGAGTTTGAAGAATTCAAGAGCCCAAGAATTCAAGAAGTCTGAAGGGACAAAAGATTCAATTCTCAATGTTCAATTTTCAATAAATCTTCGTCCCTTCGACCCCAACACTGCCTCGGAGGCACAGCTGTTGTCGTTAGGGCTTTCGCGGCGTCAGGTCAGGAATGTCCTGAAATACCGTTCCCGTGGTGGGCGTTATCATGTAAAGGAAGACTTTGCACGTGTCTATGGACTGACTTTGGAGAAATACCGTCAGTTAGAGCCATATATAACTATTGCTCCACAGGTGATGGCGGCAGATGTTGTAAAAAGTGAAAAGAGTAATCGGAATAATCAGAATACTTATTCTTCACTCCCGAAGGATTCTTCACTTTTCACCCTTCACTCTTCACTTAATAAACTCCGTTTTGGCGAGACCGTTGACATCAATACAGCCGACACAACCATGCTGAAGCGCATCCCTGGCATCGGCAGCTATTATGCCATGCGCATAGTGGAACTCCGCAAGCGCAGGCAGATGTTCTCGTCCCCAGAGGAACTGCTCTCCATTCGCGAATTTCCCGAGACGGCACTGGAATATATGACGGCATCGCAGGATTTTCCTGTCATCTATATTAACCTGTGGTCGCAGAAACAACTTTCCGCCCATCCGCTACTCAACTACACTCAAGCCCGTGACATAATAAATCTCCGCCGCCTGTCAGGCACCATAACACGCGCCACCGACCTTGCTGCCTTGCCGTCCTTTAATGCCAAGATAGTAGAGAGAATCACCCCATTCCTGCGTTATGATACGATAGAAGTAAAGTAATGGGAGTAAAAAAGCGTCTCTATGGTCACTCCTAAAAGAACTGCGGATATAGCAACATTGTCAATGTTCTATTTTCTTCGCCATTAAGCGTGAGCGTAATGACCTCAGGCTTGAAGGACTTATACTCAGAATTCTCAGTATATCCTCGTCGGAGTAGTTCATGTCCATGAGTATCAAATATGTGTACATTCGGGGCGTAAGTCCCTCGTATTCCTGATTCCATTTCTTGTATTTCTCAGGAACGAATATTACATAGTAGTCTATGAGATAGGACTCTGCTCCCTTTATGTCGTTTGGCAGGCAGTTGCCCTTGCTCAGTTCTTCATATATGTTTTTTCCGATGCCAAGTCTTTCGACAATCATATTCTTGAGTTTCTCTATTGTCTTCTTCTGTGCAGAAATCTCTTCCTTGTTCTTGACTTCGGACTTCTCTAACTTCTGCAAGGTTTCCTCATGTCTGGCTATCGTTTCCTGCAATGCCGTTATCTCACTTTTGAAGGAGAGCGATTCTGCCTTTCTTCTTTTCTGGAAATAATAAAAAGCAGTAATGCCACATACAATGATTAGGAACAATAATGTCCACAACCCGATATTGTGCAAAAACACCTCGTCTGCCTCCTTCTGCATCGCCATTGCCTCGTCCTTTTCCTTTATAGCGGAATCCCTCATCAGCAGGATGCTATAGTATGTCTGCACAGCCTCCTTTATGTCCCCTCTGTCTAACATTTGCTGGGCAGCCCTTCTTCCTGTCACCTCGGCAGTTTCAGCCCTGCCTGCCATACTTATGAGCAATGCCTTGGACAGGTATTTCTTGGCATTGTCGTTATCACCCACGGCTGCGTATTTCCTGGCTGTGACGCATAGTATCTTGGCATATTTGTCGGGGTTGTGGACAAAGCTTTCCAGACTTCTGACTTTTTTCAATGTTGCCTCCATGTTAATCTTTCTGCCAAGATGCTTCATGGCATCCATATAGTGTGTTATGGCGATGCCTATGGTGTCGGCATCCTCTATCTGCATCGCCGTCTGCATCATCTCCTCAGCATAGTGTAACCTTATGCTGTCACACATTAGTCTGTCAGCAAAAGTGCGATACCTGTTGGCGATATACAGATATTCCTCAAACAGGAACATCTGCGACAGGTTTTCCTCTTTCTTCGCCAGTTCCAGAGCCGTTTGAGCAGTTTCTACCCACTGCCGTTTTATGGCTGTCCTCACGGAATCTATATACCTTATCTCGACCATAATAGAATCCCGACTCTCCTTCTTGTGAGATATAGGAGTTTTCGGGTGAGACAACATGTTGTAGCAGCTTTCGCAAGTATCCGTGAATGGCTTAAAGTCTGTCTTGCTCCCATGCTTTGACGTGCATGACCCTGATATCATGCACGTCAATAGTAGCATTATGTTAACAATATTGGTTCTCACTATCTTTGTTCGTAGATTTAATGTATAGAAATCCCTTGTGCATTGCATGCAACTGCTAATGTAACAAAAAATATAACCAGTGAATAATTAAAAATCTTTTTCATCAGTCTATAATTTTCTTATCGTTTCCGCAGGCTTCCTGTTTGTCTTGTTTCTGTCTTTACGCTTGTATTGTCTAAGATTCTCTTGTGCACGTGGGGTCAGTCCTACTATTTGCCCTTCCACTACGGTGAAGTTTTCATTTGCCGGATCGATGGTCACTTCTATCTCTGGACTGTTGATGAAGTAGTTTAGGCCTATAGAGCGTAATGATGCCGGAAGGTGAATACGCTTCAGATTGGGGCAGTACTCAAAGACCGTCATGCCAAGGGTGTCAAGACGTTCGGAAAGTTTTACATCCTGCAGATTGCGACATCCAGTAAAGGCATTGCTAGCAATGGTAATAACGCTGTCTGGAATTTCAATGCGAATTATATTGCGACAACCGGAAAAGGCATTTCCACGTATCCGATGCAGGCTTTCAGGCATTACTACTGTTTGCAGGGAACTTCGTCCGAAGGCATTCTTTCCTATGGTGTGCATATTCTCGGGCAATCGGATATATTTCAGGTATAGACACTGGGCAAACGCATTGTCTGGCAGATAATCGAGTCGTGCTGCCGAGAGATCTATCGCCTGAAGTGCTCCCCACCGTTTGCTTTTGTCTCTTTTCTGTTCACTTCCAGCCATCACCCTCAACCATGATATGTCAGTACTGTCAATCACCCCGCTGACGTATATTCTGTGCATTCTCACCCATTCCTCCTCCGTTTTCTGAAAACGAAGCGTACCGGCTTTTGCCACATGTATTTTCTCCATACGCGTTGTGTCGGAAAACTGGTTCCAGTCAACATCGCTCACAGATGTCATGTCCTTCAGATATTGCCATGCCGGTCTTGCATACTGCGAGAAAGCATTTTCGTCGTTCATGATTATCAGAAGTGCCTCAATGGAGTGAGGATGGAGGTCTGTACAGAAGTATCCGAGCAGACGAGCAGCAATCATATTGTCCTTATTGTCACGAATAGCATGGGAAAGGGTTTCCCACATCTTCGTCGTTGTTTGCTGTGTACGTTCCTTTATCGCTTTTATGCTGTCGGAATTGCTTTCCTTGGCTGCTATCTGTTTAAGTGCTCGTTTCTCTTTGCGCAGCTTTGTCATGCTGTCGAAGTATTCCTTGTATTTTGCCAACTCGTCGTCTATCATTATAGGCGATTTCTCTGAATATGTCTCAAACTTTACGTCGGCATTGGCATTCAAAAAGGCTGTCCGCTCCCTGTCATTGAGGTCGAACTGTTTGGTTTTGAGCAAGTCATATTTGTCAGAAACTCTTACTAATCCGAGCCGCTTGTCGCCATTGAATACCCCGGATTCGAATATTCTTACGCTCTTCGGAATTGTTATTTCCTTCAGCTGTGGGCAATGGCTCATGGCACCATAGTGAATCTCACGTATGGACTCCGGCAGTATGAGGTGTTCTACGTATGGCATTCCAGCAAACATATATTTCATCACGCAGTCGGCAATAGTGGCGGTGAAACTGATGTAAAAACTGTCGGGTATCACCTCGATGGCATATCCGTATGCATCCTGCAATAGTTCTGCTTTTCTGCTGATGCCCCACTCCTTTGCGAACTCTTCTGGTAGGTCAACCATTCTGCGCCTACCCTTCAGACCTGCAAAGAATGCGTGTGACATATTGTTGACATATCCTCGGAATGTCACGGAATCGGAGATTATCCATGTCCTTGACAAGTCAAGCGTCTTGAGGTTGGGAAGTGCGGCAGAGTCTGCCACGAGTTCGCGGATTGCACTGATGTCGGCTCCGTTCAGCGGACCACATATTCTAATCTTGTCTGCATCATGTAATGTATGTCTCGGCTGTTTCCTTATTCCGTAGCTGAGACCTCCTGCATTGTCAAGAATAAAATTGAGCGTCCTGGTTTCTCCGTTCAGAATATTCAACGACATATTCGCGATACTCGTCATATCGTCAGCCACGCTTGCCTCTAAATCCCCGACTTCACCCTTGCTCATCTTCCTATAGTCAAATGCAAGGCAGTCTTCTTGGATCATCGTCAGATGTCCGTCATTGTCGTCAATATGCAAAACGTATCTCCCTCCGTTTCCGAGCACCATCTCGCCGTCAATAATCTCATACTTCTGGCGTACGAATTCCACCTTCGTTCCCATTTTCTTCAAATAGAATCTGTGTGAAAATGTCGAGTCGGTAAACTCCACTATGTCCTCGCCTGCCATAGTGATATGTCCCGTCACAATCATTTTCCAGGTGGTTCCCACAACGTCGCCCTTCGTTGCCTGTCTTGCCATCGTTGTCTGGCAAACCATCACCATCAATACTGTTAATAATGCTATTTGTTTCATATTTCTCTTGCAAAGGTACTCTTTTTTTACTGAATGTGCAAGAACTTTCTATATTTTGCTGAAAATTTGTTGCAATTGGATTTTGTGGGTTATCTTGCAGAATATCAAAGCGTTAAGGCATGTTTTAGGGCTGTTTTTGGATATGCAATTGCAACAAAAATACACGTGAAAGAATATTAAAACCGCATATTTTGAGTTAAAGTTTTTAACAACGCTGACTGTATAGTAGTCAGCATGACTTCTGCCCATAGGAGTAATTTTGGGACGATTTTCAGGTGGGGATAATCCCCACGGATTAAAAACACATTTCAAAATTACAACTATGAGTTTTATTTCAAAGAAGATTCCTGTTCTGGAAACAGGATTGGCAAGGATGGCAGTACAACTTCTGCTGTCACAGGTGAAGAAACAAAGAGGACTGACAACATTCATCGAAAAACATGGCATCAACGGCAGATGGCTGAAGCCTGATGAACCGAGGGACATCAACGTTGCAAAGTTCTTTAAGATTATGGCATGCAAGGCGCACTTTCAGACTGACGAGGAGTTTATCAGTGATTGGACCGAGGCGGGTAAGGAAGTCCTGCGGTGGGTGAGAAGAATTAAATTGAAAATTGAAAATTGAAGATTTAAAGGGTCACCAGTAAAAACCTGTGTCAATCAGGCAGATTATTTTTTAGACAAAAACCAAGAATAACTCCACTCCAATAGTATAAGTCTTTACAGACTATCGCAGCACTTCAAGTTCTAAGTCCTTTATAAACGAGTTTATAAGTCCTTATCCCTTGAAGTGCTGCACCTGCCTACGTCAGGTTATACTATTGTCGCGGAAAAACCCTGCTTCGCAGAAAAACCTTATGCTATTGAAAATTGAGTTTCGCAAGCAGAGGCTTTTCGTATTTACGCAAAACAGGATACGCCTTGGCATAGTTTAAACAAGTTTATCTCTGCTCTCGGCTTTCACTGTTTTTCTCGGCGATAGCCGAGGGTTTTTGTGGTTTTTGTTAAAAGAAAAAACACAGAGTTTTGCAGGTGACC
>DJWZ01000006.1:11424-11979 GCA_002449535.1 Prevotellaceae bacterium UBA7017 | reverse complement strand
CCCGATGGAAACGCTCTTCCGAGCATATGACGTGCCGTGTTTCTATCGTGGGGAGTTAGTGGCAGTATGCGGTAAGGCAAAGAGCGGAAAGACACTCTTCCTCAGTATGATTATGGCATGCTGTCTGACAAACAAAGTCCTTGCACTTGAAAGGACGTCTGCCGACAATGGCAGCCCGCTACGGGTGCTGTGGCTCGACACTGAGCAGAGCCAGCAGAGTACACAGGAGATTATGCTGAAGAGAATCATTCCTTTGGCAGGAGACATCAATGGCTTTGACGATTGTTTCTATTCATACAATCTTCGCGGACTGGGTTATGAGACGCGAAGGGAACTAATGGAGGTGGCGATAAACACCCTGCATCCGGATTTGGTTATAATCGACGGCATAAAGGACCTCGTGACTGACATCAACGATGCCATACAGGCAACGCAAATCATGGAGCAGCTGATGATGCTGGCACAGAAGAACAACTGCTGCATCGTCAATGTGCTGCACCAGAACAAGAGCGAGGCAGACCAAAACATGCGCGGAAGCATCGGAACGGAACTGAC
>DJWZ01000006.1:0-11291 GCA_002449535.1 Prevotellaceae bacterium UBA7017 | reverse complement strand
CTTTCAAGACGGATGCGCATGAAACACAAGATGTACTATAAGCTTGACAATGACAATCTTCCTATAGAGTGCTTAGGTTATCAGGAGAAACCTCGTGACAGTCTTGGGCGATGGGTCAGCAGCCAACAGACTGCGGACAATAGTCAGCAGGCTTTCAACGGGAGATATATCATACATGGTGACAACAATTCCTACGAATGGAATCTGAATCTGCTCTTTGAGGATGCCTTTGACGGACTCAGCGCCCGTACGTTCAACCAGCTGATGGCTGTAACAATGCGTATCAGCCACATACAGAACAAAGGACTGTATTATTCTCTGTTCCGCGAGGCGGAGCAGAGCGGGATACTCTTGTCCGTAAAGAACCCTGAGACGGGCGAGACGTGGGTGGAGCGCAAGAAAGAATATAAATAATAATTAAATACAGCCCCTATTTATATAGGGGCTATTATAAATATTTATTTTTAATTTTTTAAATGTCGCATGACGCGCGAGGAACATGAAGTTAAGTGATTTGATGCAGGTAACGTTCAAGAACGTCGGTGAGGAACTGGGACTTAATATCTCTGTGGTCAACGACGAACTGTGCGTGCAGCCGAAGGACCCTTCTGCCGCATCCGGAGCGGACTTTATAGTGCCTACGATGGGGATGGTGGAAAGATGCCGCTGTAATGAACAGGATTTCTTCCGTCCGTTCATAGATGCAGGCTTATTGACGACGGAACAGATGCACAACGCATGTGGGCGCTATCTGCTTGGCAGGAGCAGGAAAGGGCTGCCGATATATTGGATGATAGACGAGAAGGGAAGAGTACATGACGGGCATATCGGCAATTCGTGGGTGTCGGTGATGCTGCGCAGGCGACACCCGGAACTGCTGGACTGCTGGCATGCAAGGCACTGCCTGTTCGGACTACATCTCACCGTGGACACAGAGAAACCCATAGCCATCGTAGAAAGCGAGAGAACTGCCGTATTGCTCTCGGTGTTCTATCCAGAGTGCCATTGGCTTGCCACCGTCTATCCGGTCAATTTCACCATAGACCAGTTGGAGCCTTTGCGGGGAAATACCGTAACCCTCTTTCCCCGCACCGACTGCACCATGACGAACTACCTTGCGTGGCAGGAGATGGCGGAACAGGCAAGAGAGGCATATCACATGGACATCAGTTGCTCCGACTTCCTTGAACGCCATGCCACGGTAGAACAGAAAGAACGCAAAATAGACCTTGTGGGGTTACTCATTGAAAATTGATAATTGAAAATTGACCATTGAAAATTGAACATTGAAAAAGATGAAATACTATTCCAAATCAGAACTTGCAACACTTGCAGGCGTATCATACTCTACATTCTACCGTTTTCTGAAAACGCACAGGCAAGTGCTATCTGACATGGGTGTCAGCATATATGCCCAGAAACTTCCTCCCAACGCAGTACGTTTTCTCTGTGAACAATATTGCATAGACATTGAAGAATAAATTTTTATCGCGAAGGTCATCAAAGGTTGTCAACGTCCTTTCAGAATGTTGTACCTTTGCAGTGTTGGAAGAAGGACTATTTACTGCAGTGCAGTGGAAAACTTTTTTCAGTGCACGGGAAAAATTCCTACTCTGCACTCCGGTAAACAGGGCGTCCCAATCCAACAAAGTCTGTCAACCATAGTGTTTAACGTAAAAATTAAGTTCAAATGTCATTAAAAGTAAAAGCAAGAGAGCGCGAAATCAAAGTTGGAAAGTATGCCGGTACATACCGCTATGTGATGCTTCCTGAAATCTATTCCATGCTCGCACAGGAGAAGGTCATCCGCGAAGCAGCCCTTCGCAGCGGTGTGAGCCAGGGTGTGATGCAGGCATGCTGGGATGCAGCCGGTGAGGTTATCAAGGCATGGGCAACGGAGGGACACTCTGTGGCGCTGCCAGGACTGGGCACCATGCGTTTCAGCCTGAGCGCAAAGAGTGTTGCCGACGTTAATGATGTCAAGTCGTCACTCATCACCACGCGACGCATCGTCTTCACACCTGCAACGGAACTGAAGCAGGAACTTCATACTACAAACGTTGTAATCACCTGCTATGATCGTGATGGAAAGGAAGTGAAACGTGTCACCTCAACCGATGAGGGCATTGTGGAGGATGGTGATACCGAAAACCAAAACCAAAACGATACCGAAAACGAAAACCAAAACCCTGGCACTAACCCAAGCACTGGCGGGGGTACTACAAGTGGCGGAACTGGTGACGAAGGGTAAAAGCCCCTCCCCAGCCTCAATGGTCTTTACACCCACTTCGGTTCCCCCGTTTCGCAGGGGACAGAAACCCCAGTTGGGGAGGGAGTTGAGGGCTTAATGGCAGTGAGTGTCCGGAGGGATCAGCGATGAGACACCAGAAGAGCAATAGGATTCATCTTACCTCTTACATCAGGCATCTTTACCTCTCATGAACGCGCCTTGCGCTCCTGCCGCTTTTTTAAGAGACCCCCTCCCGACCTCCCCAAGGGGAAGGAGTCTAAGGTCAAAGGTCGGACCCCACCCCGACCCTCCCAAGGGGAGGGGAAAATAATATTCAATGTTCAAAGATGCGTTTAAGTTATGCAAAATGAAAAATCGCTTTTACATTTTCATGACGTAGCATCTTCGACGAAGTCAATGTTCAATGGTTAAAGGTCTAAGGTCAATAAACAATAAACTTTCATAACACGATGAATAAGAAAACATTTCTAAAGCATGCCATTCAGATGGCAATAAATATTCTTGCAGCAATACTAACAGCACTCGGTGCTTCTTCCTGCGTGAGATAAACGTATTATTATGAAACCATTAAAACATGATTCCGTTCGCCTGCTGGTTGTCCACTGTGTCGCCAACAGATGCAACAGACCCTTCAGCACAGAAACGCTCATAGCCTGTGGCAAGAAAAAGTTCGGACAATGCTCATACCATTATTATGTTCGTCGCAACGGCGACATAATACCGCTGCTTCCTGAAACAGTCCGTGGCGTTCATGCACGTAATTACAATCACTGTTCCCTCGGCATCGTCTATGAGGGAGGTCTTGACGAGAAAGGACGTCCTGCCGACACCCGTACCGAGATGCAGAAAGTGTCTCTCTTGTCGCTGCTGAAAGACCTGCGGGCAGAATATCCTGATGCCCGCATCGTAGGACATAATGAACTGCCAGGCGTAAGGAAAGCCTGTCCCTGTTTCTCTTGCAAAACAGAGTATGCAGAATTACAGCCGGCAGAATAGAAGATTGGCGTAATGAAAACGTTTATATTGGGACAAACAAAAAAAGGAACTCGATTATGAGTTCCTTTTTCTTTGAGGTGCGTGGCGGAGTCGAACCGCCCTGGCCGGTTTTGCAGACCGGAGACTAAACCGCTCATCCAACGCACCAAGATTAAACAGTGGATAAACCTTATAGCGATTTAGCGGGTGCAAAAGTAGCATTTTTTTTGGTATTACGCAAATTTTTCATTACTTTTTTTACGAAATAATAAAAAAAGTGCAAGTTTTCAGTGAAGGAGGGGAGTGGGAGGGAAGTGGAAGGGGAGTGAAGAAAGGGAGTGAGAGGGGAGGGAAAAAGCTCTACCTTTGACCTGTCTGTCGAAGGTATAGCATCATGAAAATGTCAAGAAAAAACAATTTTTTTTGTTTTTTCTTGCATTTCTCATAATTTAATCGTACCTTTGCACGGCAATTAGATGAAAATCTCCTGCGCCTGTGGCGAAATTGGTAGACGCGTTAGACTTAGGATCTAATGTCTCACGATGTGCAGGTTCGAGTCCTGTCAGGCGCACAATATAATATAAATAGGGCGTGTAATTTTTTGAAATACCCTCTAATAAAAAACAAAATAAACTTTATTATTTTTTATCTTTCTTAGCATATCTTATTTTATCAAGGAATTCTTTTGCTTCCTCATCCGATACCACTTTTTGGAATTGCATATGTTCGTAACCCGCTTCAAGTTCTTTACTGAAACCTTGATATACCCATCCGCGTAAGGTCATGTAATTTATAACAGAAATTCGATTGTTAAAAGTTATCTCAATTCCATTCTCGTCGGTTGGGATTTCTTTTTCTTTAAAACCATAGTCTATCTTAATTTTATAGTCTTTAGCTCCAAGAAATCTAACTCCACAGGTCAAAACTTTCTGATTGCTTTTTTCTACCTGAGCAGAAGCATTAATAGAAAGTAGAGCGACAATTAAAATTATTAATATTTTTTTCATAATTTATTTTATTAAACAACGCAAGTTTATCTTGCTCAGTCTTTAGAGGTAAGTGGAGAGAGGTAAGAGATATGTCGTAATGGCTTTAAAAACTGCAGAAGTAGTATCAGCAAAAGTAATCTCTCACCTCTCACTTCTTACCTCTCACCTCTGAAAAGTTGAGTATTGTGAAACATGCGAAACATGTATTAAACAATATTATGTTCTTCTTTTCTTCTATTCCCATTCTATTGTCGAAGGTGGTTTTGAGGAGATGTCGTAACATACTCTGTTTACACCTTTGACTTTGTTAATGATTTCATTAGATACTTTTGCCATGAAGTCGTATGGCAGATGTGCCCAGTCGGCAGTCATGGCATCTGTACTGGTGACAGCACGCAGAGCAACAGGATGTTCGTATGTGCGTTCGTCACCCATGACACCGACACTCTTTACGGTGGAGAGGAGTACGGTACCAGCCTGCCATATATTGTCGTAAAGCTTTGTGCCATCTGGCATGGTATATTCACGCATGTGACGGATATAGATGTCGTCAGCATCCTGCAGTATGCGAACCTTTTCAGGAGTTATGTCGCCGAGGATTCGTACTGCGAGACCCGGACCAGGGAATGGATGACGATTGATGAGATGGTCTGGCATTCCGAGAGAACGTCCTACACGGCGCACCTCGTCTTTGAAGAGCCACTTCAGGGGTTCGCAGAGCGAAAGGTGCATCTCCTCCGGCAGACCGCCTACGTTATGGTGGGACTTGATAACCTTACCGGTGATGTTGAGGGATTCAATCCTGTCAGGATAGATAGTGCCCTGTGCAAGCCATTTGGCACCAGTTTGCTTTTTGGCTTCTGCATTGAATACCTCAACAAAATCACGACCTATTATCTTACGCTTTTGTTCTGGGTCGGTGACGCCTGCGAGGTCGCTGAAGAACTTTTTACTGGCATCGACGCCTATGACATTAAGACCGAGGCACTCATAGTCGTGCATGACATCGCGGAACTCATTCTTGCGCAGCATGCCGTGGTCAACGAAGATACATGTGAGGTTCTTGCCGATAGCCTTATTGAGAAGCACGGCACACACAGAACTGTCAACACCGCCAGAGAGTCCAAGAATAACCTTATCGTCGCCTAACTGCTCTTTTAATTCGCGTACCGTAGTATCAACGAAAGAGTCAGCCGACCAATCTTGCTTGGAGCCGCAGATATCTACAACAAAGTTCTTCAGGAGAAGAGAGCCCTGCAGAGTATGGAAAACCTCCGGGTGGAACTGCACTGCCCATACAGGAGCCTTCTCGGAACTATATGCGGCATACTTTACATCAGCGGTTGAGGCGATACATTTGCAGTCGGAAGGAATAGCGGTGATGGAGTCGCCGTGGCTCATCCAGACTTGCGAATTGTCATCAAAACCCTGGAAGAGGCGATTGTCCTTGTCAATGAAGGTGAGGTTTGCACGACCGTATTCGCGGGTGTTAGTCTTTTCTACTTTTCCGCCATTAGAGTATGAGTAATACTGTGCTCCATAGCAGATGCCCAGTACCGGCAGGCGACCGACGAAACGCGAGAGGTCGGGCTTGAATCCCTCTGGGTCATGAACTGAGAATGGGGAACCACTGAGGATGACGCCAATGACATCGGAGTCGTCTTCCGGATATTTGTTGTATGGCATGATTTCACAGAAGGTGTCGAGCTCGCGCACCCTGCGACCAATTAATTGGGTGGTCTGTGAACCAAAGTCGAGGATTATTATCTTTTGCATAAAAATTCTGTTGCTTTTTCTAAAGTGTCTGTTTTTCCGACATCCAACAGACGGAGGTCGGTTTTTAGGTATCCGTGAATGTCCGCTGTGGAACACTCCCTGAGATAGAAGTCCATAATGGGGAAAATGTCCGGGTAGCAATCCATGCGTTGCATAAGTTGCTGTGACATTATATGTATGCCGCTAAAAGCATAGAGCCTGTTCGTCTTTTTGCCTTTGACTTCTCCCGTAGCGATATTGGTCCATCCGACTAAACGCATATCATCGTCGAAACAAAGGTACCGTTGCGTTTCGCGCTGGGAGACAAGCAGAGTGGCATCACCCTTATGGCAGGAATATAATTCAGCAAGATTTACATTGCTTAGAATATCGCAGTTATGTATGAGCACGGGAGTGGAAGCCGTATCTGAAAAAAGAGTCCTGGCACGCTTGATGCCACCTCCTGTGTCAAGGAGCTTTTCGCTCTCGTCAGAAACCTGTATCTCGACGGTCGGGAACTTCAACCTCAAGAGTGAGATATAGTTCTCCATTTGACGAGCGTGATGGTGAATGTTTACGACAATCCTTGTAGCTCCACTGTCGATAATCTTTTGCATGACCCTTTGGATGAGAGGCACGTCATCAACCGGCACCAATGCCTTGGGTATGACATCGGTGAGCGGTTTCAGTCGTGTGCCCTTTCCAGCGGCAAAAATCATTGCTTGCATTATTCCTCCGTAGCTTCTTCTGCTTCAGGGATAATGAGTTTGTATCCCTTACCGTGGATGTTGATGATTTCTATTTCCGGGTCGTCTTTGAGGTGCTTGCGCAGCTTGGTGATATAAACATCCATAGAGCGGGCATTGAAATAGTTGTCATCAATCCAAATGGTCTTCAATGCGAAATCACGCTGAAGAATCTCGTTGCCGTGGCTGCAGAGAAGTGCCAGCAAGTCGTTCTCTTTCGTAGTGAGCTTGCGTGGCTCTTTGCCTTCGAAGGTGAGAAGCTGTTTTTGGGTGTCGAAAAGGAATTTGCCAATCTGATATTGTGTGGCTTCCTTTGTCTTCTTACCACGCATACGGCGAAGTATTGCTTCTATACGGAATACGAGTTCTTCCATAGAGAATGGCTTTGTGATATAGTCATCAGCGCCAATCTTGAATCCTTCAAGGATATCTTCTTTCATCTGGCGGGCTGTGAGGAAAATGATAGGAATGTCCAAATTAGACTGCCTGATTTCCTTAGCCAGCTGGAAACCGTCTTTTTTAGGCATCATGACATCAAGAACGCATATGTCATAATGGGTCTTGAGGAAGGCACGATAGCCGGCTTCACCATCAGGGCAGAGGTCGGTATTGTAACCTTTAGCTTGAAGATACTCGCGAAGCAGCATGCCTAAGTTCTCGTCATCCTCACAGAGGAGAATTCTCAAATTTTCATCCATGTTTTGCATAATTTTTAATTATTAATAGTATCGATTGTTATAGTAAATGTCGTTCCTTTGCCGAATTCAGAATCGGCTGTTATAGTACCCTTATGGAGGTCTATTACTTTCTTTACATACGCCAGTCCCAAACCAAAGCCCTTGACATCGTGGCGGTTGCCGGTATGGACGCGATAGAATTGCTCAAAGATTTTCCGGAGGTTCTCCTTCTTGATGCCGATACCTGTATCGCGGATGGAGACAGAAACCTTGCCGGAAGAGGGGTTCCATGTTCTGATATAGATATTGAGAGGCTCGTCTGGCTTGCGGTATTTTACAGCGTTGTCGATAAGATTGAATATAACATTGCTGAAATGTGTTTCCTCTATGTATATATCGGATTCTACCGCTTCTATTTCTGTATATACTTTTCCGCCTGTATGTTCTACACGTAGTGAGAAGGAATTGGCAATGTTCTCTACCAGTTCGTTAATGTCATGTTCCTTCATCTTGAAGGCTACTTTCTTACGGTCGAACATTGACATCTGCAGAACCTTTTCAACAAGGAAACGGAGACGCTTGCTCTCATCAGTGATGACTCCACCCAAATGGTTTACCATCTCTTCGCTCTTGGTGACGCTTTTGTCGGATAACATCTGGGATGCAAGGGAAATACTGGAGATAGGTGTCTTCAGTTCATGGGTCATGTTGTTGATAAAGTCATTACGCATCTCGGAAAAACGCTTCTGGCGGAAGATTACGATGATTGTAAATAAGAATGTTATCAACAGGACTCCCGTAAAGATAAGGGCTGGTATCAAAAACCGGACACTTGAATAGATATAAGCATTGATATCAGGGAAGTGTACGTTTAGATAGCCTGACTTTGCTGTGGGACCATTTGTGAAAATCTGCTGTGAATATGTGATTTCCTTACCTTGGTCGCTATATTCGGAACAGCGAAAGACCTCGGTGCCATTATATGTAGTGACTGTGAAGTGATAGGGAATGTCAATGCCGCTGTTGAGTAGCTCGTTGCGGATATCCTGGTCGAGTCGCTTGAAATTGATTCTGTGTTTTAGGGGCTTGTCGCTTGCAGTATATAATATGGTATATATCACCTCGTCGAGAAGAGCCTTCTGATAGATGACGCGGTTGCGGATAATCTGCTGCATAGACTTCTGTGCCTCTGCCCATGCGTTCTTGTCGCTTTTCATAAGCCCTTTACGAGGGGAGAGAGTAAAGGTCTGCAGCTCAAACGATGAGTATATCGTTCCGTCGTCGCCTGTGACAGAAAACTGGTGCGAATGTTGGATAGGACCGCCAAGACTGTTGCCGGTTATTACAGAATCAGCCTTTTCAGCCTTGCGTTCTGTTTCATTGACATCCTTCTCAAGATAGTAGAGAGTCTCATTGAGCTCCAAATTGTGGGCTGCTGTATAGAGTGCGCGGGTAACAGATTCGTCAAATTGCTCTTTCTTCATCTTCGCCATCTCTGAGATGTAGGAAAACTGAAGCCATAGCAGTGCCGTAAATGACACTACCATAATAATAGCAATAATCCAAATTGTCGATTTCTTCATCCTGTGTTATTAAAAATTCTGATGCAAAGTTACGATAATAGAATTATATACACAAGATTTTTCTTAAAAAGATGTTGCGAAATTAGTAATGTTAACAAAAAAGTATCTCTATGATTGCGAAATTGCAATTAAAAGATATGTATATCGTTTATAATATTTGCTCCGACCTTGGCGTTTAGCAATCTGACCAGTTTTGTTCGTTGCATTAGGAGGTCGTTTCTCAGTGCCGGCGATGATATTTTTACCCAAAGTGTCTGATTGCGGATTTCCACACTTTCAGTATATGGCGTAGCGGCAGGCATCACATCTTTCCATGAAGCTACTAAACGGCGTTCAAGGAGAGGTGTCTCGAGGGAATATTCACGCATGAACTGGTGCGTGATATCGTCAATATTTTGCGGGTATCGTTTAAACAAAATGTCCTCCTTCCACGTTGAATAGTTTGTAGTCGAAGTGTCCTTTTGACAGTATTTTGTCAAGATGCTCGCGGTTGGTGTCTGTTATGAATATCTGTCCGAAATCTTTTCCGGATACTATCTTGATGATGTTTTCCACGCGATGGGAATCGAGCTTGTCGAACACATCGTCAAGAAGCAGAAGGGGACTCTCCTTGAGGAAGTCAAACTGCGCAAGTTTGAGAGATATGACGTATGTCTTGGTTTGCCCCTGGCTGGCTTCACGTTTCATAGGGAAACCTCCGATGAGCATTTCGAGGTCATCCTTGTGGATGCCATGCAGGGAATAGCCAACGGCAAGGTCCCTGTTCCTGTCGCGTTGTATCACTTCCAATAGTGGACCGCGCTGGCAATGTGACTGATACCTAAGGGAAACTTCTTCGTGTTCACCGCTTATCTCCTTATATATATTATTAAAGACAGGGATGAAGCGTTCTACAAAGTCTTTGCGCCGTTTGTATATTTCTTCACCATTGGATGCCATCTCTTCTTCCCATAGCTCCATCAGTGACATGTCGCAGGGCGTGTCTTCTTCAGCGGACTGCTTCAGTAATGCGTTGCGTTGCTGTAGGGCTTTGTTGTATCTGTTCAGGTATTCGATGTATGCATTGTCGTATTGGGAGATGACAATGTCGAGAAAACGTCTGCGCTCTTCGCTGCCACCGGAGATGATGGAGACATCGTCAGGAGAAACGCATATAAGAGGTATCAGACCTATATGCTCAGACAGTTTGCGGTAAGCCTTTCCGTTGCGTTTAAAGGTCTTTTTGTGACCGCGCTTCATGCCGACGGAAATGTCGTCGTCTGTATCGTACTTGCCATTGAGCATGAAGAAGTCTTTACCATGCATTATCATCTGCGAATCTACATTTGTGAACATAGAATGGCAGAAAGAAAGGAAATAAATAGAGTCGAGCAGGTTTGTTTTCCCTTCACCGTTATTTCCAATAAAGCAGTTGAACTTGTCAGAAAAGACAAGTTCAGCCGCTTCTATGTTTCTATAATTCAGTATTGATATAGAATTCAGTATCATTCTTTATCCAATAGGATATTCATCATCTCAATAGCAGACTTTGCTATTGGAGTACCAGGACCGAAGATGGCAGCTACGCCAGCCTTGTATAGGAAGTCGTAGTCCTGAGCCGGTATGACACCGCCTGCTACTACCATGATATCCTCACGTCCCAGTTTCTTGAGTTCTTCGAAGAGGGCAGGGATGAGGGTCTTGTGACCTGCAGCGAGTGACGAAACGCCTACGATGTGGACATCGTTCTCAACTGCTTCACGGGCTGCTTCGGCAGGTGTCTGGAACAAAGGTCCCATATCAACGTCAAAGCCGCAGTCGGCATAACCTGTTGCTACTACTTTCGCACCTCTGTCGTGACCATCCTGACCCATCTTTGCAATGAAGATACGTGGACGGCGACCTTCCTTCTGTGCGAACTCTTCTGTGAGCTGACATGCTTTCTCAAACTGGCTGTCGCTCTTTGCTTCTGCACTATACACGCCTGAAATAGTTCTAATTACTGCTTTATAACGTCCTACTACTTTCTCACATGCATCAGAGATTTCTCCGAGGGTACAGCGTACCTGTGCTGCTTTGACAGCAAGGTCAAGGAGGTTGTTCTCTGACTTCTTGCCGTCAGCATATTCCTGTACGCATGCTGTGATAGCATCGAGAGCTGCCTTACAAGCTGCCTCGTCGCGATTAGCTCTGAGTTTTGCAAGGTTCTCTTCCTGTTCCTTACGAACAGCGGAGTTGTCAACCTCAAGGATATCGATTGGGTCTTCGTGGTCAAGACGATACTTGTTGGTACCGAC
Organism: Prevotellaceae bacterium UBA7017; assembly: GCA_002449535.1. Classification (GTDB taxonomy): domain Bacteria; phylum Bacteroidota; class Bacteroidia; order Bacteroidales; family Bacteroidaceae; genus Prevotella. The sequence continues at coordinate 39 of DJWZ01000006.1, read as the reverse complement.
GATAGTCTGCTGGCCCGAGTCGATACGAGCCTGAGTACG
>DJWZ01000031.1 GCA_002449535.1 Prevotellaceae bacterium UBA7017 | reverse complement strand
AAGCTATACCTTGAACTTGGCGGCAAGCTGTTTGATGACCATCATGCCAGTCGTGTGCTCCCAGGCTTTCAGCCTGACAGTAAGTTGCGAATGTTCAGTAAGATTAGTGACCAGATAGAAATCGTCATTGTTATCTCTGCTGAAGATATCGTGATGAATAAAGTCCGTGCAGACTTGGGTATTACGTATGATGAAGATGTCCTGCGCCTTCGCGATGCCTTCATGGAGCGTGGCTTCATGGTGGGAAGCGTGGTAATCACCCATTATAACGGTCAGCATGCGGCTGACGACTTTCGCGTGCGACTGGAACGTCTGGGGATAAAGTCTTATGTCCACTATCTCATTGACGGCTATCCGCACATGGTTTCCCTTATCGCTTCTGACGAGGGGTTCGGTAAGAACGACTATGTAGAGACAGAGCGTCCTATGGTTATAGTAACCGCTCCCGGTCCTGGTTCCGGCAAGATGGCAGTATGTCTGTCACAGTTGTATAATGAACACAAGCGTGGCATAGAGGCAGGATATGCAAAGTTCGAGACGTTCCCAGTATGGTCTCTGCCCTTGAAGCATCCTGTGAATATTGCTTACGAGGCTGCAACGGCAGACCTTAACGATGTCAATATGATTGACCCCTTCCATCTGGAGGCTTACGGAAAGACAGCTATCAACTATAATCGCGACATCGAGATATTCCCTGTCCTGAATGCGCTCTTCGAAGGCATCTATGGCGAGAGTCCTTACAAGTCGCCTACTGATATGGGCGTTAACATGGTAGGGTTCTGTATCAGCGATGATGCCGTTTGTGTTGAGGCTTCCAAGCAAGAGATAATCCGCCGCTACTATGACGCAACAAACAAGTTTGCCAATGGTGCCAATAACGAAGGCGAGATTAAGAAAATCCGGATGCTGTTCAACCAGGCGAAGATAGACAAGAACTATCGTAAGGTGGTTGGTGCTGCCCTCCGCAGGAAAGAAGAAACAGGTCACACCAGTACGGCAATAGAACTTTCTGACGGCACTATTATCACTGGAGGTTCTACACCGCTTCTCGGAGCTTCTGCAGCCCTGCTTCTGAATACAACAAAATATCTTGCCGGAATAGACCATGATGTGAAACTCATTCCGCAGGAGATGATAGAACCTATCCAGAAGACAAAGGTAGAATTCCTGAAAGGCCGCAATCCTCGTCTGCATACCGATGAGGTGCTTGTTGCCCTGAGTGTTCTCAGTGAGAGCGACGAAAGATGCGAAAGAGCGCTTGCCACCCTCCCTCAGTTAGAAGGCTGTCAGGTACATGCCACCGTAATGCTTTCCGAAGTAGATAGAAAGATATTCAAGAAACTCGGTATCAACCTTACTTGTGAACCCGTAAGAAAGAAGTAGTACACGCCAGAGATTATGATAGCAAAAGGACTGAGCAGTAATACCTTGAAGGTCATTGCCATCATTGCTATGACAATCGACCACTTGGCTTGGGTAGGGCTTCTTGCCCGAATATACACTGGCAATTGGTGATACTCAATTCCATAATTCCCTTCGGCAGGCATTTCTACGCTGTCAACCTCTGCGGAGTGGTATTTGCCAAGCATCGCCTTTCTCCTTCAGAGCATCGCCACGAGCACATTCATACCCTGCAGCAACGTGAACTACTGTTCGTAGGGTTCTTTGTATGGTATGTCTTGGAATGGCTGGTGCGACTGCTGCAGTATCGCAACGCCACACAGGCTTATTTCAATATCTCCTTTGAACGGGAGGCTTATGCCCATGAGAACGATAAAGACTATGAGCGACGGCGACGCCGCTATGCCTCGTTTGCATACCTTCGCAATTCGAAAACAACCATCAAAAACAATATTATTACTGTCCGCTAAAAGTTGCAAAGCCATAAATTATGTCACATAAAACACTGGATGGTACGCTGGTACGGTACAGGCAATGATTTTGTGGGCTGAAAAATAAAAAAACGTTATTTTTCAGCCTTTTCTTTGTGTTTCAGTCGTTTTTTTATACCTTTGCATCCAGATTGAATATCTGCTTAAACAAAATGAAATAAATACTTTAGTCTATGAAACAATCAATTCTTTTATTCGTTCTGCTGATTGCAGGAATCATTTCTGTAAAGGGCGATAACATCACCGTAGATGGTGTAAGCCGCTCTTACAATGTGTATGCACCAAAGAACCTTGGTGAGGGACGTCCGTTGCTTATCTTCTGTCATGGGTATGGGCAGGATGCTAACTGGATGCAGAACACTGAGTTCAAAAATGATAATGTGAGCATGGAGGCTGTGTGCGATACGGCAAAGTTCGTTGTGGTATTCCCTAACGGCATCAACAAGGCATGGGACATCTCTGGCAATAGCGACATTAACTTCATAAAGGCTATCATTGACAAGATGGCTACGCAGCATAAGATAGACCGCAACCGCGTATATTTGGGTGGCTTTTCTATGGGTGGTATGCTGACATATCACGCAATGAACAAGATTCCTGACCTCATAGCTGCCTTCGCTCCATGTAGCGGTTACCCGATGGGAGGTGCTACGGCAGATGCAAAGGTGCGTGCTATTCCTATACTGCATATCCATGGTACTGCCGACGAGACATGTGTCTTCAGCGGTGCACAGCCGGCTCTGAATGTATGGATTAACCATAATGGATGTCCTACGACGGCGAAGGTGACGAATAACTATAACGGCTTCAATGGTTGCAAGATGCACGTCTGGGGACCTGGTAACGACAACTCTGAGGTACGTCTGCTGGAACTGCCTAACAAGGGACATTGGATTAGTAAGGAACCACAGGTATATACAGGTAAGGAGATATGGAACTTCTGCAAACGCTTCTCGTTGAACAGGACTACTCCAACCGTAAAACTCACTTCACCAACTACTGATGTGAAGTATATCAGTTTCGCACCAAAGGGTACAGCGACATTTCCTGATATAACCATCACGGCAGATGCTGATGACCCTAACGGCACTATTGAGAAAGTGGAATTCTATGATGGCACCACACTGATTGCCACATGTACTGAAAAACCTTATCAAGCTACACTAAAAGGTGCTACGACGGGTATTCACAAACTGAAGGCTGTCGCTACAGATAATGATGGTGAGACAAACAGTGCCTCTGCTGTAATGACACTGACTACACCTTCTTTGTCACTAAGCCTGTCGCTTAATTTTGACGAGGCGAATGCCATACCTGCTGGTTGGACCCTCTTTGACAGCAGCGAGAAACGTTCAGGCTACAGCAACGGCTATACATCAGGCAGCAGAATGTTACAGCTGACAGGTGCAAAGAGGGGCTTCAGCTATGGGCTCTATTTCCGTAATATCAATGGTAATGCACATCAGGGATGGGCTAAGTATGGACTTCCGGAGGGTGGTCACACACTAAGGCTGGCACCAGGACACTATACCATGAAATATATGGTTTGTAACTGGAACATGGCGAACTTCGGACAGGTGGAGATAAACATCGAGAAGCGGAGCAATAACACAAGTGTTGCCAGTCAGACTTATATGCCTAACGTCAATATAGGTAATGCTACTGCCAATAGTTTTGATACTCCTGCACAGCAGACTTTTGAATTTGATATTACCGAATTGGATGATTATGTCATATCTTTCTATAGTGCTGCGTCAGGATGGAGTGATTGCGTCATCGGCAAGCTAAGTCTTGCAAACAACAGCTATGTCACAGGAATCACCCCTGCTCTTGCAGCAGCCAAAGATGATGGTGCAGTTTACAACCTGCAGGGGCAACGCCTCAATAACCTGTCTTCCCAGAAACCTGGAATGTATATCATGAATGGGAAGAAGATAATTAAGAAATAAGAGGTTGTAGGTTATTGAAGGTTAAGGTCGAAGGTACTCATGTTCGGAAAATTGAAAAAAAATTTGCATTTTTGCTCACTTTTTCGTACCTTTGCAGCCGCAAACTTTTTGGAGAGGTGCTCGAGTGGTTGAAGAGGCACGCCTGGAAAGCGTGTAACCGACAAAATCGGTTCGCAGGTTCGAATCCTGTTCTCTCCGCATAGTAATAACCCTATTCGTCTATGATGAATAGGGTTTTGTCTTTCACCCGAAAGTGTATGTCTTTGCCATTGTATTGCATGCCGTAGATGCGGTCGGGGTCTGCGTGATAGTGCGGGCGTGGGTCTTGTTCCAGTATCTGCTTCAGGACGGGGTCGTCTGTTCCTACAACTTTCAGGGGCTGCCAATCTGTTGTATCGGTGAAGCCGCCGCGAGCTTCTGGATGGCTGTCTGTATAGGGTATGTAGGGCTTTATGTCGAGTATTGGGGTGCCATCCATGATGTCGGCTCCAAGAACGTGTATTATGGGACCTTCGGGGGTGTCATAGTCAATATGGCTGATGCGTACGGAGGAAAGCCCTATGGGGTTAGGACGTTGTGGAGAGCGTGAAGCAAAGACTCCGACGCGTGTGTTGCCTCCCAAACGGGGAGGACGGACGGTGGGGGAGGGATTAGTGGCAGCAGCCTGCCATATAATCCATATAAAATCGAACCCTTCCAGCCCCCTGATGGCATCAGGAGTGCGGAAGGGCTTCGAGAATATTATTGTTCCAGGTATCTCACTCACTACACCAGCTTGGCGCGGTATGCCGAACTTGGTGGGAAAGGGTGAGTGGAATGTGGCTACCGGAGTCATCTTTAGTTAATAATGCACAATGCATAGTGCATAATTAATTCTTACTTCTCCATGTAAGGATTGGTGCCGAGTACGGTAGAAGCGAGACGCTTTGTCTTGTCGCGAAGAGCATTGAGGTCCGCATCTTTTTCACCATAGCAAAGCACTACCCCCAGACGGCGACCGAAGTGTGCATCTGGCTTTCCGAAGATGCGCACGCGAGTACATTCTTCATTGAGACAGTCAGTAAAGTTGTAGTTGATTTCGCTTGCGCTATGATAGTCCTTGTCAGCCAGCACAACAGCAGAACATCCTGCATGCTCGAGACGGATGTCGTGGATAGGCAATCCCATAACGGCACGGAAGTGGAGTTCGAATTCTGAGAGGTTTGTGGTATGACCGAGTGTCACCATACCGGTATCGTGTGGACGAGGGGAGAGCTCAGAGAATACTACACCTGTGTCGGTAAGGAAGAACTCAACGCCCCAGATGCCGGCGCCTGTGAGGGCTGCTGTAACCTTCTTTGCCATATCCTGTGCATCCTTGAGGTCTTTTTCGGAAATAGCGTATGGCTGCCAAGACTCACGATAGTCGCCACCTTTCTGAACGTGTCCGATTGGTGGGCAGAAGATTGTCTCGCCATTCTTCTGGGTTACTGTCAGGAGGGTAAATTCAGATGTGAAATGGATGAATTCCTCGATGATAACCTCTTTAACGTCACCACGAGCACCTTCCATAGCATCGTCGAAAGCCTTTCGCAGCTGGTCGGGAGACTCTACAGTGCTCTGACCGTGACCAGAAGATGACATAAGAGGCTTGATGACACAAGGGAAACCAACTTCACGGCTTGCAGCCTCGAGTTCTTCGAAGGTCTTTGCATAGAAGTATTTTGCTGTACGCAATCCCAGTTCCTTTGCTGCAAGGTCGCGGATAGCCTGACGGTTCATGGTGTAGTTTACGGCACGGGCAGATGGCACTACCTGAACGCCTTGTTTCTCGAAGTCAAAGAGACGTTCTGTACGGATAGCCTCTACCTCCGGTACGATGATGTCTGGTTGATGTTTGTTGACAACAGCTGCCAAAGCATCACCATCGAGCATTGAGAATACTTCACGCTCATCTGCTACCTGCATAGCAGGAGCATTGTCATAGCGATCACATGCGATTACATACTGTCCAGCGCGTTTTGCTGCAATTACGAATTCTTTACCCAGTTCACCTGAGCCAAGGAGAAGGATCTTTTTCATTATGCTTGTAAAGTTAAAAGATTGAATTTTTTACGGATTATGCTGGAGAGAAGTTTTGCGGTTCCTTCCCATCCGAGGATAGAGGAGTTTATACAGATGTCATAACTCTGGGCGGCTCCCCATGTTTTTGATGTGAAATAGTTGTAGTAACGAGCCCGTTCTGCTTCGTGCTTGGTGATAAAACGGCGTGCAGTCTCGTAGTCGCTGTCAAGGCGTTTTGATACCTCCCTGCAACGGTCCTCTTCATTAGCTGTTATGAAGATGGTGAAAAGTTGTGGGTTGTTGCGCAGGATATAGTCGGCACAGCGTCCCATGATGACACAATTTTCTGTTTTTCCGATTTTGAAGATTACTTCACTCTGAATCTGAAAGAGATTTTCAGAGGAAATGCTGTTAGAGTAGGGGTTGAAGAGCTTCTCAACAAATCCTCCAACGGACTGTATGATACCATGATTCTCATCATTGCGCTCGAAGATTTTGGGATTGAATCCACTCTTCTCAGCAGCCAGATTTATTATTTCCTTGTCGTAGAAATTGCAACCGAATTCGTGTGCAAGCATCTGGGCTATTTCACGTCCGCCACTTCCAATCTGGCGACCTACACTTATAATCAGATTATCCATGATGGTTAGAATGGTTTTTCTTTTTTGAATTTGCGAATGTAGATACCTATCATGGCATACGCCATCAATGCAGCAATCCCATCAGAAATCGGCATTGCAAGCCATACTCCTGTGAGCCCCATGAAGTGCGGCAGGATGAGGATTAACGGTACCAAGAATATCAACTGGCGTGAAAGGCTTAGGAATATAGCCACCTTCGCGCTTCCGATACTCTGGAAGAAGTTTGTTATCACCATTTGGGCGCCTATTATAATAAATAGAGCCATTATGTACTGCATCGCTACAATGGAGTGTTCTATGAGGGTAGGGTCTGTAGTAAACATGCTTGCTACAAATCGAGGACAGAGCATAGCGATGAAGAATCCCACAGCACATACTGCTGTTCCTGCTATGGTAGCCAGCTTCAACGATTCCAGCATGCGGTTATAGTTCTGGGCTCCGTAATTGTAGCCCGTAATAGGTTGCATTCCCTGACATACACCAAGAGTTATCATTACGAAGATGAAGGCAATACGATTGGCGATGCCATAGGCACCTACTGCCATATCTCCACCATAATGCATCAGGCTGTTATTGATAAAGATGACCACCAGACATGCGCAGGCATTCATGGCGAATGGAGAAATGCCGATGCTGATGATACCCTTGACAATAGGAGCCTCAAGGCGCATTTTGGAAACCTCAAAATGTACCAGTTCGCCCTTTCGGCTGAATAACCACCATTGGCTTACCAATGCCATAACCTGTGAAAGAATCGTTGCGAAGGCTGCTCCACGAATACCCATTTCAAAAACATAGATAAATATGGGGTCGAGAATAGCATTGAGAATTACCGTCGCTATGGTAAGATACATCGCCTCTCGTGGTTTCCCAGCGGCACGAAGCATAGCATTCAGCCCCAAGTGAAGATGGGTTACGGCATTGCCGAGAAGAATAATTACCATGTAATCGTGAGCATAGGGCAGGGTGGCATCGCTGGCTCCGAAGAACCGCAGTATGCCATCGAGCCAAAAGAGACTCACGGCAGCAAAGACTATGCCCACAATAATATTGAGCATTACGTTATTACCCAGAATGCGGTTGGCTATGTCGTAATCGCGTTGTCCCAACTTCACGCTAAGGAGCGTAGAAGCTCCCACACCTACTGCTGCACCAAAGGCAGCACTGAGATTCATAAAAGGAAACGTTATAGCCAAACCCGCTATAGCAAGAGCTCCGACGCCTTGCCCGATAAAGATGCTGTCCACCACATTGTACATTGATGTCGCTACCATAGCAACAATGGCGGGCAATGCATATTGTACCAACAGTTCGCTTACTGGTTTGGTACCTAATTCTAAAGCGGCTTTTTTATTTGACATTATAGTGTGTTTATGCAATGCGGATGCAAAGATATGAAAAATATATGAGAAAAAAAAATTTACTTGTCAAAAATGTGACCCTTATACAAATTTTTTTTGCGCATGCGTGTGAAGGCAGAAAAAAAGAGTACCTTCGCGGCTGTGCTTATATTTGAGGATGATATTAGACACATGAGTCTTTCAGAGGCAAACTACATGGTGAGGGAGGTGGTGGAAACGGCTCTTCCGGATGCCGTATGGGTTCAGGCGGAGTTGATGGATATCCGCGAAAGGGGGCATTGCTATATGGAGTTGGTGGAAAAGGACGATAGCGGGCATACGCCAATAGCACAGGCAAGGGCATGCTGTTGGAGTAACACCTGGCACGAGGTGAAGGGAAAATGGGAGCAGGTGATGGGGGATGCCATCATGGAACGCGGCATGAAGATGCTATTTCTGCTAAAAGCCAATTTCCACGAGGCATACGGCTTTTCGTGGACAGTATTGGATATCGACCCCACCTATACCATTGGCGAAATGGCTAAAAACAGGAAGGAGATTATCAGGAAGCTGAAGGAAGCAGGCGTCTATGACATGCAAAGAGAACTACCTGTTTCGCCATTTGCAAAACGTATTGCCATTATCAGCAGCCCTTCGGCAGCAGGCTATGAAGATTTCTGCAGGCAATTGGAAGGCAACGATTATGGCTTTGCCTTTGAGAAAACCCTCTTTCCTGCCACTATGCAGGGAGAGAACATAGAGGACAGCATAATTGCAGCCCTGAATGCCATCAACGAAGAATTGGAGAAATATGATGTGGTGGTGATAATAAGAGGAGGAGGAAGTGGTGCCGACTTGTCAGGGTTCGATACTCTGGCATTGGCAGAAAATGTTGCTAATTTTCCGCTACCCATCATAACAGGCATAGGACATGACAGAGACGAGACGGTAATAGATGCCATAGCTTGTGTAAGTCTGAAGACTCCGACAGCAGTTGCGGCATACCTCATAGACAACCTTGCAATGACATTAGAACGTCTTGACAGTAGTGCACAACGTATTACACGGGCTGTAGAAAGGCGGTTGGAGACAGAAAAGATTAAGATAGAGGAATTGGGAAAACAGTTGACAAGTAGTGTCGCTATGTATTTCCTGAAACAAAAGCATGCCCTGCAGATGATAGAGCAAAGAGTTGGGGCGGCAGACCCTATAAACATCCTCAGAAGGGGATATACAATGGCGATACATAATGGAAAAGCCGTGAAGGATGCCACTCTGCTGAAGAAAGGTGACAGGCTAACCCTCATAGCTGCAAAGGGCGAGAGAGAAGTAGAGGTTTGCGGTTAATTATGAATTTTGAATTATGAATTATGAATTAAAATATGAGGCTGCATTGAAGCAGCTACAGGAGATAGTAGAGAAGTTGGAGAGCGGGCAGATGGATATTGATGCCTTGGGGAAGGAAATCAAGAACGCCCAGACTCTCATAAAAATGTGTAAAGACAAACTAACAAAAACAGAGGAGGAAATAAATGCAATTATATCCTAAACTTATTACTGATGCGCTGGCTACTGTGATATATGCCGGCACAAAGAAGAATCTTATAGAAAGCGAGATGCTTGCCGACCAGCCGAAGATTGACGGCATGAAGGTAGAGGTGATACTGATATTCCCAAAGGAAACAGACCCCTTTATGGCATCTACGGTAAAAGCTGCTGAAGCAGCTATACACTATCATGTGTCAAAGGATGTGGAGGTAACGATAAAGACGGAATACAAACAGGCGGCTCGCCCTGATGATGACCACCTGTTGCCGGAGGTGAAGAATATCATAGCTGTCAGCAGCGGCAAGGGTGGAGTCGGTAAGAGTACTGTTTCTGCAAATCTCGCCATTTCGTTGGCACGATTAGGATACAGCGTAGGACTGTTGGATACAGATATCTTCGGTCCTTCTATGCCAAAGATGTTTAATGTAGAAGACCAACGCCCTTATGCCATAGAGAAAGAAGGCAGACAACTTATAGTGCCGGTAGAGCAATATGGCGTAAAGCTGCTCAGCATAGGATTCTTCGTAAATCCAAATACTGCAACATTATGGCGTGGCGGAATGGCATGCAGCGCTCTTAAACAACTCATTGCCGATGCTGACTGGGGAAAACTCGACTACCTGATACTTGACACTCCTCCAGGCACGAGTGACATACATCTGTCGTTGCTGCAGACCCTTGCCATAACGGGAGCCGTTATAGTAAGCACGCCACAGCAGGTAGCACTTGCAGATGCAAGGAAGGGAATAGATATGTACACCAATGATAAGGTGAATGTGCCAATATTGGGATTGGTGGAGAATATGGCGTATTTCACACCAGCGGAACTGCCAGAGAATAAATACTACATATTTGGCAAAGACGGATGTAAGAATTTGGCGCAAGAGATGAATGTTCCACTTTTGGCACAGATACCAATAGTACAAAGCATCTGTGAGGATGGTGACAAGGGAACACCTGCTGCCCTTGATGTGGCATCGCCAACGGGACAAGCCTTCATTGCTTTGGCACAATCGGTCGTAACAGTAACAAACAGGCGTAACGCCGAACAGAAAAAGACAGAAAGAGTTCATACAAATTGAAAAAGTTATTGACGATAGCTATCATGACGATAAGTGTGAGCATATATATGCTTGCACAAAGTTATGATACCCTGTGGAAACAGTATAGAAGCTTTGCTGATAAAGACCAACCGAAATCTGCCCTTGTCATTCTTGAAAAAATAAAGACAAAGGCAGAACGGGAAAAAAGTTATGGAAACCTGCTGGCAGCATTGATGCGAGAAGTGAGGCATCAAGAGGAGATAAGCAACGACTCGGGAAAAGTATTCAGAAAACGTCTTGAGGAACGTGTAAAGAATACGGAAGATAGCGTAATGAAGACTCTATACCGAATGGCAAAAGGTGATAGGATTGACGTCGATTCACTTTTGGCATCACCAGATTCTATGCTGTATAAGAAGGCGAACACAACAGACCCGTGGGTACCTTTCCTTACGAAAGGAAAAGACAGTAAGATTTTTAATAATGACCTGCTCCATGTAATTCTATTCGATATGTATGGAAAAGAGTTTGGGAAAGAGAAATTTGACAGCATCTACGGCAAGGGAAACGAATATGTAAGCTACCGTCATACTAATGAGAGACAGGTGAAGACGGAACCGGGGATTTATGCAAATGTAGAGAGAAAAGTATCGAGTGCAAAAGACATAAAGATATACTTTGATAGAATAAGGAATCTGAAAGGTGTTGAAGGTACCATACATCGTGTCGGTACAAAGGAAAAACGTCAGATAAAGAAAGTCTTTCCGCAACATTCCGAAGAAGAATCTTTTAAAGATACTTTGGATATAGGTCCTCTGCCAGAAGGCAGATGGGTAGTAACCCTGAGGGACTTGGAAAAGAAGGTGGAACCGATGTCGGACACTATTGTTGTATCAGATACAAGATTGATACAACTCTCGCTGCCCAACAAACAGAAGAGATATGTTTTTGTTAACGCTATAACAGGAGAGGAAACGACGCCAGACAGCTCGCTGATAGACAAACGTCGATGGAACGACTATACGTATAACAGTAACAAGGGATATAAAAAATATACCGACATCTATACCGACCGTGCCATATATCGCCCGGGACAGAAGATAGAAGCTGCCATAATAAGAAGTTCCGTTATGAATGGCATCGAGACAAGTGCCGTTGCAGGAGAAAAGATGCACATACGACTGCTTGACAGCAAGGGCGAGAAGAAAGCAGAAAAATATGCTGTTACCGATACTTATGGAACGGCGGCTGTTGACTTCATCCTCCCTGATGGTGACATCAGAAGCGGATATTGGCAACTTCTCACAGATGGGGCAAGTGCGTCATTCAGAGTTGAGGAATATAAGCGTCCCACATTTGAGGTAAAGCTGAAAAAAGATAAGGACGAATATGCCGTTGGAGATACTGCCATCGTCAGTGGTGTTGCGAAGACATATAACGGCATACCTCAGCAAAACAGCAAGGTGGTTGTAAGCTATTACGATGAGAAAGACACCCTATATACCGATGGCGAAGGAACGTTTGAGGCGTTGGTGGTGATAAAAGACCCATTCGCACAATCAAACGGCAGGAAAATCTATTACCCTTGGTGGCGTCATGTAAGAGTGGCAGCTGACGTAACAGACGGAAAAGGAGAAACCCAAAGTGCAGAGTGTTATCTGTATGTAAAGCATACAAACCAGCCGGAAACACCAGAGGAACCCCAAGCAGAAGTGAAGAAAGATACTACGAAATATCACATCTACTATACTGTCTTTGCAGGCAATAAGGTGTTGGAGAGTAGTAAGATATACACCGATACGGCTTCATTCGCAAATGCTTATGCATACAAACCAGAATATGGAGATGGTGCGATGATTTGCTATGCATGGTGTAAGGATGATGTGATACAATTTGCAGAAAAGGTCGTCAGGCGCCCGTTGCCATCAAACAAACTGAAGGTGGAGTGGGGAACCTTTAGGGACAAAGTGGCGCCAGGCAGTAAGGAAACATGGACCCTGAAGGTGAGCCAGAAAGATGGCGAGATGCAGAAGAATACCAGGCGTCAGCTGATGGCAGTGCTATATGATGCTTCATTAGACGGCATCAGAAAACATTCGTGGAACACTCATGACAGAAGACATCTTGCTATTCCATTATCATCATGGTACACACCATATACCGGCAATATCTTTATGTCTGGAAGGGCAAAAGATTGGGTGAAGTGGCGGAACTTCGATTTCACACACATCAATAGGGAATGCATAATAAATCCCTATTATGGAGTCTTTGACTGCATAGAAGTAGCAACTCCACGACTCATGATGGCGAAAGGAGTGGCAAATAGTAAAGCTATGCGACTTGGTTCGTTGCAGGTAACAGGAGCAACAGCAGATGGAGTGGTGATGAAAGCCTCTGAGGTGGCAGATATGACAGAAGAGGTGATACCGACACGTACCAATTTCGGAGAGACAGCATTTTTCTATCCAAAGGTGGAGACTGACGAAGAAGGAACAGCAGAACTTACCTTCACCCTTCCAGAAAGTCTGACATCATGGCGCTTTATGGGTTTGGCTCACGACAAGGAAATGCGTATTGGCACTATTGACACCACAGTAATAGCTCATAAGCAGTTGATGGTACAACCCAATATGCCACGATTCTTGCGAATAGGAGACAAGGCAACGATAACGGCAAATATTACCAACAGCTCTGCTGATGAGTCACAGATTACAGTAAAGTGCTATGTGGGAAGAAAGAATACTTCTAAAAAAGAGGTCGTTAAAACAGAACGCATAAAATTGAAGGCAGGAGAAACTGCCCCTGTTACATTCCCGATGGAGGCAGGAACAGATACAACCACCCTGATTTGCAGAATTGTTGCATCGAATGGGAAATATAATGATGGTGAACTGCATGAGATTCCTGTATTGGGAATAAAGCAAACGCTGGAGCCAGCTGTCACTATATACAAATCGCCGGATGACATCATGATGGCAGCACTTCCTGAACTTTGTGTTCCAAAAAGCAAATGTGCCATCTGTCTGTCAAATGCCTTGTATGCCAATGTGTTGACAGCACATCTTCGTGACACTCTCGTGTCGCCGGCAAATGATAACGTCATGATGCAACTCCTCAACCTGCAACATAGCGACGGTTCGTTTGCGTGGTATCCGGGTATGGAGGGAAGCAAATATATGACGATGGCAGTACTGAAGACCCTTGCCCGCATGCAGAAGATGACCGGCGGCAAGGGCATGCATACGGCATTGGCGTCAGCAGTAGATAAAGCTTATGACTACATGCAGAAAGCAATGGATAAGGAAGTTGCGGAGATGAAGAAATATAAGACCAGTTTCCTCAGCAATACCGCCCTCGACTGGATGTATGCCCTTGCCATAGACAAAGAAAGGAACAGTCGCAAATCTGCTACATATAAATACTTCTTGCGTCTGTTGGAAGATGCTACCAACAAAGCTGATATGGCAACAAAGGCGGTTGCCGCTATCGTGATGGATAATTCCCACAAAGGCGATGATGCTAAGACTTTTGCGGAGTCGATAAAGCAGCACACTGTTTATCGTGAGGATATGGGAAGATATTTTGATTCTTACAGAACTCACTATTCATGGTGCGACTACCGCATTCCGTCACAGGTGATGGCAATCGAAGCCCTCTATGCCATTACTCCGGAAGACAACTGCACAATAGCACAGATGCAAAGATGGCTGGTATCGGCAAAGCGTACTCAAAGCTGGGATAATCCTGTGAATACCGTTAATGCTGTCAGCGCTTTCTATTTGAAGACAAGGCCCTGTGAGGAAGAGATAGTGAAGATGTACAGACAACCCAGTGCAGAAGAGTTGGAAGACATCATAAAGGTAAAACGTGAGATAGTATCTAGTAAAACGAATATTTCTGTGGGAGATAAAATAAAGGTTCGCATAACGATAGAGGCAGACAGGGATTATGACTTCGTCTCCGTAATAGACAACAGAGCGGCTTGCCTGGAGCCTGTTCATCAGTTGTCAGGATATAGATATGGCTGCTATCAGCAGATGAAGGATAACAAGTCAGAATTTTTCTTCAATCAGCTATCGAAAGGAACGCATGTTATCGAAACAGAATATTATGTTACAAGGACAGGAGAATATACTTCTGGTTCCGCTATTGCTGTTTGCACCTATGCTCCTGAATATAGAGGCTCAAGTGAAGGAAGTAAGATTATAGTAAGCAAAAACAAATAGACGAAAAATGATTCATCCAGAAAATAGTGAAGAATATAAAGGCTTGGTAGTCAATGATGGCGTCGCTCAACCATCCAGCGTAAATCCTTATCTCAACCGCAAGCGTTTTGTCAGGAAAGTTTATACGGTAGATGAAATAGTAGATGGTATTCTGTCAGGCAATGTCACTATGCTGTCACAAGCCGTAACATTGATAGAGAGTGTCATCCCTGAGCATCAGGAAAAGGCGCAGCAGGTCATAGAACGTTGTCTGCCGTATGCCGGCAAATCTGTCAGAATAGGCATCAGTGGTGTTCCCGGAGCAGGAAAGTCAACCTCCATAGATGAGTTCGGTATTCATGTGTTGGATAGATTTGGAGGAAAACTTGCAGTCCTCGCCATCGACCCTTCTTCAGAACGCAGCAAGGGCTCTATACTGGGTGATAAAACGCGTATGGAGAAACTTTCGCAACGTCCGGAGGCTTTTATACGCCCAAGCCCCTCTGCGGGTTCATTGGGTGGTGTCGCTCGTAAGACTCGTGAGACCGTAATACTTTGCGAAGCTGCGGGATATGACAAGATATTTATAGAGACAGTCGGAGTGGGGCAGAGCGAGACGGCATGTCACTCGATGGTTGACTTCTTCCTCCTCATACAGGTAGCAGGAACAGGTGACGAATTACAGGGAATAAAACGTGGCATCATGGAGATATCAGACGGTATAGTCATCAATAAATGCGATGGCGATAACGTAAAGCGTTGTGAGATGGCAGCACAGGGATTTAGGAATGCCTTACACTTCTTCCCACCATCAGAAAGCGGGTGGCAACGCAAGGTGTTGACATATTCAGGTTTCTATGGATATGGCATCAAGGAAGTGTGGGATATGATATATGAATATATCGATTTCGTCAAGGAAAACGGATATTTCGATTTGCGTCGCCATTATCAGAACAAATACTGGATGTATGAAACAATAGAGAATACACTTCGCAACCGTTTCTATAACAATGCAGAGGTGAAAAAACGGATAAGGGAAACGGAGAATGCTGTCCAGAGGGGAGAACTGACACCGTTTATGGCTGCAGGAAGACTGCTTGAAATATACAAGAAAAATGATAATTGAGATAGACGAAGGTTCTGGCTTCTGCTTTGGCGTGACTACGGCAATAGAGAAAGCTGAGGAGATGCTGAGGAACGGGCAGCAGTTAAGTTGTCTGGGAGATATTGTGCATAATGGTATGGAGTGTGAACGCCTTCGTAAAATGGGATTGAAGACTATTGACCAGCAGGAGTTTCTGCAACTTCACGACAAGGCAGTCCTATTGCGTGCTCATGGAGAACCTCCATCAACATATGACAGCGCCAGAGAAAACAATATAACGATAGTAGATGCAACATGTCCTGTGGTGCTGGCTCTTCAGAAACGAATAAAGAAAAGATATGAGGAACTGAAGAGTCATGAGAATAAGTCTCGTAAAGCGGATATTGTGATATTCGGAAAAAACGGACATGCAGAGGTGCTGGGGCTCGTGGGGCAGACAGAAGGAGAAGCAATCGTCATAGAGCATTTCGATGATGTAGAGAAACTGGATTTTACACACGACATCTATCTATATTCCCAGACGACAAAATCATTGGAAGAATTCCATCGCATCATAGATTACTGTCAGGAGCATATTGCCCCGGGTGCTACGTTCCAAAGTTTTGATACCATCTGCCGCCAGGTTGCCAACAGAATGCCGAACATCTGCCAGTTTGCAACAAAGCACGATTTGGTACTCTTCGTCTCTGGACGCAAGAGTAGTAATGGAAAGGTGCTCTATAGTGCGTGCAAGGAAAAAAATCCTAACACATATCTTATAGAAGGACCGGAAGAGATAAAGCCTGAATGGCTGAAGGGCGTCAGCTCTGTAGGAATATGTGGTGCGACATCTACTCCTAAATGGCTCATGGAGCAATGTAAAGAAAAAATAGAAAAATATGAAAAAGATAACAATAGCAATTGATGGTCACTCTTCTTGTGGCAAGAGTACTATGGCAAAAGACCTCGCCAAAGAGGTCGGGTATATATATGTTGATACAGGAGCAATGTACCGTACTGTGACATTGTATTGTATGCAAAACAACCTGATAAAAGATAGTAAGGTGGATGAGGATGGACTTAGGAAAGTCATTAGTGAAATAAAGATAGATCTGAGAGATCTCGACCCTCAGATACGCTCTATTGAGGTTAGCAACAATGTAAGCCTTGTTGCTGCTATCCCTTTTGTCAGAGAAGAGATGGTGGAAAGACAACGCTTAATGGGTAAGGACAAAGGTGTCGTTATGGATGGCAGGGATATCGGTACAACTGTGTTTCCTGATGCGGAATTGAAGGTATTCGTAACAGCAAGTGCCGAGGTGCGTGCGAAGAGGCGTTATGATGAGCTTCAAGCGAAGGGAATGCCGGCTGATTATGATGATATCCTGAAGAATGTTCAGGAGAGAGATTATATAGATTCTCATCGAGAGGTTAGTCCGTTGCGTCAGGCTCCAGACGCTATACTGCTTGATAACAGCCAGATGACTATTCCTGAGCAGAAAGAATGGCTGATGGCACAATTCAAGAAGGCAACGGAATGATAGTTTGTATAGCCGAGAAACCAAGTGTGGCAAGAGATATTGCCAAAGTGCTTGGCGCAAACACTTCGCATGAGGGATACCTGGAGGGCAACGGATATCAGGTAACATGGACTTATGGACATCTGTGCACTTTGAAAGAGCCAAATGACTATCAGGAAATGTGGCAGCATTGGAATCTTGGTTCATTGCCGATGATTCCTCAACGTTTTGGAATAAAGCTGATTGATAGCGAGCATGTAAAAAAACAGTTTGCTGTCATAGAAAAGTTGTATTCCAAAGCGGATGAAATTATTAACTGTGGTGATGCCGGCCAAGAAGGAGAGCTGATACAACGATGGGTAATGCAGAAGGCTGGGGTGAAATGTCCTGTAAAGCGTTTGTGGATTTCTTCCCTTACAGAGGAAGCGATAAAAGAGGGCTTCGGGAACTTAAAAGACCAAAAGGATTACGAGCCTTTATATATGGCGGGACTGTCCCGTGCTATCGGTGATTGGTTGCTCGGAATGAATGCGACACGTCTCTATACTATTAAATATAAGGAGAGAACGGCAAAGGACAGACAACCGCTTTCTATAGGTCGTGTGCAAACGCCGACTCTTGCCATAATTGTAAATCGTCAAAAAGAGATTGAAAACTTTAAGCCTACTCCTTATTGGGTTCTGTCAACATTGTATAGAGATACTTTGTTTACTTCTACGAAGGGAAAGTATAATTCCAAGGAAGAAGGAGAGAAAGCCTTTGAGGAGATAAAGGACAAACCTTTTGAGGTGACAAATGTTTCAAAGAAGAATGGGACAGAGAAACCTCCACAGTTGTTTGACCTTACGACACTACAGGTTGAGTGCAACAAGAAATTCGGATATTCTGCAGAACAGACACTTAACCTTATTCAAGGACTTTACGAAAAGAAGGTAACTACATACCCCAGAGTAGATACCCAATATCTTACAGACGACATTTATAGCAAATGCCCTCAAACGTTAAACGGTGTATTTAAATATAAGGTAAATGGCGTAGCTCCTTACGCAGAGTTGATTCGCACCATAGGAGGCAAACCGCTTCGAAAAGATAAGAAGGTTTTTGATAACAGCAAGGTTACTGACCACCATGCAATAATTCCTACTGGTGTGACTCCTGTGGGACTTGCAGATATGGAGCAAAGGGTTTATGACCTTATCTGTAGGCGCTTTATTGCAGTTTTCTATCCTGACTGCAAATTCTCTACTACAACAGTAGAAGGAAAAGCAGGAGAGGTGGATTTCAAGGTTACAGGAAAAGAAATTCTGGAGCCAGGGTTTCGGGTATGCTTTGTGAAAGAGAAAAAATCCGAAGAAGAAACTGACGATACAAAGGAAAACAAAGATGAGGAAAAGACATTGCCCACATTTGTGAAGGGAGAGTCTGGTCCTCATGAACCAACATTTACTGAGAAGGAAACGACTCCTCCACCTTATTATACAGAGGCTACTCTTCTTCGTGCAATGGAAACAGCAGGAAAGTTTGTGGATAATGAGGAACTTCGCGCTGCCATGAAGGAAAACGGCATTGGACGCCCTTCTTCTCGTGCAAATATTATTGAAACGCTTTTCAAACGTCATTATATAAAACGTCAGAAGAAACGCACTGTAGCAACTCCAACAGGCATCGAACTGATTGACCTCATCCGCGAAGACCTGCTGAAAAGCTGTGAGTTAACGGGTATCTGGGAGAAGAAACTGCGTGACAT
>DJWZ01000098.1 GCA_002449535.1 Prevotellaceae bacterium UBA7017 | reverse complement strand
AAAGAACTGCTATATGTCTGTAAATGATGATGCTGTTGCCATAAAGGGTGGCAAAGGTCCTTATGCAGATGCTTTTGAGAAAGAATATAAAGGCATCGAGATACCAGAAGAGAATATTGGCAACGGTGCCAACGAAAACATCATCATAGAGGATTGTGAGTACGGCTTCTGTCATGGATGCCTGACATTAGGTTCAGAATCTGTTCACAGCAAGAATATAATCCTGAGACGCATCAACATCACAGCACAAGCAAACAACCTACTTTGGTTAAAGATGCGCCCAGACACTCCACAACTTTATGAATACATCACAGTAGAGAATATCACAGGTCCTGTAAAGAACTTTATCCTCATCGCTCCTTGGACACAATTCTACGATTTAAAGGGACGCAAGGACAAGCCGATGTCATATTCTGACCACATCACAATGAGAAACTGTGACGTTGATTGCAACGTATTCTTTAATGCAAAGCAGCAGGAGGAGGTTTATCACCTCTCAAACTTCAATTTCGAGAATATCACAGTACGTGCCAATGACACTACTTTCAATACGAAAATAGTTGACGGCTTTACCTATAAAAACATCAATGCAATAAAGAAATAGGTACTAAGGCTTGAGGGTCTCAAAAGTACCATCTGAATAGAATATCTTAACTTCTACAATATGCTTCGAGGGTTGAACAATAGCCTTCGAAGTTTTATTTTTTTCTGTATCAACAACCCCTGATTGCGATTTATCATCATTAGGAAATTGCGATTTCTGAACATTCTTTAAAGGTTGTGGATCTGCCATAATGACAGAATCAAAAAGACTGGGAGAACTACTTGCTGCAGACCCTGATGAAGATACATTGGGGAGATTGAACATACCACCTGATCCATACAACAACCAGTCAGTATTCACATTGGGAAATTTTCCCTTTATAGCATTCACAATATTGAGGGTAGGAGATGTACGACCTGTAAAAATACTACTCAGGGAAGCTGTATTAACTCCTATGTAATTTGCAAATGTTTGCTGGTTCATATGCTGGGCATCCATCAACTGCCTAATTCTGTCCTTCATCTTTCTGTTATATTTTCTAACGCTATTTTTATTTTCAGCTACAAAGGTAAATAAATTTATTTATATAAACAATATTTTTGCAAAAATTTAGATATACATATCGAAATTAAAAATTTACATTTATAAATATTTGTAGACATGTGAACAGGTTATACATTTGTTGATTGGTCAGATATTTAGAAGCAACACAATAGCATTATTTCTCTTTATATATTTCTATTATAACATTGATATACATCATATTACAAATATTATTCACACCAAATTTTCTGCCTGACTGGAGTTTTATGCACACAACAAGGCGTTTGTCTGTAATTTATTACGGGAAAATTATATATGTATCTCATTTTTAGCGTTTTATGATGGTTATTATTACATGCATGGATATTGTATTTGATTTTGTATTGTAAGTGATTTCGTTTTGTAAATTACGACTTGCATGCGCTCTTACATCTTGTTTTGTTGATTTAGAATTGTGACTTGTTGATTTTGTATTGTAAATTATCATTTGCATTTTCTGGAAAATCACGAGAATTTTATTTACCTTCACGGTTGGTAAAAAAGTTGAAAAAATGCGATTCTCAGACGCTAAGAATACACCTAACCCCCACAAAAACAATAGAAAAAGGGCGAAAAATGCCCCTCTCCTCCCGATGCGTTTTAGACAGAAAACGCACTAAAATCACCTCAAAATTAACTCACAATGAATGTTACCAGCTCCTTTAACAAGTCCCCAGGAGTAGTATTTACATTATCTAAGCCTTTTGACCTTGCATCTACCTCTCTAATCTTGGAAATGATCTGCAAAGTTTTTCTGGCTGAGAAGTTTCTCATAGCTGTTACATAGTTACGAGTTGCATATGTATTCTTTAGTCCCAGTTGTGCCATTATGGCATTTTCGGTACAAGGTTTCGGAACATAGTAACAAAGCATGAGATTTTGAAAGAAAGAAAAAATTTGTGGCAGTAGTGCAAAAAGTCCACCCTCCTTAGGATTGGCATCAAAATATTTTGCTATGCTATGAGCCTTCAGTGCATCTCTTCTGATAAGAGCCTCTCGCATTTCAAAAACGTTATATCTCTTGCTGATGCCAATTTTCTGTTCAATGGTATCAAGGGTTATCTTTCTATCCTCTCCTATTCCGATGAATACCTTATCTATTTCAGATGTCAATCTTTTCAGGTCGCCACCTATATGTGCAGCCACAACCTGTGCTGCACTATCTTCTATAGTAGCATTCTTATTCTTCACATAGTCATTGATGAATGCTATAATGTCTTTGTCGTATTGTGGAGATTCACTGACGAATACAGTACCAATGGCTGCTGCTTTGGCTGGCATTTTCTTTCGAGCATCAATGGTGCCTCCCATGTAACATATAACAAGTACTGTTGTAGGAACAGGCTTATCCATATAGCGCTCCAGCTGATCCAGGTCTTTCATTCCCTGTGCTTCACGTACTATGACAACCTGCTTCTCTGCCATCATAGGATATCGTCTTGCCTGGTCCATCACCTGTTGAGCCGTCACCTCTGAACCATACATCACAATCTGGTTGAAGTCACGTTCTTCCTCGCTCAGGGTTTTTGTTGCTATATATTCATATATCTTGTCAATATAATAGCTTTCTCCACCCATCAAAAGATATACAGGTTTTCTTTCACCTGTCTTTAGATGGGTCATTATATTCTTGAATTCTTCAGAAGAGGATTTTTTCGCCATTATACTTTTTTTATTTCAAAAAACGTCTTGTCAAGTCGTTATAATTCTCTATTCTCCTATCCCTTAGGAAAGGCCACCAGCGTCTTACATTTTCAGAATGTCCGAGGTCTATTTCTATTACAGCGCTCTCTTCATCCTTTTCTGACGCCCGATAAAGTATCTCTCCCTGCGGACCAGCAACAAAGCTTGAGCCCCAAAAGCTGATAGTATCTTCTCTCCCCACTCTGTTGACAGCAACTACTGGGAGCCCATTTGCTACAGCATGCCCTCTCTGTACTGTTGTCCATGCCTCGCGTTGGCGCTGCTGTTCTGCTTCGTCATCTTCATCAGAATATCCTATGGCAGTAGGATAAATCAATATCTCTGCTCCTGCGAGTGCCATCAGGCGTGCTGCTTCCGGATACCATTGGTCCCAACAAACCATAACGCCCAATGTTCCGACAGATGTCTGAATTGGCTGGAAGCCTAAGTCACCTGGTGTGAAGTAGAATTTCTCATAATATGCAGGATCATCTGGAATATGCATTTTTCTATATGTTCCTGCTATGCTTCCGTCTTTCTCCAGGACAACAGCTGTATTGTGATATAATCCCACAGCACGTTTCTCAAACAGCGAGATTACTATCACGACATTCAGTTGCTTTGCTAATGCACAAAAAAATTCGGTTGATGGTCCAGGTATTGTTTCTGCGAGGTCGAAATTTCTCACATCCTCTGTCTGGCAGAAATACAAGGTATTATGCAATTCCTGCAATACTATCAGCTGCGCTCCTTTTTCTGCAAGCGCCTTTATGCCTTCAGCAAGACGTGCCTTGTTTTCTGTGGCATCTGCTGTATTATGCTGCTGTAGCACTCCTATCTTCAACCGCTTCATTTGTTTTTGGTTTTTAATTATTCTTTTATTTTTGGAACCTGCATTGTGCAGCAATGTATCGATCCGTGCTGTCGCACTATTGCTGTGGCGTCGATTGCTATTATTTTTCTGTCTGGAAAAGCTGTCTGTATTATTTCACAAGCCTGTCTATCCATTTCAGGAATATTATATGTCGGCACTATTAC
The DNA here is from genome assembly GCA_002449535.1 of Prevotellaceae bacterium UBA7017. Classification (GTDB taxonomy): domain Bacteria; phylum Bacteroidota; class Bacteroidia; order Bacteroidales; family Bacteroidaceae; genus Prevotella. The sequence goes on along the minus strand of DJWZ01000098.1, from coordinate 10,592 downwards.
AGCCCCATTGATGATGAGGAAGTTAGCATATGTGGCAGGCAGATTCTCACCTTCATATTCCACCTTTGGCAACGGCAATTCCATCAGTCGATATTCCTTGCCGTCAATGGTTCTAAGTCTTTCCAACTCCTTTCTGTCTGCAGGAAAGCTGAACAGTATTATATCCTCTGGTGCTATGCGGACAGTTGTGTCGATATGTCCGTCCGTATCATCTCCTTCCAATGCCCCATGCTGCAGCCATACTATGCGTTTTGCCTTCAGCCTCAGCAACAGTTCCTGTTCCACTTCTTCCTTTGTCAGCGGCTGGTTACGATTGGGAGCCATCAGGCAACACTCTGTTGTGAAAACAGTTCCCTTGCCATCACTCTCTATAGAGCCGCCTTCAAGTACGAAGTCATCATTGCCACTTCCTATTTCTCCTCTCAATATCTCGTCATCAAGGAGTTCCCTGAAGACCTGCCTTGTTATTTTGTTATCCAGGTCAGCAGGAAATTTCTCTCCCCACCCGTTAAACCGAAAGTCCAGGCACAACAGTTTCTCCTGCCCGTCATTATCGGTTCCTATAAGAGTAATCGGTCCATGATCACGTGCCCATGTATCATTTGTCTTACAGTAGCTGATGACTACCTGTGCCATCTGCTCGCTGCTGAGATGTCTGCTTAGGGTTGCTCCTACTTCCACCGGATTTGGTGTCACCACAAGGAGTTTTTCATATTGTGTTATAGCATCCGCCATTTCCACGTACGTCCTTGTGATGTCTTCCAAATATGGTGCCCAGTCAGTACCCTGGTGAGGCCATGTAAGCATCACCAGGCTCTGGGGTTCCCATTCAGCAGGTAGCCTGTATCTCATGGGTGTGAATTTTGTTTACTCTTCGTCTGTCTTTTTTCTGCGGGTAGTAGTGCGGCGACGCTTTGTTTTCTCTTCTGGTTTCTCCAGTTTTACACCAGCCAATTCCGGGTCGATGAGAATACGTCCGCAATGTTCGCAAACAATAATCTTCTTGTGCATCTTCACATCCAACTGACGCTGTGGCGGAATCTTGTTGAAGCAGCCACCGCATGCATCACGGTTTACATATACGATACCCAAGCCATTACGGGCATTCTTCCTGATTCTCTTAAAACTCTGCAGCAGACGAGTTTCAATCTTCAACTCAAGGTCCTTTGCCTTAATCTTCAGCAAGTCTTCCTCTTCACGAGTTTCAAGCATAATCTCGTCCAGTTCACTTCTCTTGTCATCGAGGTCACGCTCACGGTCTTCTATGAGCATCTCCACCTTTTCTTTGTCAGCCTGACGATCCTGAATGCGCATTTCTGCCTCACGGATTTTCTTGGCACAGAGTTCTATCTCCAGCTGCTGGAATTCTATTTCCTTAGTGAGGGTGTCATATTCACGATTATTCTTCACCTCATTCAGTTGGTCTTTGTAACGCTCTACAGAAAGCTTTGCCTGCTCTATGTCAGCACTGCGCTTTGAGATAGCCTCCTTCAGGTCCTTTATTTCCTTGTTAAGCTTCTCCATGCGTACACTAAGTCCCTCCAATTCATTCTCAAGGTCTTCCACCTCAAGAGGAAGTTCGCCACGTACTGCACGCTTCTCGTCAATGTGTGAGAGAGTTGTCTGCAACTGGAAGAGAGTCTTCAGCTTCTCTTCTACGGTCATGTCTTTTGGATCTTTTCTTGCCATGATCTTTTAAAAATATTTTATTGGATTAGTATTATTTTCTGTAACAATAGTCCTTATTCCCGGGCATCCTTTGTCGATGATGTCTTTCAGGAGTTCTTTGGTAAACTGTTCACTCTCATAGTGACCTATTACTGTTATCTGTATCTCCTTGTGGTCAAAATAGTCATTATACTTCATTTCTCCCGTCAAGAAGGCATCAGCCCCCTCCTCTATTGCTCTCTCTAACATGAAGGCTCCTGCCCCGCCGCATATTGCCATGCGTTTTATCGGACGTTCCAACAAGCCATTTGTCATCACCACATCTGCGTTGAATGTCGCCTTTACCTTTTCTATATATTCTTTTGCTGACAGGGGTTGCTTTAGCTCTCCCACGAACAGCCCTTCAGTAACCTTCCCCTCTGCTCCCAGACGGCGTGCTATCTCGCTGTTCACCCCTCCCTCTACATTGTCGAGGTTGGTATGCATTGATACTATGGCAATATCATTCTTTATCGCCATTATGGCAGCCCTCTGCACATAGTCTTGGTCACCAATCTGCTTTAGTCCATGAAACAACAACGGATGGTGTGACACTATCATGTTACACCCTTTGTCGATTGCCTCCCGGACTATTGCCTCAGTGACATCTAAACACAACAAGACCCCTGAAACATCCGCCTCTGTCAATCCAATCTGCAGGCCTGCATTATCATAGCTTTCCTGTAGTGGCAAAGGCGCAAACTGCTCAAGGGTACTAATGACATCCTTAATCTTCACGCTCTGTGATAATCCTTAAATTCGTGTGCAAAGGTACGAAAAAAAAAACGAAAACGAAAACGAAAACGGAAAAAAATAACTCTTTGCTATTAACTTTTCACTCTAAACTTTCAGCTATCAACTCTCAACCACCCTCAATATTCCGTCTTATCCTCTTTGTTTTTCCATGCTTCGAAGGCTTCCTGTGCCTCGTCCCTCATCAGCATCGTAGCAGGGATATGGCGTTCAGAGACGGGGCGTTCTATTTCGTCGTATATAAATTTGTCACTGAAGTTTATCTCCTCTGCATCCTGCTTTGTATTACCATAATATATACGTTCTATTCCTGCCCAGTATATGGCACTGAGGCACATGGGGCAAGGCTCGCAGGAAGTGTATATGCTACATCCCTCCAGCTTGAAGTTGTTCACCTTCTGGCAAGCCTTCCTTATGGCACTCACCTCTGCATGTGCAGTAGGGTCGCAATGGGGCACGACATTGTTCACGCCTGTTGCTATCACCTCGTCGCCACGTACTATCACTGCCCCGAACGGCCCACCGCCGTTTCTCACGTTCTCTATGCTCAGGTCTATTGCCTGACGCATGAATTTTCTGTCTTTCTCATCCATTTTTTTATAAAGTCTAAGGTCAATAGTCAATAGTCAATAGTCAATGGTCAATAGTCAATGGTCAATGGTCTGATTTTCCACACTACTGTCTGCGTCACTCCTCTCATTATCAGGTAAGCGTCAAAGGCACACCACAGTATATGGTTCCGTGTCTCTGTCATTATCTCGAAGGGATATGGGAAGCTTAATATTGCAAAGAATGCCAACGCTCCCACGAAGGTGCCCAGCAGCATACCTTTTATATTTGTTATTCCGACGAACACCCCATCCCATACGAAGGCGGCAAGTCCGCAGAAAGGTATCGCCACCACCCAGGGCATGTATGGTCTTGAGGCAAACCGTATAATGATATCGTTTGTCATCAACGACACCATGAGGTCGTTCCCCATGACATAGAATATGGTATATGCCGTTGTCAGTATCAGTCCCCATATCCATACCCCTTTCATGGCAAGGCTGAAATTTCCCTTGTCCTTAGCTCCGTAGTACCTTCCGCAGAGTGCTTCTGCCGCAAAGGCGAAACCGTCCATCACATAGGTATAGAATATAAAGAACTGCATCAGCATGGCATTGACAGCCAATATCACCGCCCCGCCCTTTGCACCGACTGCTATGAAGTAGAGGTTTACTGCTATGAGGAATATTGTTCGTAGGAAGATGGTCTGGTTTACCATGAAGAAGCGTTTGAAAGCCTCCACCCTGAACACCTTTGCCCTAAGATTGGCGAGGGCTCTGAACATTCCGCCATACTTCCATGCTATCAGCGCGACAGCCATCATCGCCCCGCACCATTGTGCTATCAGCGTGCCATAGGCGACACCTGCTATCTTCATGTCAAGGAAGAATACCAATACGTAACTGAGGCATATATTGATGATATTCTGCGTTATGGATATCACCATCGGGAACCTCGTATTCTGCATCCCTACAAACCACCCCGTGAAGGCATAGAGTGCCAACGACGGAAAGGTTCCGAAGATGCAGATGCCATAGTAGCTGCGTATTATGTTTATCAGATTGGCTGCCGGCTCTATCACCCACATGGCAAGTGCGAACAGCGGCACCTGCAATACGAAAAGCCCCAGGGCGACGGCAAAGGAGGTTATCTGCGAACGGAACAGCAACAGGGCACATTCCTCGTCGTTCTTCTGTCCGTATGTCTGGGCTGTCATCCCTCCTGTGCCAAAGCGCAGGAAGGAGAACATCCAGTACATTATATTAAACAGCATCGAGCCGACAGCGATTGCCGCCATATAGTGGGCATCACCCATGTGACCCGTTATGGCAACATCGACAAACCCCAGCAGCGGTACCGTAATGTTGGAGATTATCGAGGGTATTGCCAGTTGCAGAATTTGCCTGTTCACGAGTTTTTAGAGGTAAGTGGTGAGAGGTAAGAGGTGAGAGGTAAGAGAAATGCCTTTGACCTTTGACCTTCGAGCCATCAACTTCTCGTTATTCTAACTTGTGGATAATGAGTCCTGAGCGCAGTTTCGGCTCAAACCATGTAGCCTTTGGAGGCATGATGTTTCCTGAGTCGGCAATGTCCATTATCTGCTTCATGGAGACAGGGTACAGAGCCAGTGCCATGCGCATTTCGCCAGAGTCAACGCGTCTCTTCAGCTCTCCCAGTCCGCGCAGTCCTCCTACGAAGTCTATGCGCTGGCTTGAACGCAGGTCGCCAATTTCCAGGATGTCCTGCAGTATGAGTCTTGAAGAGATATCTACGTCGAGCACTCCTATCGGGTCGTTGTCGTCAAACGTGCCGGGCTTGGCATCGAGGCTGTACCATTCTCCGTCGAGATACATCGAGAACTGGTGAGCATGCTGCGGGCGATATTCTTCCGTGCCCTTTTTCTCTACAATAAAGTTCTTCTGGAGTTTCTCAAGGAATTCCTCTGAGGTGTTGCCGTTCAGGTCTTTCACCACGCGGTTATAGTCCAGCACGGTCAGCTGGCTTGCCTGGAAAGCAACAGCCATGAAGTAGTTATATTCCTCGTCGCCCTTGTGGTTGGGATTCTGCTTAGCCTTCTCTGTTCCCACGAGTGCCGCAGCCGCCGAGCGATGGTGTCCGTCAGCGATGTAGAGGGCTGGCATCTTGGCAAATTCCTCCGTAATGGTGGCGATGTCCTTGTCGTCAGACACTATCCACAGCCTGTGGCGGAAGCCGTCGATGGGGGCTATGAAGTCATATTCCGGCTCCCCTGCGGCATATCTCATTATCAGCTTGTCGAGAGTCTCGTTGTCAGGATAGGCAAAGAATACCGGCTCTATGTTGGCATTGTTCACGCGGACGTGCTTCATTCTGTCCTCCTCCTTGTCGCGGCGCGTCAGCTCATGCTTCTTTATGACGCCCTTCTCATAGTCGCCGGAGTATGCACCTACCACCAGTCCGTACTGTGTCTTTTCCTTTCCGCCGTTTGCAGGCAGCGAAGAGGTCTGGGCGTAGATATAATACTGTTCCTTATCGTCTTGCACAAGCCATCCCTTGTCCTGGAATTTCTTAAACTGGCGTGCTGCCTCCTCATACACCTTCGGGTCATATTCGCTCGTGCCGGGGGCAAAGTTTATCTCAGGCTTGATGATATGGTACAACGACTTCTCGTTATCGCCTGCCTCTGCACGCGCCTCTTCGGAATCCAGCACGTCGTATGGGCGTGACTCTACTTCTTCTACTAACTCTTTCGGGGGGCGGATGCCCTTGAATGGTTTTACTATTGCCATGATAATTATGAATTTATGTTGTTTGAATTTTGACCGCAAAGGTACGATTAAGTTATGAGAAATGCAAATAAAAAACGTTTTATTTGTGAGATTGATTTCTTTTTTATATTTTTGCGGCAGAAGTTTTTTTAAGGGGAGTGAGAAAGGAGTGAGAAGGGAGTGAATATATTATGAAGACCATATTTCTTTTTCTGACTATGTTATTCTCTTGCAGCATGTTTGCTGCGGGCAACGAGGGTGATGCCGACAGCATTTCTGCCAACGGTCAAAGGGACGGGGGCAAAGCCATCAGGTCAATGGCACAGAAGACCTATGATGTCACCAAGGACTTCGTCATGGGCACGCTGAAGAACTATCTCGACTCTTCGGGCGTCAAGGGCACCGACCCCTCCTACATAGCCCTTCCCAAGCGCAAGTGGCGCGTATCGCTGACTGCCGACGTCGATAAGATGAATGTCGATGTGAGGAACACTGCCTCTGAAGGCAACAAGTCGTGGAGCTTCGACCTGGAGGTGCGCCCGCCGGTGTCGGCATCCTCCGGCGTCTGGGTGGGATACATGGGCTACGGCTTCGGATTCTCCTACCTAAAGACGGGACGGAACAGCACCAATCTGGCACTGAACATGGCTGCGCCAAGATATAGCATCAACGTCAGGTGGATACGCTCCTCTACCGACCACAAGCTGAAGGGGTGGGCAGAGAAGGGCATGTCGTACCAGGAGCTGGTAGAGAGCCACGACTATGGCTACAAGATAGAGTCGTTCGTATTCGACGGGTACTGGATTTTTAACCAGAAGAAGTTCTCCCCCTCTGCCACCTACGACCTCTCCACGGTTCAGCTGCGCTCTGCCGGTTCGTTCATCGCTGGTCTGATGTTCAACTACCAGAAGTGCGACTACTCCTCTCCCGACAACATCGGGCTCCTCGTAGAAGCCAACCACATCGGCAAGGTAAAGATGAACCAGCTCAGCGCCGGCGGCGGCTACACCTACAACTGGGTGCCCACACCGGGACTCGTGATAAACATGATGGCGATGCCGGTGGTGACATTCTTCAGCAGTTCAAAACTCTATAAGTACAACTGGGCTTACCAGTATAAGGATGCTGACCGGAGGGAAATAAACGGTGTTACGATAACGTCCGACGACGAACATTCAGAAAACGGCAAGGTGGCACTCAATGTCAATGCCCGCCTTGCCGCCGCATATAGGTATAAACTTTTCGTCTTCAGCTTCTTTGCGCAAGCCCACTACCTACGCTCCTACTTTGAAGGCACTTCCTTCAAGGTATTCCAATGGAACATGAAAGCCACCGTCGGAATAACGCTGTAGCGCCCCCACCCCATCCATCGGGAGGGAGGGGCTCTTAGCCTTCATCACCGGTTCCGCCGCTGCCAGTGCCCGGATTGTCCGGTGTCGTAGTGCCCGGATTGTCCGGAGTCGTAGTGCCTGTGCCTGTCCCGGGGTTATTGTTTTCGTTACCCGTGCCGCCAGGCTCTTCGTCTTCGTCTTCGTTTGAACCTTCAGCCTCGGTGTTGCCCGACATGAGGTTCTTGATGTTGACGAACTCTGCCTTCTTGATGAACTCACGGCTTGAGAGGTTGTCCTCAGCAGTCTGGTCAGGCAAGAAGCGAATGTGCAGCGCCTTCAGGTGCTCCTTCACGTTGAAATCCTCTTCCTTGTCAGCGCCACCCTTCTGGCACTCGCAGGTCAGGTAGAAAGTGCCGAGACCAGCCACCTTCACCTTCTTGCTCTCAAGCAGCATCTCCAGCAGACAAGACTTAAACTTCTTCATGACGCCTTCCACCACATCTTCTGTAAAAACACTTCCATGTCCTGAGATGTGTTTTGCGAGCTTTGGCATGTTAAGAGTTTCGATACTCTTCAGACGGGCGTAGTACTTCCCGTACATCACAGACTCTGAGTCCTTGATGTCATTTTTGTAAACTTCATACAGAATTTTACTCATGATATTAAATTATTAAGTTGAACGTTATCCAGGTCAGGAGTTTCCTGCCTTTCTTTATGTGTGTTTTTTTAGTATTTTTCTATGATACAATGCTCGTGCAAACCGAAGGCAGACAAAAGCTTGTTTTTTATTCTCATCTTACATTTGCAAAGGTACAAAAATTATTCGAAATACACAAGTTTTTCGGCACCTTTTTTTCATGTTTTTTCAACTTTTTTTACCCCCGTTTTGGGGGCACAAAAAACACCCCATTTTTAACGAGATTACGGCTCGTGGGCAGTGAGATTACGGCTCACTCATGACGAGGTTACGGCTCACTCGTGACGAGATTCTTGCGTCCTTTCAGTAGCAAGCGTGCAAAGCCCGAGCGACGGCTCGTTAAAGAATGAGGAATGAGGTAACCGGCTTTGCCGCTTATACCTTTAGGTGTAAGAATTAGGAATTAACTCCTATCCCTCCCTCTCGGGGAGGGGTGCCGCTTTGCGGTGGGGAGGGGGTCTTTCTCAAATAGTACTCACTATAATCCTTGCACCCTGGGGGCAGCTGATGGCGCACGAGGTCGGGCAATACCTCCTTCAGCTGCAGGAACAGCCGTTCGCCAGGAACGTCAGCATCAGGAAACATATTTAGTTTAATTGATAGTTGACAGCTGACAGTTGACAGTTGTTCCTTGTTCTCTTTGGACAGCAACGTCGCTGACGGTATTGCTATTGCTTTGTGGCCGCTGGAGAGCATTGCCCAGCAGTCGGAGCAGCCTTCCGTAATCCACAGCTCTTCGCCCGGCTTCATCATATTCAACACCGGCAGGTTATAGATGCCGCATCGGGAGCCCGCAGGAAAGCGGAAACGGGGTTCATTATTTGGATGAAGGTTCATGGATGAAGGATGAAGGTTTGTTTGTGGGGTCGGATGAAGGTTCCTATTCTGCACCCCTATCAGTTTGCCCTCCATATCATAATATGGTATCTGCAACCACGGCGTGCCCTGCCGGTCCTTCCACGACGTCAGGCGACACCAGCGCACCACGCGAGGGTCCAGCTTGCGCTCATCGAAGAGAAACCGCCGCGCCTCGTCATTCAAGAAAGGGCGCTCGAAGAAGCGTTCGTAGCGCGATGCGTCGAAAGAACCCCCTCCCGACCTCCCCAAGGGGGAGGAGGATAACTCTCCAAAATAACTACCTCTTTCCCCTTGAGAAGTCATGTCCGGGTATTTTCCTCCCCTTGGGGAGGTTAGGAGAGGGTCTAACCATTCGCACGCCTCGCGAAAGTCCTTCCTCAGATACTTCATCACAAGGTCTATCGTGCCGCCGTGTTCGCCGCAGACGAAGCAGCGGTACGTATTCCTACGGATGCTGAATGACATCGAGGGATGATGATCCTCATGAAACGGGCACAGACACTTATGTCGCGTAACCTGTAGTCCAAGTCGCTCCGCGACCCCCTCAATAGGAAGGTCGCGCAGCCTTTGCAATTCAAACTTATCCATCATGATAATTATGAAACTAAGAGTTCCTCTTAAGATAAGCCTCGGTCTTTGTATAGAGACCCGTCTGAGCAGAATAAGTAATAAAGCCTCTTGCACTCCATACGGACAGCTGTTTCTTTGAGGCGGCACCCGTGGGTTTTCCCAGCCGTTGGCGCAGGGCATCCAGCTGCTGCTCGTTGAATGAGTCGCCCTCTATGCTGTCCAGCATGTTGGCAGGTCCCGACTTGCCGGTCTCGGAGGATACGATGTCGCTGTCTTTTTGCAGCATGTCACCCATCACGGCCCATACGCTCCATATTCCATGCCATGTGAGCCATTCCACCATGTCGCCCATCGCACGCGTCCATGTCATGTTGTTAAGCGCCCACATGACGCAGCCCGCCTTGAAACTGGCCACGATACTTCTCTTTGCCATATCCCACATGATGTCGTTGTCGGTCAGGTCGGCATATTCGCAGATTTCAGCCGCGAGGTTCTGGCACACCTTGTTGAGCTGCGGAATGACATAGCGGCCTTTACAAAGGGTAAGGGGTGCCAGACGCTTGTCAAGTTCCTGATAGAAGCTGTCGTCAAAGCGTCCGATTTTCGGAATCCGAGGGTCACGCTTCTCGCTGCGTGGCTTGTAGGAGAAAGCTATCCTACCCAGCGTACCGTCAAGAAGGTTATACCTCAGGAACTTCCTGATGTCCGTCGGATTCGAGGCCATCGAGATATTGGTTCTCAAAATGGCCGACCCCGTGATGCCATCTACAGTAGCCCTCAAAGCCTGGTACCTCTGGCGGTCATGTATCAATCTGAGAATCTGTGTCATCTGCTTGTGCCCGCCGCACAGGTTGTCCAGCATAACAGCCTCTGGCAGGTCAATGAATGTGGTATAACCGCCATGCTTCTCAGCAGCCATCTGCGCCTTCAGATAACCGGCACGCGTCGTATCACTCGGCATAACATGGATGCACAGATCCTGTTCGGTAGGCTTGTCGCGCTTGTTTGTAGCCTTGTAGGTTTTCTGCCATTCAAGGTACTTCTTGATTTCCTCCAAGTCGGAGTGGCGTTCCTCTCGCATGATTGCCTCTACCAGAAGTGAATGCTGACCCTTGTTATTGCCCGAATCTGCGCACAAAAGCCTGATCTGACCGCACGGTTCGAGCCATTGGCCGCTTGGGTACTGGAACTCTGCACCCGAGATTTTCGACCCCAAAGGTGCGTAAAGCAAGGGGTGTTCGGGCTGAAACATGTCTTTGCTCGTCTGTGAGAGCAACAACTTCTGGGTCTCCAAGCCCTTGCCGAGAATTGGCATCTCGGGAGGCGTTGGCTTTGTAATGTCGTAAATCATAATAAGTTACAATAATTTTAATGATTAAA
>DJWZ01000115.1:4909-9648 GCA_002449535.1 Prevotellaceae bacterium UBA7017 | reverse complement strand
GCTGCAAACTTAGAGTTTTTCTTCCGAGGGCTTGTAGCCACGAAGTGGATGTGATAAGAGGTGTGGCGTTGGCTTAAGAGTTTGCTCTTAAAGACAAGGACATAACGCTTAGCACATAAGGCTCTGAAAGAGCAGAAAGCCATCGAAAGGTTTTTTAAAGGTTTTTGTTTATTTCAATCTTCGACGGTCAATGGTCAATAAAACAACATGAATGGTACTTTAAAATCGATTCTTATCCGCATAGCTTATTGCATCCTTGCCGGCATTGCTGGCGGTGTAGGAGGTAGTCAGCTGATATAATGAAGAAAGGATTTTCCATAGTACAATATGCTTGCGCTGTATGCTTGATAATATCTTCAATAATGATGGTGGCGTATCAAGTGCTTACCATAGCTGACGTGGCTAACGGACTACTCATGTATGTGGCGCAGGCTTTCTTACTCGCAGGTTCAATATTCGGACTAGACTACTATGTGAAACAGATTAAAAAAGGGAATGAGGAGTGAGGGGTGAGGAACTCCTTACTCCTCATTAAATTAATTTTTTCCTGATTTTCTTGTTAGTTTTAAAATTTATTCCTACCTTTGCACCGTCGCTTGTTAGCCCACAGGGGTGAAGCGGGCGGTCTTATACATTAAGAAAGACGTTTTCGGACGTCTGTCGTTGTGACTCACGAACTTCGCAAATTCCAGACATCACAGCAGACAGATGACAACGAAGCGTCACGTGATACGTTTCTATATACCTTTTTATATATAGTTCCGTATTGGCGTGGGCTAACTGCGTTGTCTATCCTGTGTGATGTGGGCAATGCGAAGGCCTGTGAGTCCAGGATGGGCAGAAGAACAGATACCTACGCCTTTTTGTGTATCTGAGTAAACAAGCAACAAAAAATCAACAACAGCCGACTTTGGGGTGTCTGTAGGCATTAGAAAAATTCAGCTATGAAAAAATTTACTACCCTAATTCTTCTGGCACTGCTGCCGCTGATGGCAAGCGCCTACGATGCACAAATCGACGGCATCTATTACAACCTGAATGCCAGTACACAAGAGGCAGAGGTTACTTATGAAACAAAGGGTTCCAAAAACACTTACACTGGTACAGTTATTATACCCGAAACTGTAACATACAACGACGTGTCCTATAGCGTGACATCGATTGGAAGTAACGCCTTCTATAATAGTTCTAATCTTACCTCTATTACCATTCCCAATAGTGTGACATCAATCGGAAATAGCGCTTTCAATACGTGCTCAAGCCTGACATCGGTAATCATTCCTAACAGCGTGACATCGATTGGAGACGATACTTTTGCATACTGCTCCGGGCTGACATCGGTGACGATTCCCAACAGCGTGACATCCATTGGGCAGTATGCTTTCGATAATTGTTCAGGCTTGACATCTATAACTATACCTAACAGCGTGACATCTATTGGTTGTGCTGCTTTCTTGGACTGCTCAGGTCTTACCTCTGTTAAAATTTCCAATAATGTGACATCGATTGAAGATTATGCTTTCGATTATTGTTCAAGCCTTACATCTATAGAAATTCCCAACAGCGTAACATCTATTGGACTCTATGCTTTCAGAGAATGTTCTGCTCTTACGTCTATTACTATCGGCAATAGCGTGACATCCATTCACGAAAGAGCCTTCGAAAAATGTTCTAACTTAACAAATGTCACATTAAATAGCAATGCGATTGCATCTAATCCATATTCATCTTCTTCAATAAGTATCATCTTTGGCAACCAAATAAAGGAATATATTTTGGGAGATGATGTTACTACGATAGGACAAAATGCTTTCCGCAATTGTTCTGAACTTACATCTGTCACAATCTCCAACAGCGTGACATCAATTGGTAACGCAGCTTTCTTGGACTGCTCAGGTCTTACCGCTGTCACTATCCCAAACAGCGTGACATCTATAGGGGAAAATGCTTTCGATGGATGCTCTGGTCTTACCTCTGTTGAAATTTCCAATAATGTGACATCGATTGAAAATTATGCTTTCGCTTATTGTTCTGGGCTTACCTCTATTACCATCCCCAACAACGTGACATCAATAGGAGATCATGCCTTCTATGGTTGTTCTGGGCTTACTTCCATTGACATTCCCAACAGCGTTACATCAATAGGCAGTTCTGCCTTCTCTGGCTGTTCTGGGCTTACCTCTGTCACTATCATCCCCAACAGCGAGACATCAATCGGAAGTTCGGCTTTCTACGGCTGTACTGGGCTGACATCGGTTCATATTACAGACTTGGAGTCATGGTGTAAGATTAGATTCTCAGACTCCTACGCCAATCCATTATATTTTGCGCATCATCTATATATGAATAGTAGCGAGATAACAAATCTGACTATCCCCAACAGCGTGACATCCATCGGTAACTATGCTTTCGATGGTGGCTCTGGTCTGACATCTGTGACTATTCCCAACAGCGTGACATCAATAGGAAGCTGTACTTTCTCTGGCTGTTCAGGCCTTACCTCCATTGATATCCCCAACAGCGTGACATCAATAGGGGGCAGAGCTTTCGAAGGCTGTAGCAATTTAACTGCGGTGACCATTCCTAACAGCGTGACATCAACAATAGGAACTTTCTCTGGCTGCTCTGCACTTACAGAGGTGAATATTCCCAATAGCGTTACATCAATAGGAAACTATACTTTCGACGGATGTTCAGGGCTTACCTCTATTACAATCCCCAACAGCGTAACCTCCATTGGAAATCAAGCTTTCCGTTACTGTTCTGGTCTTACCTCTGTAACAATCCCCAACAGCGTGACATCAATAGGCAGTTCTGCCTTCTATGACTGTACTGGTCTTACAAGTATCATTTCTGAAATCGAGGAACCATTCACTGTGAATGAAAGAGCTTTTCAATATTATGATAATGGAGATTATAAACCACTGACTGCCACATTGTACGTTCCAGAAGGTACGAAATCACTGTATGAGAGCGCTGCAGGATGGAACCAGTTAACCATAAAGGAAATTAGAGAAACAACTATCACCATCAGCGAGGCTGGCGAGGGAACATACTGCTGCAACCACGACCTCGACTTCACGGAGGTAAGCGGGCTGAAGGCTTACATAGCAAGCGGATTCTTCCAGAATAGCGGAGCGGTATTGCTGACAAGGGTTTATGACGTGCCTGCATATACGGGAATCATGGTAAAGGGTGAGCCAGGTACATATACCGTGCCTTTCTCTACTTCATACGCATACTATTCAAACATGCTCAAAGGCAACGTAGCGGAAACCACCATCAATCCTACAGACGGCGACTACACCAACTACTATCTCTCTGACGGCGAAAACGGTCTGGGCTTCTACAAGGTGACAAGCGCGATGACCATGAGTGCCAACCATGCATACCTGCAGCTGCCGACATCAATGGTTAACCAAGCACGCTCTATCAGAATGGTATTCACAGAAGACGAACCGACAGGCATCAGCGACGTGACAGGAAAGAGCGGCAACGGAAACACGGAAGACGGCACAATATACGATATGCAGGGCAGGAAGGTGACACATCCTGCAAAGGGAATGTATATCAAGAACGGAAAGAAAATCGTCATTGAATAATATCAAACCGAGTACCTATGAAAAAGAACTATAAAAAGCCAGAGGTTGTAAAAATAAAGATTGACAACCCTCTGTTACAGACCATCTCTGGCGAAAGAAGCCAGAGCAGTATAAAGCCAGGCGCAGGTGGCACAGTCCTGTCCAGAGAAGCCAGATTGAGCACATTCGAGGACGAAGAATATTAACAAGCCTACAAAAGCACAGTTCCCCGTCCCCCCCTCTCCATGGGGGTAGAATATAAAAAACATAGTACTGGATAAACAACATATATGCGACGGAGGCTGTGCTTTTACCCTACATAACAAAAAACAAGGAGCATCTTTTGGGGGATGCTCCTTATTTTAGTATCACTATATTTACTCCCTTCCCACTCCCCTTCTCACTCCCTTTCTTCACTCCCTTTTCACTCCCCTTTTCCTCAAATCACACATGATGTTTATCCAACCACTGCAGGAATTTCTCTGCATTGGTGTTCATTATCAATTCTTCTGGGAAGTCGGCTTCCTGAAGCAAGGGATAGAGATATGTGTAGTTGGCTATATCATAGTGTATATGGGCATCGCTGCCAAGTATGACTGGCACTTCATACTTCTTGCACAATTTCAGTATCTCGATATTATTAGGATGTGCCTTTGGCCATTTCGTCCTGTTGGGGTTCATGCTCGAATTGTTTATCTCAAGCAACGTTCCTGTTTCTTTTGCAGCCAGTACCACAGGCTCGAAAAACAAGTCTGCCGTACCATCGCCAGGATGTGAGATAATATCTGTCCAGGGGTTACGAATGGCATTAACAAGACCGTCAGTATTCTCTTCCTTCGTACCACCTTTCCAACAAAGTCTGTGTATGCCGGCAATACGGATATCAAGGCGCTTATAGTAGTCATCATCCTCATCAAGGGTGCCTTTCGTATCCATGATATTCAGTTCCGCCCCAAGCAACAGCCTCATATCACCATATTGTCTCGGTACTACATGATAATTCCAGAAATAGATAGGTTTGCACGTACCTGGGATATTCGGAGCATGTTCTGTGATGCCATAGACCTTCAAGCCTTTCTCTTGTGCCTCGTTCACCATTTCGGTAAGACTGCTGAAGGCATGTCCAGACATTACTGTATGTGTATGTACGTCAAGTTC
>DJWZ01000115.1:0-4764 GCA_002449535.1 Prevotellaceae bacterium UBA7017 | reverse complement strand
AAAGAGGGAGCACTCTGGCGAGCCTCCCTCTATGTTGTTTGGAATAATTTGTCGCAGTTTTCTTATGCTTCTGCAAATGGTATTACAGATACGACGCTCTTTGAGAACTTTCCTTTGTGGAAGTTTACTGTTCCGTCGATGAGCGCATACAGTGTATCATCCTTACCCTGTGCTACACCAGAACCAGGGAAGTGCTTGTTACCACGCTGGCGTACGATGATGTTGCCTGCAGTAACTGCCTGACCACCGAAGATCTTGATACCAAGACGTTGTGACGCTGATTCGCGTCCGTTCTTAGAACTACCTACACCTTTCTTATGAGCCATTTCTTAGTCCTCCTTGATTTTAAGCCACTACTGACTTGATTACTACTTCAGTGAACTGTGCACGGAAACCATTGCGCTTACGCTCGTCCTTACGACGCTTCATCTTGAATACGATGACCTTGTCGCCCTTTACGAGTGGGTTCACCACTTCACAAACTACCTTTGCACCATTTACAGTTGGTGCGCCTACTGTTACTGTACCGTTGTTGTCAACGAGCAACACCTTGTCAAACTCAACAGCCTGGCCTTCCTTTGCATCCTTCATGTGGTGCACGAAGAGTTTCTTGCCTTCTTCTGCCTTGAACTGCTGGCCCTGAATTTCTACAATTGCGTACATTGCTTTTAAATGAAATTTCAAGTTTCTCTGCTGGGCGGAATTTCCTCACGAAATACACTTATTCGAGCCCATAACAGACTAAATCGGGCGCAAAATTACAAAAAAATGCTGACATACAGGAAATCACACCTTTACAGAGGCGCGTTTTTAGTATTTTTTAACCTTTTGCGGATATATTATGGTTCTTTCGCAAAACTCTGTGTTTAGTTTTCGCGCAGAGCTTTAGAAAAAAAAAAAACCGCAAAAACATCCTTTACACAGTTCGTGGTGCTGAGCACCAGTGTTGCAAGGTTTGTACTGCCTGCTGGCAAACAAGTTTGCCGACAGTCAGCCCAACCCTCACAACAGGCCTACGGCCTACGAACTGCTAAAGGAAAATAACCTCGGCCTGAGCTCAACGCCGGCCTGAAAAACCAAATTTTGTAACTGAGTGGCAAGAAACACTATTAGTTTATTGTTTATTGTTTACCGTTTACAGTTGTGAGTGAAAAATTGTTTTTTTCTGCGAAGCAGGGTTTTTCCATGATGAGATAGAAATCCCTGAAAGGGTAACGATATTAGTGATAAGACTGTCTGGGTGCTTGCACACAAGCAGGATTATTGCTGATAGCGTTAAGAACTCAATAGAGTTCCTATCTCAGAAATGGGGTTTTCTTGGTTTTTGTTAAAACTCACCATATTACTTTCCCAAGCGTATTACTGCCATAGAATAGGCTGGCAAAGTTATAGAAATATTATTATCTGCCTTGATTTTTTCTGTACTCATGGATTCCCACTCTTTTATAGCATCCGGGGACTGCATTCCTGAAATAGCATCGTAACCGGATTTCAATACTGTCATATCAGCCTTTGGGAAAGACTTGCCAAGAGCGATATTTACAGCAGCATCCTCAGGAAGAAGGCTCACAAGCTTTATGATGACATCACCTGTCTTGGAATCTATGACCACAGATTTGTCTATACGATTTTCAATGTTCTGGACAAACCTCTTCGGAAGAGGGCGACCGTTTCTGTCCTTTGCCTCAACAACCGGTGTATAGTCGGCTTTCAAGGAAGAACACACATAAGAATCGCCGCCATTCTGACCAAAGGCACGCTGAACATAATAGTTTGCTGTCGGTCTTATCTCCGTATTATTGAAGAATATCATGTCAGGTGTCCAGGAATAGTGTCCGTCTTTTGCAAGCAGAGGAGCATACGAAGACATTACAACGACATCGGCATTCTCTTCAAGATGTGTCAGATAAGCTGCCTCGATAAGAGCATTGGAAACGTGATTGCCTTTTGATGCCCACTCTCCAAGATACACCTTTGTACCCTTGCGGTCATAGTTGTCGTAGAAATCGCGATGATGGAAATACCATCCAGGTGTGTTATAATAGTGCTCATCCACTATTTCCACATTGTTCTCCTTTGCACCTTTCCAACCATATTCATAGTCGGAACCTTCCCAGAACGGTCCAACAGTACCAATGACAGTGATTTCAGGATGCTTTTCCTTTACTCCCTTAGACAGGAAATCATATCTCTCGAAGAAAGTATCACCAAGTAGGTCTTCATTTCCTATTCCGAGATACTTCAGGTTAAAGGGCTTTGGATGTCCCGCCTTTGCACGCATTGCTGCAAGAGGAGACTTCTTTGCATCGCCATTTGCCCACTCTATAAGGTCGAGGAGTTCTTGCAGATAGCTCTCCATTGTAAGGTCTTTACCCATATATTTATATGGTGAAGGCTTGCCCTCCAAGTCCTTCAGGAACGGAATACCACCCTGTTGACCATTCTGACGATAGCCTTCCGCTCCGCCACGACTTGAATTCTGGCAAGGTACACCAGCAGAAAGCACAGGAACAGGCTCTGCCCCTATATCTTCACAGAACTGGAAATACTCATAGAAGCCAAGTCCGCGCGTCTGGTGATAGTTCCATATATTATAATCACCTTGACGCTCCCACAAATCGCCAACAGTAGCCTGCCAGTGATATATGTTGTTTATACCGTTTCCGTGAGAAGCACATCCTCCTGGGAAGCGGACAAATCGTGGTTTGAGGTCGGCTATCACCTCTGCCAAATCCTTGCGCAAGCCATTGGCACGTCTTTTATATGTATCTTGCGGGAAGAGGGAGATAAAGTCCAAATCGAGTGTGCCCTGCTGCAGAGGTTCCAATACCAGAGAAGCCTTTGGAGCATCTGCGGTAGATACCAGGACGGCCTTTTTATGCTTCCATTCATCAGAGGCAGAGACAACCACAGAAGCAAGCTGTTTGTCACCATTTACCAATGACACCCTTACACGCCCTTCGCCTCTGACGAAAAGCGACAGGTTGTACCTTGCCTTTGCCTTTACAGCAATACCATCCCAACCTTCATTGACAAGTTTTGCTCCAAGAGACCTTGTCTCAAAAACAGCGTAGTGGGCATTGTTGGCATGAATAGGATTAGTTGTAGAAATATCAAGCGAAGCATCTCCTTCCACCTTCCATGAGGTCTTAGAATCCCAGCCTCTGTGGTCAGCACCAGAATACTCGAAATCACGATTCTGCACCAGTTCTGCATATAGTCCGCCATCAGCGGCATAACTGATGTCTTCAAAGAAAATGCCCATCAGGTTTGGAGAGATAGCCTTTGTATCATCCCAGTCAACCTTCATTTCCACCTTTACATCCTTCACATCCTTAAAAAGCGCAGCTCCAGTACGCACATAGTTTTCACTCTCCCAGGAAGCATTCTGGTCAGCTATACGCTTGCGAGTAATGAGTTTTTCTATATAACAATATGGTACACGGATAGGCTTCTGCCAGTTTTCTTTTGCATTTGCCACAAATTCGTCAAACTTGCCTTTGTCTGCTATATAATCATAATCCTGCGGCTTCCAAAGCACAAGGTTATCAGACATAGTCCGCCCGATTTCTTTTGCCTTCAGGTTAGGAATGAAATATGCCTTGAACTGCTTTCCGTCAAAGGAAATATTAGGATACCACATTTTCTTCTCACTACCCCATGCTCCATAATCGGAAGAGAAGATAGTATAATCTACATGGGTCCAATGTTTCTTGTCATGAGAATAGGCAATCTGAAGATGCTGTGCACCATCCTTGATATCCGGTTTTATCCAAACAGAATCAACACGATTGGCATGAGCACATAATGTCATGACTGATGCTACAAAAATAGCAGAAAAAAATTTTTTCATATTTTATGATTTTTGATTTGTAATTTCCGTACAAAAATTGTGTTGCGCCTGCAAAGATATGCAAAAAAAATATAAGTTTCGGTTTTTTTGAGGAACATATTTGTACATTTAAGTTTTTTTTTTTAATTTTGCGCGCAAAACGATTTAAAAGTAACACTGATATAATTTACTACAAAACTATGAAAATTCTTTTAACAGGCGGAGCAGGCTACATTGGCAGCCACACCGCAATCGAACTTGACAAAGCTGGCCACGAA
Source organism: Prevotellaceae bacterium UBA7017 (assembly GCA_002449535.1). Taxonomy (GTDB): domain Bacteria; phylum Bacteroidota; class Bacteroidia; order Bacteroidales; family Bacteroidaceae; genus Prevotella. The sequence goes on along the minus strand of DJWZ01000115.1, from coordinate 654 downwards.
GTGGTCATTGTTGACAACTTGGTAAATTCCAAAGAAGAGGCTGTTCGTCGTGTCGAAAAAATTATCGGCAAGGAAGTGCCATTCATCAAAGCCGACGTGCGTGACCGCGAAGCAATGGACAAAATATTCAAGACATACAAGATTGATGCTGTTATACACTTTGCAGGTCTGAAGGCTGTTGGTGAGAGCGTTGCAAAGCCTTTGGAATATTACGAAAACAACATGAATGCCACCTTCGTACTCGTTGACACTATGAGAAACAACGGATGCAAGAACATCATCTTCTCATCAAGTGCAACAGTATATGGTGACCCGGCTATCATACCTATCACAGAGGAATGTCCAAAGGGACACTGCACAAATCCTTACGGACAGACAAAGTCAATGTTGGAAGAAGTGCTGAGCGACGTTCAGAAAGCCGACAAGGAATGGAATGTTGTATTACTGCGTTACTTCAACCCTATCGGTGCCCACAAGAGCGGACTGATTGGTGAGAATCCTAATGGCATTCCAAACAACCTGATGCCTTACATCACACAGACAGCAATCGGCTTGCGCAAGGAACTGGGTGTCTTTGGTAACGACTATGACACCCCTGATGGCACAGGTGTCCGCGACTATATCCACGTCGTTGACCTTGCTGCAGGTCACGTA
>DJWZ01000053.1:19706-21397 GCA_002449535.1 Prevotellaceae bacterium UBA7017 | reverse complement strand
AGGAATGTCAGCTCCGGATTGAATCTCTGTAACTTGTCTCTTAGTCGAGTATATACATCGACCATGTCCTTTCCCCATCCTTTAACACCAGCCTGTTCTTTAATAAAATCGTTGAATAGCAGGAAAAATTCACTGCTACGTTGTTCGTTGGTCTGTTTAAAAGCATAGTTAAACTTTGCTCTCAGGTCAGTCAATACTAGGTCGCGCTTCATCAGCTCGCACTCATGGAAATAGTCATCAACAAATTGTATATAAGTGTTGATCGTACTGTTTACGTCATTATAACTACAGCCATTGACGTTATAGCCTTTCTTAACTCTTTGTTTGCGCTTGTCCCACAGTTTTGGCTCTACGCGAATGCGTGTACGGAGATCTATACGATTGCTGCCATGAGTCACTCTTAGGCGGAGAGTGTGTTGGTTCGTTCCACTAGATTTAACCAGTGAGCAGTTCGTGTTGTGGATGTAGATCCTATGTCCTTTTTCTGTCTTCATGTAAATGGTACATGACTTTTCGAAAATAGTTTCTTAATTGGACAACAAAATTACAAAAAAAATGCAACTTGTGTTAGCGACGCTACGATTGTATATATATAATCTAGGTGTTTTTAGGTGTTCCTTGGTTTAGCCAGATGGTCATTGGATATAATTGATTACCCAAAATCAGACCCAAAATCAGGCAGAATGATATGAAATAATGTGTAACAACAATAGAGTTAAACGGCTCTTAAGGTTAATAAAAACAGAGAGTTACGGTATGTTGCGGTATAAAAGTCTCCGTCCCTCTCTCTCCGCAACCATCAAAAAACAAGGAATACCCGAAGGTATTCCTTGTTTTGTATTTATATAATTCCTACTTTATAGATAACTTATCTCATAAACAACATCTCGCGGTATTTGGGGAGTGTCCAGACTTCGTCATCTACTTTCTCTTCGAGTTTGTCAATGTGATAGCGCACCTGTTGCATCAGGGGTTCTACCGTATCGTGATAGGCTATTGCCTTCTCGCGGATAGATGTAATCTTATTGGCTACCCGACGGGCGTTGGTGAGGGCTTCGCAGCCTTCTTCGATTGCCTTTATACGTCCGGAAATCTCGTTGATGAGGGCGAGGTTTGACTTGGCAACAGTAAGGAACTGCTCTTCTGAGAGTACTGCCTTCAGGGCTGCCACATTCTGTGCCAGTTTTGTCTGGTAGCCTACTACCTGCGGAATGATATGGTTGATGGAGAGGTCGCCAAAGATGCGAGCTTCTATCTGTACCTTCTTGGTATATGTCTCCCACTTGATGTCATTGCGGGCTGCCAGCTCCTTGCGATTCATGATATTGAGACTCTCGAACATCTGGATTGTTTCCGGGTCTGTATATCTGTCGAAGATAAGCGGACAGGATTTCTCTACATCCAAGCCACGTTCTTTTGCTTCCTGCTGCCATTCTTCTGAATAGCCGTTGCCATCGAAACGGATTGGCTTGCAGGTCTTTATGTCCTGACGTAGTATCTCGATGATGGCTGACGTCTTCTCTTTGCCAGTAGCAATGAGGGTGTCAACGCGCTTCTTGAAGTTTGCCAACGCCTCTGCTACGGCAGCATTAAGCGTTATCATGGCAGCAGCACAGTTAGCCCCGGAGCCTGGTGCACGGAATTCAAAACGATTTCCTGTGAAGGCGAATGGTGATGTGCGGTTGCGGTCG
>DJWZ01000053.1:0-19653 GCA_002449535.1 Prevotellaceae bacterium UBA7017 | reverse complement strand
CGGTTGCGGTCGGTATTGTCGATAAGCAGTTCCGGTATAGAAGGGATGTCGAGCTTCAAGCCTGCCTTGCCAGCGATGTATATAGTATCGTCTGTGCTGTTCTCGAAATGGTCGAGCACTTCTGTCAGCTGTCGTCCAAGGAATGAGGATATGATGACTGGAGGTGCCTCGTTGCCTCCCAAGCGATGGGCATTGGTGGCACTCATGATGGATGCCTTCATAAGACCATTGTGCTTATAGACACCCATGAGGGTTTCTACTACGAAGGTGATAAAGCGCAGGTTGCCCAAATCGTCTTTACCTGGTCCGTGGAGCAGGATGCCTGTGTCTGTAGCGAGAGACCAGTTGTTGTGCTTTCCAGAACCATTGATGCCGTCGAAAGGCTTTTCGTGGAGCAGGCAACGGAAACCGTGCTTGCGAGCCACCTTCTGCATCAGCGACATAATAAGCATATTATGGTCAACAGCGAGGTTGCACTCTTCATAGATTGGTGCCAACTCAAACTGGTTTGGGGCTACTTCGTTATGGCGTGTCTTACAAGGGATACCCAGTTCGAGAGCCTGTATCTCAAGGTCTTTCATGAATTCAGCAACACGCTCTGGTATAGCTCCAAAATAATGGTCATCCATCTGCTGGTCTTTTGCTGAAGAGTGTCCCATCAATGTGCGTCCTGTCAGCAGAAGGTCAGGACGGGCAGAATAGAGGCCTTCGTCGATGAGGAAGTATTCCTGTTCCCAGCCAAGGTTGGTGATAACCTTCTTCACCTCTGGATTGAAATATTGTGCTACTGCTGTTGCTGCCTTGTTGATTGCCTGCAGACCTTTCAGCAATGGTGTCTTGTAGTCGAGTGCCTCACCAGTATAAGAGATGAAGACAGTAGGTATCATCAGGGTGTCGCCTACCACGAAGACTGGAGAGGTAGGGTCCCATGCAGAATAGCCACGAGCCTCGAAGGTAGAGCGGATGCCGCCAGAGGGAAAGGATGATGCATCAGGCTCCTGCTGGACGAGGGACTTGCCTGAGAATTCTTCTATCATACCACCCTTGCCATCGTGTTCAACAAAGGCGTCATGTTTCTCTGCTGTAGTATCGGTAAGAGGCTGGAACCAGTGGGTGCAATGTGTGACACCAAGTTCCATAGCCCATTTCTTCATGCCATCAGCAACCTTGTCGGCTGTCGGACGGTCTAAAGGGGCACCATTGTCCATAACATCGAGCATCTTGGCATAGGTATCCTTGTCAAGATATTTTGCCATCTTAGCCTTGTTGAAAACATACTTGGCAAAGAACTCTGACGGACGCTCTTTGGGTGACTGAACATAAAGGGGATGCTTCTTAAAGGCATCGCTGACAACCTGAAATCTTAAACTGGGCATTTGTGTATAGTGTATAGTTGAAAGTTTAAAGTTTAAAGCCTTAGACCTTTGACTTCTTGACCTTTGACCTTGTTTTTGGATGCAAATTTAGTTTTTTTTTATGATATATGCAACAAATCGGGGTGTTTTTTCACTTCATAGGTACTTCTACCCACCCGAGAAGGTGGCGATTTCTCATTTTTTTGCCTTGTGAAAACACCTTATAGTGTCCTGGGGAGAGGGTAGGGAGCTGGTTCTTGTACCCCATGAAGATGTCTGTTCCCTGAAGGGTGCGCAAAAGTATCATTTGAGAAGACGGGACTCCATCAAGGAATGTGTTGATATCTTCTGGATGGTCAGACATTTTGGATGCTTTTGAGGGAGTAACCGTAGGAAGGGGTGACTCATTGCCATAACGGTCTGTGGTGGTTACGGTGAAGTAATGTTTCGACTTTAAAGGAGGCAGCTGGATGGCTGTTCCATTAAAATCAGCCATTACGAGGTTTTCGGGATTGTGGATGTCAACAGGCGATGTCTTGGAACAGTAAACATTATATGTCACATCATCACCAACCTTCTCCCACGACAGCATGCCATCGGAATATTTTATACTCTTTGGCGCAGCAGGTGGCGTGACATCGTACCACGACATTGCAGACGGCAATGCTGGCAGGGCGTTGAAATCTTTTGTGAACTGATAAATGCCCTTAGTGTCATCAGTAAGAAACTTTGAACGGAACATGGTGATTCCCAAGCCATTCTGACGCAATATATACATTTCACGAGTGATGTCAGAGAGTGCCCAGTTGCGTTCGTTGCGATGGAGCATATATACTCCAAGTCCCGGGGCTACTATACGACCATGGGAACGTTCTTTCCAATCTATTACAAAGGGATAGAAATGCTGGTTGCGGAAATACATCATGGGATATATAGCATCCATAAGTCCTTCCTGCATCCACAGAGCCACATCCTGGCACACTATATCGCGGGCATTCCAACCGATGCTGCTCTGGCGCTTTGTGTCTGCATATTTTCCTACTGGGGAACAGGACAGCTGCACCCAAGGCTTCAGGGCCTTCACTTCGCGATGGACAGCCTCCACAATGCGGGTGATATTATCTCTGGCATCATCACGATTGCGTATCTTTTTCCATGTATCAGGATATCGGATATAGTCGAGGTGGATGCCGTCGATGTCGTATTTCTCTGTCACTTCCTTGCAGAAGTCGGCTATATAGTCAGCAGTGCCAGAAGCTTCGGGGTTCAGAAATCCCTCGTCGCCGATTTTCTTTACCAGTTCGGGGTGTGTAGAACGCAGATTGCGGCAGCCCTCGCCCTTCCATTTCCCTATTGGTATGGTGACTATCCATGCGTGGAGTTTCATACCGCGACGATGACACTCCTCAATGGCATATTGCAGGGCATCATAACTGGGAGTTTTGCCAGGATGACCTGTAAGACAGCCATCGAAGGGTTCCATGCTGGAAGGGAAAATAGTTGTAGCGCGAATACGGGTTTGCAGAAGGATAGTATTGATTCCTGCGGCTGCCAAATCATCAAGGATATGTGTAAGTTCAGCTTTCTGCTCAATACTGCTGTAGGAATGAGGCCAGTCAATGCCGCCAATGGTCGTAAGCCATACTGCCCTCGTTTCATTGGCAATGGCTGAAAGACTAATACCTATATAAATAAACAAAAATAAAATAATTTTTGGCATAACAGCTGCAAAGGTACAAAAAAATTTGGTTGTTACAAAAAAATGTTGTAATTTTGCGGAGGTTTTGTATACATAAAAAATTATGATTACATTTACAATAAGTCTCATAGCTTTAGTATTAGGTTATTTCTTATACGGAAAATTCGTTGAGAAAGTTTTTGAACCCAATGACAAACGCAAAACACCGGGAATAAGGAAGTTTGACGGTGTTGACTACTTAGTATTACCAGCATGGAAAGTCTTTATGATACAATTCCTGAATATTGCTGGTACAGGTCCTATCTTTGGTGCTATCATGGGTATGTGGTTTGGTCCGGTAGCTTATCTGTGGATAGTGTTGGGATGTATCTTCGCCGGTGCAACGCATGACTATCTCTCAGGTATGATAAGCATGCGAAAGGGGGGGATCTCGCTTCCGGAAATAATAGGACAGTATATAGGAAAAAATGCCAGGAAGGTGATGCTGGTATTTGCTGTAGTGCTATTGATGCTGGTAGGTGCGGTCTTTGTACTCAGCCCTGCTACATTGCTTGCAGGCATGATACCGGTAGATATTGGCGTTGGTCCATTGGTATTCTGGATAGTAATAATCTTTGTATATTATATTATCGCAACGCTGATGCCTGTTGACAAGATAATTGGTAAGATATATCCTCTCTTTGCCATCTCCCTGATATTTATGGCAGTAGCTCTTCTTGTAATGCTTTATGTCAAAATGCCGGCACTGCCAGAGATATGGGACGGCTTGAACGATATGGGCAAGGAACGCCTTGGTATTACCAATGCAGAGCCTATTATACCGGCATTGTTCATCACAATAGCCTGTGGTGCTATCAGCGGCTTCCATGCTACGCAGAGTCCTTTGATGGCACGTTGTATGAAGAGTGAACATCTGGGACGCCCTGTATTCTATGGCTCGATGATAACAGAAGGTATAGTTGCTTTGGTATGGGCAACAGTCAGCAGCTGGTTCTTCTTTTACGAAGGCTGGCGCGAACTATGCCCAGATGCATTCCTTGCACAATCAGAAAAGACTGTGACGCAGTTCTTTACCGCTCCGCAGGTTGTTATGGAGGTATGTAAAGGATGGCTGGGAGTAGCAGGCGGCATACTTGCTATACTTGGTGTTGTGGCAGCACCTATAACCAGTGGTGATACAGCATTGCGCTCTTGCCGACTGATTATTGCTGATGCCCTGAATATGGACCAGAAGCCTATTGCAAAGCGATTGGCGATAAGTATTCCGATATTCTTAGTTTCCTTCCTGCTCCTGGTATGGCAGATGGATAATCCGGACAGCTTTAATACAATATGGAAATACTTTGGATGGGCAAACCAGACACTTAGTGTATTCACTCTATGGAGTATAACGGTATATCTGGCTCTGAAGAAAAAACTATATATCATAACGCTTCTGCCAGCGATGTTTATGTCGTTTATTTGTACCACATTCTTAGTATCGAGCAGAGTGGCTCTCGGAGCTGATATAGCTATAGGGTACCTTGCAGGACTGGTTGTGACATTAGTGTTCACAATAGCTTTCTTCCGTTGGCATCATGGAAAGTTTTACCTGTCATACAAATATAATAATAAATATAGTAACAAATAATTAAACCAAACAAAATCATGAAGAAATTTATTGTATCTATTGCCATGCTGGCTATGACGCTGGTCGCTAATGCACAGTCAAGTGACACTCCTTTCGCAAAGGGTAAAATCTATGCAGGTGCTGGTTTCTCTGGTCTTAATTTGAATTACAACTCAAATACCAAATGGAATTTTGACATCAATGCAAGAGGTGGTTATTTCATCGAGGACAACTGGATGCTGCTTGGAGAATTTATGTGGGGAATACGTCAGAAGTCATCAAATGAATTCAAACTTGGTGCAGGTGCTCGTTACTACATCGTTCAGAATGGACTGTACCTTGGTGCTGGAGCTCGCTATGCACGTCAGGGAAGTAAATATAACGACTTCGTACCAAACGTTAACATAGGTTATGCTTACTTCCTCAATCACTATGTGACTGTAGAGCCGGAATTGTACTTTGACATCAGCACCAAGAGTTTCAAGGATTATTCAGGTGTGGGCTTTCGTGTAACTCTGGGAGTTTATTTCTAAAGAATCTGTATTATGCTGTCAGTAGATGAATTGACGGATAGGCTTATAGACCTGTCGTTTGCTGAAGATATCGGTGACGGTGATCATACCACCCTATGCTGTATTCCGGCAGATGCCATGGGTAAAAGCCGCCTTATCATAAAGGAGGATGGCATCCTGGCTGGTGTGGAAGTTGCCAAGGAGGTATTCCGCCGTTTCGACGCTACACTACAGGTGGAGGTGCTCATTGGCGATGGCTCACCTGTCAAGGTGGGCGATATTGCTATGGTTGTGACTGGTAAAGTGCAGAGCCTCTTGCAGACAGAACGTCTGATGCTGAATATTATGCAACGCATGAGTGGTATAGCCACTATGACACATAAATATCAGCAGGCACTGATAGATGCAGGTACCAAGACACGCGTACTGGACACCCGTAAAACAACCCCTGGAATGCGTATGCTGGAGAAAGAGGCTGTGAAGATAGGCGGCGGTACGAATCATCGCATAGGATTGTTTGACATGATTCTTCTGAAAGACAACCACGTGGATTTTGCCGGTGGCATACATAATGCCATCTCTCGCGCAAAAGAATACTGCAAGAAGAATGGGAAGAATCTGAAGATAGAAATAGAGGTCAGGAACTTCAAGGAACTGGAGGAAGCCCTCCTGGAGAAACCTGACCGCATAATGTTTGATAACTTTACACCAGAAGATACCGTAAAGGCGGTACAGATAGTAAACCATCAGTGCGAAACAGAATCGTCAGGAGGTATTACCTTTGATAATATGATACCTTACGCCAAAGCTGGCGTGGATTTCATATCATTCGGTGCCCTGACACATTCTGTAAAAGGACTGGATATGAGTTTTAAGGCTGTTTAGTTGTTCACCTCATTCGTGAGGGTAAGTGATGCGATGTCATCAATCTCGTGGATAGAAGCAAAAAGCCCCACGAAATTGGTGGCATCGTTGCTTCTTATCATATAGTTAATGGTGGTGACATTACAGTTGTAGTCATATCTCAGGAATTCATCGGAAACATGAACACTATATTCTTTCATACACTCGCGATAGGGCTTCGTGTCTGCAACAATATTATTCACCTTAATACGGATAATCTTCATCTCTGCACCTTTCAGGAACTTCTTCTCAAAAAATTCGAACAGCTTTAGGACACCAATGATAAATATGCAGGAAACAATAGAGATGATATACATTCCTGCTCCGATAGCCAGTCCCAGACATGCTGTCATCCAGATGCCTGCCGCTGTTGTTAGTCCGCGTACAGAACCTTTCATCTGGATTATGGCACCAGCACCAAGAAAGCCGATACCTGATATCACCTGTGCAGCGATACGTCCAGGGTCGCCGTTTTTCAATCCCATATATTCCTGTGGGATGTAAATTGAAATTATCATAGCAAGGGTGGCACCCATGGCGATGAGGGCAAAGGTGCGCATGCCTGCTGCCTGACCCTTGTGACGACGTTCAGAGCCAACCAAGGCTCCAAGACAAAGGCTCAGGAGTAACTTAAAGATGGCACCAGTGGTTGTAATCTCTGTTGAGAGAATTTGTTCAGTGATAAATGAAAAATCCATTTTTTTATTTGTTTTTTTATTTCTTCTTCTTCAATTATATTTTCTGCAACGAATAAGAACGTGTGTGTCATCTGACAGGGTAGTGGCAAAGAGATAGATATTGCCTCCGTCTTTTATCTTCAGGCGTTTCTTCAGGTCATCTACTGTAGAGGGAAAATTCCTTATTGTCAGATTTGCCTGTCTGATATCTTGCATGAAACTCTTTAGGTTCGTCTTTTGAAAGTCGCTCATTTGTTCAATGACAAACTGTCGTGCCGGTACATCTTCTATAGGCTCGTTTCCCAAGAATAGATTGCTCATCGGGTGGAGTTTTTTTAAATTATATTGTTTTGCAAAGGCATTCTGTACTCCTGCTTTCAGGATGCTGGCATTGGGTTCGAAGATAAAGCTACCCTCCGTTATCTCAGTAGGACTTGCTATATCTGCCTGTTCCAAAGTGGCAGAAAGGGGTGTGGTGAAGGTTTTGTCCCTTGTTTCAAGATTTACACAGTAGTATTGCTGCTTGTCTGTCTCCTTTGATATCACGAAAACCAGCTCTTTGCATTCTCCTTTGACGCTCACTACATGTATCTCAGCAATATTTCCCAACATTCTGCGTGCCTGAACTATGTCTAGCATAGGAGAGACTTTCAACATGATATATGCAGAGTATTCCTGCAGACTATCTTGGAGATAAGTGACATCTGGTGTGCAGTCGTTGATAGAGATTACTTTTTCGCCTCGGTCATTACGCCTTGCAGGGTCAAGATATATGAGGCATTTCTCCCTGTTTGCCTTCGCTGTTGCTGCATCCTCTGTGTATTGTTTCCAGAATTCTTCGCACGTAGTGTTTGAAATCTTTGTATTCAGAAGCCCCATCATTGGGAAATTGTGGCTTGCTATATTGCATAAAGCCTCTTGTTGCTCAACATAATAGGCTGCCTCCATATTCTTTGCCATATAGCTGAAGTCGATTCCAAAACCACCTGTAAGGTCTATCAGCAATTTGCTTCCGAGACGTTCTGCTATTGTCTGCTTATATTTTGCCGTAGCCTCACTGGAACATTGTTCCATAGAAAGCTTGGGAGGAAACCAGATGTTTTCATTTCCTGCCCATTCGGGGAGTTTTTTCTTTGCAATGCTATATCCCTCAATCTGCCTTAGACACCATTGCAGGTCAACACCTTCTGGAACTTTCTTCAATGCTAAAGAAAGTGGATTCTCGTTCCTGTGTTGTTTTATGAATTCCTCATTGGTCATCACAAAGCTGCTTAGCTTATTTTGTCATAGGTTTGTTTGCGGAATATATAGTATTTCTTCAGAATACTGAAATTAGAGATGTTTTGGTCTTCGTTTGTCTGTCTTAGGGCTTGTATCTGGCGGCGGATAGCAGCAAAGTCTGCCTTCCATTTGTAGAAATCCCTGCGGGCCTTTATGATGGCTTTGAAATCTCCGAATTTTCCTGTCAGCAGTTCTTTTATAGCTGCAATGTAGTCAAGCCAAAATCTTACCCTCATGACGTGAAGAAGGTCTTTTTCGGGAAGATTCTTGTATAGCATCGTGAGGTTGTTGCGGAAATTCAGATATGTCTTTTGGGGATTTCCCTTTGGCAGTGTTCCACCTCCAAGGTGATACACCTTGCTGCTTGGGATGCAGACAACTTTTTTCCCCATGATGTTCAGCCTCCAGCAGAAGTCTATCTCTTCCTGATGCGCAAAGAACTTACGGTCTAACATTCCAGCATCCCAATAATCCTGACTTCGTACCATCATACATGCTCCAGAAGCCCAAAGTATCTCCTTTACGTCATTGTATTGTCCCTCGTCGGTTTCTATGGTGTTGAAGATACGGCCTCTGCAATATGGATATCCGTATTTGTCAAGGAAACCACCAGAGGCACCTGCATATTCAAATCGGGTAGGGAAGACATCGCTGAGAATCTTGGGTTGGCAAGCTGCTACTTCAGGATGCTGATCCATATATTCAACGAGAGGTTGCAACCAACCTTCCTCTACACGGACATCACTATTCAGAAGAATGTAGTATTCAGGTGATTTCTTGTTTTCTCTTTCATTGGTTGTCTCTATAACCTTGAAAGCCTGGTTATATCCTCCAGCATATCCCCAGTTTCTTGACATAGGAATAATCCTTACATCAGGGAAATCCCTTTTCAGCATCTTTAAAGAGTCGTCAGTAGAGGCGTTGTCAGCAATAATAACCTCTGCTCCTACAGAATTCTTCAGGATATCTGGAAGATAATGCTCTAACATGGTGGCACCATTCCAGTTTAGAATTACTATCGCGATGCGAGAATTGTCAGTCTGAGGTTTCGTTGTGGGTTGATTGCTTTGAATATTAGCCTGTTCTGTCAGTTCTGCCTGCTCGGTATTCTCTTGTTTTATGCTTTCTTGGTCAAACAATGATAGCTGTTGTGCTTGCTCTGTCATGATTTATGTTCGTTATTTTTACTTTCACTATTTCGTTGTCATAAGTATCAGATGCATCGGATGGAGGTAATACTACTCGTATGTAGTTATCTGTAAATCCGTGCATGGCTTTTCCACGTGATGCCTTCTCAAATAGCACCTCTCTCACCTTATTTATATATAATAGGTAAAATGCTTCCGTCTTTTGGTCGGACAATTCCAACAGTCGCTGTGACCTTTCGTGCTTGTCTTTCTCAGGTACAATATATGGTATCTTTAAGGCAGTTGTTCCAGGACGTTCGCTATAGGGAAAAACATGCAATTGTGAAACAGGGAGTTCCTTCAGCAGGTTATATGTTTCTTCAAAACATTCTGGTGTTTCCCCTCTGCATCCTACCATTACATCAACACCTATAAAGGCATCAGGCATAGCTTCCTTTATGCGTAGTATTCTGTCTTTGAATAATGCGGAGTCATAGTGACGATGCATCAGTTTCAATATAGTATCGCTACCGCTTTGGAGCGGAATATGGAAATGTGGCATAAAGGCTCTGCTATGAGCGCAGTAGTTTATCAGTTCGTCTGTAATCAAATCGGGCTCCAATGATGATATCCTGTATCGTCTTATGCCTTCTACTTTGTCGAGTGCTTTTACTAAGTCGAGGAATGATTCTCCTGTAGTTCTGCCAAAGTCTCCTATGTTGACACCTGTCAGCACAATCTCCTTTCCTCCTTCACTGGCTGCTTGCTCTGCCTGCTTTACCAATGACTCGATACTTGGGTTGCGTGAGTTTCCACGTGCATATGGTATAGTACAATAGGTGCAATAGTAATTGCAGCCATCTTGCACTTTAAGCCAATATCGTGTTCTCTCACCTTTGGAACATGATGGTTGAAAAGAGGTTATTTCTTTTGGCTGTGGAGTAACCTTGTATTCGGCTTCTGGTTCAGCACCTTCTTCTTTTTCTGTATATTTATCAGACAGAAATTGTATGAGCTTTGCCTTTTCGTTACTTCCTAATACCAAATCAACACCTGGTATCTGTACTATAGCTTCAGGTTTCAACTGTGCATAACATCCGGTAACAACAACGAAAGCTCCAGGATGATTCTTTATTGTTCTCCTGATTTGCTGACGTGATTTACTGTCTGCTGTCTCTGTAACAGAACAAGTGTTTATGATACAAATGTCTGCAGTTTCACCTTTCTTTGCTCGTCTGACACCATACTCTTCAAGCATCCTGCCAAATGTGGATGTCTCTGAGAAGTTAAGCTTGCAACCAAGTGTGTAATATGCCGCCTTCTTGCCTTGAAATATCGGTGTGTTAATCATAAACTTTTGCAAAAATAAGAAAAAAGCATGAAATATGCAATAAAAATGTCGAAAAAGTGTAAAAAATACTCTTTGTGCACGGACACAAAAATAGTTTAACATTTATTCACACTACATAAATATTTGGGAAACAATAAGTTGCAAAAATGTTACAAAAGAATGGGAAAAAAATAGTGAAAAATCCTTGCAAGTTATAAAAAAAGTACTTATCTTTGCAATCGTTTTAATGAACAAGATTGTTTTACAATTAATTTAAAGCTTAGAAAAAATGAAGAAATTAGTTTTCATGTTCGTAGCCATGGTTGCTATGACAATGGTATCTTGCGGTAACAAGACAGCAAACACTGAAGCAGCTGACACAGTTGACACAGCTGCAGTTGACACAGTAGCAGCTGACACAGTAGCAGTTGCTGACACAACAGTTGCTGAGTAATAATATTGTTGCTTGCAAGCAAAGAAATAAGGAATGCCTCAGGCATTCCTTTTTTTGTGTCTTGAAACTTTATAAAGTCAATAACTAACAACTAATAACTTTTCTCCTTACTTACCAAATTCTTTTTGGAAAACGATACCAATACCTTGTGTGTTGAGTGAGGAGCGAGTGAAGTACCGGTCATTACTTTGATTATATACCTTCAATGATATATTGCCATTAGGAGTGAGCAGATATTGCAAGCTGAAGTCACCTATGAAGTTTTGGGTATTCTTCATTATATTGTCTCGATAACCGAACTGTCCATTGAAGATTAGTCGATTATTGAACATTTTTCCGCTCAAGAGCCCTTCGTATTCTGCATTGCTGAAACCATCTGTTCCTGGTGTCACATTGGCACCAACAGACCAGTTGTTGTTCTTTACGACGCCATTTATTACCTGATTAAGCTGTTGTGACAAAGTACCGCTGAGGAAACTTTGCATAGCAAGAGATGTCTGACTGGTTCCTGTTGTGGTGGTGTTAGTCATTTGAGTGGCATTGCCTGCGGTGCTTTGTGAGTAGAATCGTCCTATCGCAAGGAGATACAGAACCTGTTGGTTGAGAGTCTCGTCACTATTAATCAGTGAACTGACCATCTGTTTTGCGTCAGACGAGAGCGAGGGTAGGTCAAGGGAGAAATCTACCAATGGCTTATCCGGTGTACCACTAATATTCATCAAACAATTGACAGGAACGTTGTTCGCCTTGAAGGAAGAACCTATGCCAAGGTCGGAAAGTGGTACACTGTTGAGATGATATTTTGCTTGCAAATTTAGATTTGCCAGATTCGGTGAACCGCCAAAATTTATGACACTGCCTTTGGTGAATTCAAAATCTCGTCTCAGGAGATTCTGGATTGTCATGTGATAGGTACCGTTATCTATGCCATAGTTACCGAATATCTCGAAAGCACCCTTGTTGTAATAGCTGATGCGTAAATTACCTCCTCCATAAAAATCTATGTAGTCACCTGTGACAGCATCCATCATAATATGGAGTTTTACTTCTGGATGTACTGTTACGAGGAATGTAAATCTCATGTTTCCCGTTACGTCAGTCTGTCCTGCATAGGATTTGATAATCTGGCTTTTGGCAGGATAATCCAGGTCGGTCATGCTATGCCAACTGATGAAATCCTTCGATGTGATAGCATTTGACGAGGTGCTGTTATAGGTAATAAACGAACCCTTCTGGGCATTTACCTCCCCATATAATGAAACATCATTGTCATTACCCTTTATTCTTATATCTCCATCAATATATGCTACGCCACAATAAATACTTGAAGCATCTGGGGATTCTTGTGATTTAAGTTCAGGGAAATCGTATGCCAGGAATCGATCTGTGTGCATCTGTAAGTCGTAAGAAATTCTCTTCAGGTGGTCGTGATATACTCCCCCATGGAGTAGTGCTATATTACCATCTTTGTCCTTAATGGGAATTTCCCCAAACAATATTTTGTTGATACCTAATGTGATAGTGTCTTTTGGCATATTATATCTACATCCATTGGCTATGATAGAAAAGTCTCCATCGGTAACCAGTTGTCCTGTGAGATTCAGTTCGCTGAATGTTCCATGCAGGCGAACATCTCCATTAGCTTGCAAATCAACATTTTTCATGAATGATTTACAGAAAGAATTGAGAAATCCCAAGTGGGTGTTATGCGTGTTTATGGCTAAATCTATAGTGCTTTCCTGTGGCGAGATGAAGCCGTCGATTTTTGTTCTTCTATCACCTTTGTCAAGACAAACGGCATCAATGTCAATCGAACGTGAAAGATTGGAATAGCTGGCATCTGCATGCAAGGTACCAAAATCCCCATGGTTGAACTGAAATCCCTCAACGTCAAGATGGCCCTTTGCCACTAAATCGCTGAAGACACTATGTGCAGTAACCTGTCCTGAGGCATAGCCATCAAAGAATTTGGGATTGAAGTCTATGAGGTCGGTAATATACCTTACATTTATATTATGCAGGTTTACAGTCATCGAATCTTCTATTTCTTTTGATGCTATTCCGTTGATGTTTATGTTCTGATTGTCGTTACCAACAACCAAGTTATTGATGCTAAGTTTACCATTATGGTATTCAATACCTTTTGATGTTATGCTCCACAGAGTGTCTCCAACCTCAAAGTGTGAAATAGGTATGTTGGATTGCATTGCCTTGCCACCTCCCAGTGTTGGATAAAATTCTGACAAAATAGACAGTTTGCCACGAAAAATATTTTTTCGCATGTTGTCCCATGAGAATTCTGTTTGCAGCCTATCATCTGCAGCCTTCATGACAGTATTTAGACTTACTTTTCCGCCTGCCGTATTTAGCAGGGTTTCCAATGCTGCATGAATACCATCCCCAGGAGTCCATATTGAAATATGTGTTCCTGTCAGTTCTATGTCATTGTATTTTAGCATTGGAGCATCAATAGCAAGATTTATATGTTCTTCTCTATCATTTACATATCCGTTTATATCTATCGGATGAGTCATCTCCAGTGGTATGTCAACAAACTGCTTTACTGTATGAAGGTCCTTTATATGTGCATCGATAAAGTAGTTGTTGCTAACTGTGTGTTGTTTAGGAAGTCCAGGGGCAGACGGAAGATGATGGGATACAATGTTGGCAATAGAGTAGGGCAGGGTTTGAAAATCTATTGCTCCTGAAAGCTCAAGCTGCGCAAAGTCTGTGGATACTATCAGCTTGGTACTGTCACGAGTGGGGGAAGTCTTGTAGATATGTATGTTGTCAACATCCACTTCCTTACCATTTTTCATTACGAAATGGGTGCCTGTAATGTCTGCTGTCAGATTATGGATATCTGGCAGTATGTTGGAAAAATCTATACCCTTGACGGTAACTTTCTTATTTTCATTGTTGCCTCCTTTTGGAACATAAATTTGAAAGCTATGTTTGTTCATCCTAGCATCAATGTCTATATTTGTTCTTGCCTTAGGGTCGTTTATAGCAAATAATCCTTTGATGCTGCCTCTGTCATATTTGCTGTCTATGGAGATGTTCCTGTATGTTCTTTCTTGGATTGTAATTTCTGGTATATTTCCTTCAACTTTAATGGCTCTGACATCATATATATCATCTTTCTGGATGATGTCAGCACCAATGTTCAGGTTACAAATCACGTTACCGAGACTCTTCCTTGTTATTTCTGTAAGATTAAGATTAGGAGTCTTGATACTCAGTTCCAGATAGTCGTTTTTGTATGCACCATTCACATCTACAGAACCGATTCTTGAAGCCTGCGCATCAGCATCTATTGTCATCTGCGTGGGGCGCATAATGTCACCTTCTGCTGTCAGACGGCCCTTGGCATCTATGTTGCCAAGCCTCAATACTTCATTTGGCAGCTTGGTGATATCGTTTATTGCAGATAGTATGTTTTCCTTTACGTGAAAACGGCTTATTAACACGTTGTGTTTGTTGTCCTTTGTGGTTGCTGATGCACTAAGGGCTATTTCGTCTGTATTTTTAGAATTAAAGTTTAGTGTTGCTTGGAACGATGTAGGAGTCTTCTCTATATTTACCTTTCCTTCCAACTTTATCGTCTGTAATAAGTCCGGAATGTTTATGCCATATCGTGATAGTACTGGTATGAGGTCATTCAGGGAGAGTTGTGGAATATATACCGAACCATCAAAGTCATATTTCTTGTTGGCATTCCTGCTGACATGAATCCTGTCAAGATTTATTTCAGATGATGGCAGCTTTAAATGCCAATAAGGAATGGTGAAATCCGATTTTGTAAAGTTAGCCCAGATATTTCCGTTTAACTCCTTTATTGTCATTCCTGAATTGTCGATGAACGATGTGCGCTTTATTGTCACGTTCAACGAATCGTCAGTAAGACGATTGAGAACAATATTGGAAGAAAGCTTGTTTATTCCGATACTGTCAAAATTTATTGCTCCATTGCGTATTATAACAGATGTGATGTGTAGGTCGAGAGGCGTTGATGATTTCTCTTTTGAACTCAGGGAATCAATAACGAATTGACAGTTCAGAGTTGAGTCGGCTTTGTGATAAATATTCACATTTGTACCAAACAGCTGTACGGCACTGATGGAGTATTTGTCTTCCAGAAGCGGTAACAGGTCTATCGTCGCTGCCATACGACCAGTCCGCAACATCTCTTTCTTTGCCTGATCATAGATATATACCTTGTCTATGATGATACGGTTAGGAAAGCGTATGTCGATATTGCCTATCCTTACCTTTGTACCCAGTTTTTCTGACAATAAAGTCTGGGTCTTTTCTGCAATGGTCTTCTGTACCCAAGGAATCTTAGGTACGATGAAGATAATTGCATATACTGCAATGACAAACCATATTATCGTCCTTATGATATGCTTCACAGAACTCCTATGATGTCGTGTATGTCGTTGATATTGTGTTCATCCAACCATTTGTTGATGCCGTCGCGAACTTTTATTGTTACTGCGGGGTCGATGAAGTTTGCTGTTCCGATTTCTATTGCTGTTGCTCCTGCCATCAGAAATTCTATTGCATCTTTGGCGCACATAATGCCACCAAGTCCTACTACTGGTATCTTAACACTCTTTGAAACCTGATATACCATTCGCAGTGCTACAGGTTTTACACAAGGACCAGACAGGCCTCCTGTACCTATTGAGAGTAGTGAAAGTTCTTTTAGTGTTGACGGCTTGTCGGGATTATATTTCTCTATGTCTATTGCCATTCCCATCAGTGTGTTGATGAGCGAGACACTGTCAGCACCTTCTGCTTCTACGGCTCGTGCTATCTCTGTGATGTCTGTTACGTTAGGCGACAGCTTTACTATAAGGGTCTTGTGGTAAGCCTTCCTGACAGCCTTTACTACGCTGGATGCTCCGGCGCAAGTAGTGCCAAATGCCATTCCTCCATGTTTTACGTTAGGGCAGGAGATATTCAGTTCTATGGCTGGCACATTCTCCAGTTCGTCAATGCGGGCAGCACATTCTGCATAGTCTTCTGGTGAGGAACCGGATACATTTACAATGATGGTAGGCTTTTTCTTTTCCTCTATTCCCTGTGGGAAGAGGACGGGGTATATGTTCTTGCAGAAATAATCTACACCTTTATTCTGCAACCCTACACAGTTAAGCATTCCGCTTGCAGTTTCTGCCATTCGAGGATAGTCATTTCCCTGTCGTGGCTCTAAGGTCGTGCCTTTTACTATGATGCCTCCGATTTCTTCAAGAGGTACGAAATCCGAGAATTCTGTACCAAATCCAAATGTGCCAGAGGCTGTCATTACAGGATTCTTGAGGCTCAAAGCCCCGATGTTTACATTTATCTTTGCCATATTTATTCGTTTGAAATGTCTGCCACCATCTGGCGGTACTGTGTCAGCAGGTGGGTTCTTGATACATATCCATACAGTTGTCCTTCGTCATCTATTACAGGCAGATACTGCGAATTGTATTTGTCGAATGCCTGCATCACTTCTTCGATAGGGTCGCCCAACCTCAACTTCGTCTTTGGCTGCTGCATCAGTTGCGACACCTTGAAGTGGTTATACAGCTCTGTGCGGAATATGACGTGTCTTATCTTGTTCATGTTGATTTCTCCAAGCAGATTGTTGGCAGGTCCTAATACAGGTATCACCTCGCTATAGCTCTTACTCAGAGCATGCACCAGTTTTCCCATTTCCATGTCAGGCTCTACAGGCGTATACTCTCTGTCGATGACACTGTCGAGGGTCATCAGGGTAAGTACAGAGTGGTCTGTATGGTGGGTTATCAGCTTTCCCTGTCTTGCCAGTCGCATTCCATATATGGAGTGGGGTTCAAAAATCAGTATGGTGAGGTATGCAAACACACTGACTATCATCAGCGGCATAAACAGGTCATATCCTGCTGTCAGTTCTGCTATGAGAAAGACACCTGTCAATGGAGCGTGCATAACACCAGACATTACTCCTGCCATTCCCAATAGTGTGGCATTCTCTACAGGGAAAAATGGTCCCAGTTCATAAAGGTTCCAAAGGCTTCCAAAGAGGAATCCTACGAAGGCTCCTATGAATAGCGATGGGGCGAATGTACCGCCACATCCTCCTGCACCGTTCGTACTTGCTGTTGCAAAGGCTTTCGTCAGGATTACGAAACCTACATACGCCAACAGCATCAAGGTTCCCCCACCAGCAAAGAATGTCTTTGTGGTAAGCTGTTGCAGGTTGTTTTCGTCACCACTGAGCAATATGTTTATTGACGAATATCCTTCGCCATAAAGGGCAGGGAAGAGGAACAACAGGGAACTAAGCACTATGCCGCCAAGCATCAGCTTTACGTATCGATTGTGTATCTTTATGAATATCCCTTCGCAGAAAGTCATCATCCTTATGAAGTAAAGCGATACTAATCCGCAGGCAATGCCCAACAATATGTTCGAAGGTACACGATTTACCACCCAAGGGTTTTCCAGTGTGAAGTCAAACAATTTTGCATCTCCCACTAAGATATATGTAAAGCAGGTTGCTGTGACAGAGGCTATCAGTATCGGTGATATCGATGCCATAGTAAGGTCTATCATCAGCACCTCGATGGTAAAGACAAGTCCTGCTATCGGTGCCTTAAAGATGCCGGCGATAGCTGCTGCCGCACCACATCCCACCAGTAGCATAAGGGTCTTGTTGTTCATGCGGAACAACTGTCCAAGATTACTTGCTATTGCTGAACCAGTTAGTACAATAGGCGCCTCGGCACCTACAGAACCACCAAAGCCGATGGTTACTGCTGATGCTACAACAGAAGACCAGCAGTTATGTGCCTTCAAACGGGAGCGCTTTGAGGATATTGCATATAGTATTCGGGTGATACCATGAGAGATGTTGTCTCGTACAATGTAGTGGACAAAGAGCATAGTAATCCAGATGCCTATGACAGGAAGTATTAGGTACATCCAGTTGTACTGGTTTGCTCCTATCTCGATGGTAAGCAGATTTTGTATTATGTGTATCAGAGAGTGAAGCACAAAAGCTGCAAAGGCAGCAAATATGCCTACAAAGAAGGCAAGGACAAGGATGAATTTCTTGTCCGAGAAATGTTTCTGCCTCCAGGTGAGGATACTATCTGATAATTTCAAATTCGCCATTCTGTCTTATGCGGATTATTGACGATGGTTTATGTGGCTGGTGCTCCTGACGACGAGAGGTGCAGATGTAATCTACGGCATTCCTTATCTCTTCTGATATGTCGCAATAGTTTTGCGCTGCTGGTTCGCCGCTGATGTTGGCACTTGTTGAGACAATAGGCTTCTGCATCTTGTAACAAAGCTCTTTCGAAAATTGCTCTTGCGTAATGCGCATCGCTATTGAGCCGTCTTCTGCGATGAGGTTTTTCGCCAGTCCGTCTGCTCCATCCAGTATTACGGTAGTTGGCTTTTCTGACATTGTCATAACATCCCATGCAACCTCTGGCACATTCCTGACATATCGTTGAATGCGGTTGTCGGAATCTACAAGACATATCATAGCCTTCGACTCTGCACGTTTTTTTATGGCATAAATCTTTGCAACAGCCTCTGCATTTGTTGCGTCACAACCTATGCCCCAAACCGTATCAGTAGGGTAGAGGATTACTCCACCAGCACGCATCACCTTTACAGCTTCTGCGATGTCCTTAGTATATTGAGAATTGACCATTGAAAATTGACTATTGACCATTGACCATTGACTATTCACTCTTCGCTTAGGCTCTTCTTGTACCATTCAAAAAGCATCTTCACACCATCTTCGATTTCAATCTTGTGGGTCCATCCTAAGCGATGCAGTTTGTCAACAGAGATAAGCTTTCTCATCGTTCCGTCTGGTTTTGTGCTGTCGAATGCTACTTCTCCTTCAAAACCTACAGCCTTGCAAACCAACTCTGAAAGTTCGCGAATGGTGAGTTCCTTTCCTGTTCCTACATTGATGTGGCAGTTGCGAATCTCTCCCAAAGAAGGTATTGCACCACCACGACCTGCTGAGTGGTTCCTGTCCACCTGTCCGTCAGCAGAAACACCATAGTGTACTGAAGAGTATTTCTCTATTCCGATGATGTCCTTGAAATCTACGTTCAGCAGGCAGTGTACAGAAGCGTCTGCCATATCCTCAGACCATAGGAATTCCCTGAGAGGAGTGCCTGTTCCCCAGAGAGTCACCTTATTGTTCTCGATGCCATATTTCTTTAAGACAGCCTCTATCTCCTCATGTGAAGCATCACCATTAACACCCTCTACAGGACGTTTGTTCATGTCTGTGACGACGGCATCCCAGTTGCCGTCATGAATGAGTTTTGCAAGATATATCTTTCTCATCATGGCAGGCATAACGTGCGAGTTCTCCAGGTGGAAGTTATCCTGCGGACCATACAGGTTTGTCGGCATTACAGCAATATAGTTGGTGCCATATTGCAGGTTGTAAGATTCACACATTTTAAGGCCTGCTATCTTTGCTATGGCATATTCCTCATTAGTATATTCCAGAGGGCTTGTCAGCAGGCAGTCTTCTGACATTGGCTGTGGAGCATTTTTTGGGTATATGCAGGTGCTGCCAAGGAAAAGCAGTTTCTTCACTCCATGAGCGTATGCTTCGCTGATGACATTGCATTGTATCTTCATGTTCATCATGATGAAGTCAGCCCTGTAGAGACTGTTTGCCATTATGCCACC
>DJWZ01000027.1:11062-26425 GCA_002449535.1 Prevotellaceae bacterium UBA7017 | reverse complement strand
CGAGACGCTGGCATACAAATATGCACAGCAGTGTCCTGGCATGACAGCCGATGACTTCATTGGCGAGGGAAACATGGCACTCGTAATTGCTGCCAGAAAATGGAATCCCGATAAGGAACCAGTATTTGCACATTATGCAATATTCCATATCCGCAAGGCTATGGAGCGCATCATGCCCAGCGGGGAGATAAAGAAGGAGATATCCGACAAGATGCCGGCTGGCAGACCATATACCAACGAGGCTGTAGAGAATGCAGAACTCAACGAGAATATGCACCAACGCCTGCAAAGGCTCAATGACAGAGAACGCAACGTAATATGTCATTACTATGGCATCGAGGGAAAAGAAAGACTCACCATGTCGGAGATTGGCGAATTACTTAATTACAGCCGCGAAAGAATAAGACAAATCCGTAAAACCGCAGAACGTAAAATGAGAAAACTAACAACACTCCTTGTGCTCATCTTTCTTACCGCCACGCTGGTTCCCATGGATGCGCAACAGCCGCCAAAGGGATTTGGAGTAAGCCCTACCATAGGGTCAAAAACAGCAAAGGGAAAGAAAGCAAACATCAAGCCAGAGAAAGCCCCAAGGCAAGTTCAAGAAAAGTATCGCGCCAAGACCATATACCTTTACGGTGTCGGTTTCTCTGCCGTGGATTCTGTAGTCTATTTTACTGACGAACAACGGCTCGACTCCATGCTTCTCAACAAGAAGAACTTCCTCCAGAAGCGAGCAGCACTCTCAGAACAGCTGGCGAACTATCTCTCCTCCATCGGCGAGAAAAAATATACCGGAGCAATCGTCTTCGACACAGACCTGAAGCGTCTTGACAAGAAATTCCTTAAACACGCAAAATACTATAAGAAACTGGGCTACACCATAAATGCAGCCGATAAAAGCCAGTTTACATTCTCTCGATGAAATATCTCTTGGGTGGACATATCGTTTCAATCAATGTTGCGGAGCAGTTCGAAACAGCTTCTGCTCTCGGCATAGCTCCCTCTATGTTCCTTGACAGCATCTTGCCGTCTTTCATACCATTTAAGGCTGGCAACGAAACTGTTTCTGCCGATGTTGATACTCTGATGTGTCTGACCATCGTAGATAATCTTAAAGAGATAAAGGATGCCCGCCTTATCCGCGATGTCGATACAGGCAATGGCATGACGCGCGTGGACCGTCTTCCTTCCGGCGGCTATCAGTTCCTGGTGCGCGACATTTCGGGATTTTCGTGTGCCCTGCTTCAGACATCTCCGCAGTTTACCGACTGCAAGGTTGCCATTCGCGGCAGTCTTCCGACAATGCGTTTTGCCCTCAACAACGCGCTGATGCTCTCCTACGCTTTCTCCAGCGCCTACCATGACACTCTTCTCGTCCATGCCTCCGTGGTGCGTCACGATGGTTTGTCGTATGCCTTCACTGCAAAGAGCGGCACGGGAAAGAGCACACAGGTAGCAAACTGGCTGCGGAATATTCCGGACTGCGACTTGATAAATGACGACAATCCCATCATCCGCATCGAGCGTGACGGCGACGGAAAGCCCCATGCCTTCCTCTACGGTTCTCCGTGGAGCGGCAAGACTCCGTGCTACCGCAATGTCAAGACCCCTCTCGCAGCCATCGTCATGATAAAGCGTGCCGACCACAACGAGATGCTTCCGCAATCGCCTCTAAAGGCATTTGCCACGATGCTCTCCGCCTGCTCGGCAATGAAATGGGATACAGAGCTTTATTCACGCGTCTGCCGTACGTGCTCCCTCTTCGTCGAAAACATTCAGGTGACAGAACTCCACTGCCTGCCTGATGCCCAATCTGCAATTACAGCATGCAACTACCTAACGAAATAATAATACCCAAGGTGGCAGAGTATGTCCGCGCAGGACATACAGTGACATTGCCATTACGCGGATATAGTATGCGCCCTTATCTGGAGGACAAACGCGACAAGGCATTACTCACAAAGGTAACGGGGGAACTCCGGATAGGTGATGTCATCCTTGCCGAGATAACTCCCAAGACTTATGCCCTGCACCGCATAGTAGATATCTCTGGCGACGAGATAACGATGTATGGCGACGGGAACTTTTCTCCCGAGCATATCCACCGCCGCGACGTGCTGGCTATCGCTATCGGGTTCTATCGCAAGGGAAGTGACCGGATGACAAGCGTAAACGACTTTTGGTACTCTGCATACTGGCGCTTGTGGCTCTGGCTGCGCCCGCTGCGCTATCCGCTTCTGGTGTGCTATCGGGCAAAGCAGAATCCGAAAGAATTCATATTAAAATTATTCAACAAAATACATAAAACAATATGCAAATAAAACAAGGTATAGTACTCAATGAGGTTTGTGGTGAACATTTCCTCGTTCCTATGGGGGAAGAGAACATCGACTTTTCCAAGCTCATAGCTCTTAATGAATCGTCCCTTCTCCTTTGGAAACGTATGGAGCAAGGTCCGTTCGAGACAGACGATTTGTTGAAAACCATTCTCGACGAATATGAGATAGACGAGGCAACAGCCCGTCAGGACATAGAAGCTTTTCTGAACGAACTCCGCGCCGAGAATATAATCATAGAATAGTTAGGAGTTAGGAATTATAAATTAAGCAACAGATATGTATAGAACAAATACCTGCGGAGAACTCCGCATTGAAAATGTCGGACAGACAGTAACCCTTGCCGGATGGGTGCAAGGTATTCACAATCTTGGCGGTCTCACATTCGTTGACCTGCGCGACCGTTATGGCATCACACAGTTGGCATTCAATGAAGACAGCCCTGCCGCCCTGAAGGAGCAGGCAGCACGCCTCGGACGCGAATTTGTCGTTCAGGCAGTCGGCACCGTTGCCGAGCGTTATTCCAAGAATGCGAAGCTGCCTACAGGCGACATAGAGATTATTGTCAGCGAGCTGAACATCATCAGCGAGAGTGCCACCCCACCCTTCACCATCGAGGACAATACCGACGGCGGCGACGAGCTGCGCATGAAGTATCGCTACCTCGACCTGCGCCGCCCTATGGTGCGCAAGAATCTGGAGCTGCGCCACAAGATGACAATCCTCATACGCAACTTTCTCGACTCTCGTCAGTTCATAGAGGTCGAGACGCCTATCCTCATCGGTTCTACGCCAGAGGGTGCACGCGACTTCGTGGTACCATCGCGCATGAATCCGGGACAGTTCTATGCCCTGCCACAGTCGCCACAGACCCTGAAGCAACTGCTCATGGTCAGCGGCTTCGACCGTTACTTCCAGATAGCGAAGTGCTTCCGCGACGAAGACCTGCGTGCCGACCGCCAGCCGGAGTTCACACAGATAGACTGCGAGATGTCATTCGTTGACCAGGAGGATGTCATCGACATCTTCGAAGAGATGGCACGCCACCTGTTCCGCGAGATTCGCGGTGTGGAGCTGCCTGCAAAGCTGCGTCAGATGACATGGCATGAGGCAATGGCGAAATATGGTTCCGACAAACCCGACCTGCGCTTCGGCATGGAGTTCGTGGAACTCGACGACGTGCTGAAGCTCGGCACATTCCAGGTGTTCGACAATGCAGCATACATCGGCGGCATCTGCGCCCCCGGCTGCGCCAGCTACACCCGCAAGCAGCTTGACGCCCTGACCGACTTTGTGAAGTCACAGCAGATAGGTGCCAAGGGGCTTGTATATATAAAGGTGAACGCAGACGGCACCATCAAGTCGTCCGTCGATAAGTTCTACACCCCCGAACAGCTGCAGGCTGTTGCGGCAAAGATGGAGGCAAATCCCGGCGACCTGTGCCTCATCCTCTCCGGCGACAACCCGAACAAGACGCGCATACAGCTCTGCGCACTGCGTCTTGAGATGGGACGTCAGCTGGGACTCATGGACAAGAACAAGTTCGAGTGCCTGTGGATTGTCGATTTCCCACTTTTCGAATGGAGCGACGAGGAGCAGCGTCTCATGTCAACCCACCATCCGTTTACTATGCCAAACCCAGACGACATACCACTTCTCGACACCGACCCTGCAAAGGTACGTGCCAAGGCATACGACTTCGTATGCAACGGCATCGAGGTCGGCGGCGGCTCGTTGCGTATCCATGACGGCAAGCTCCAGGCAAAGATGTTCGAGGTATTGGGCTTCACACCCGAGAGGGCTATGGCACAGTTCGGATTCCTCATCAATGCCTTCAAGTACGGAGCACCGCCACATGCAGGCCTTGCCTTCGGTCTCGACCGTTTCGTCAGCATCATGGCAGGGCTCGACAGCATACGCGACTGCATCGCATTCCCAAAGAACAACAGCGGACGCGACGTAATGCTCGATGCACCGTCGGCAATCGACGACAAGCAACTCGATGAACTATGCATTAAAGTGAAGAGTGAAGAATAGCCTTTGAACTCTAAACTAAAATAGTACATTGTAAATGGTATATTGTAAATGAATAACGTCCTACGACTCCTGTTTTTATTCTTCACTCTTCACTCTTCACTCTTCACTCTCGCTCAGAGTGTAGAGTGTGAGGACACCTGTTCCCACATACACGGCATCGACATCTCCCACTATCAGGGAAAGATATTCTGGGAGACCATTGCCAGCAACACCCCTATGGCATACGTCTATATCAAGGCGACGGAAGGCGGAACACGCATCGACCAGCAGTATGAGAACAACATCCTTACCGCACACCAGTATGGGATGAAGGTCGGTTCATACCACTTCTACAGGGCAAAGATAGCGCAGGAGACGCAGCTTGCAAACTTCGTGCTGCAATGCCGTCCCAGCGAGCAAGACCTCATACCGCTCATAGACGTGGAAGTGGCATCAGGATTGGGAGTAAAGGAATTTTGCGATTCCCTCTTCAAGTTCCTCGAACTCGTAGAACACTACTACCGCCAGAAGCCACTCATCTACAGCGGCACCAATTTCTACAACACATATCTTGCAGGCAAGATGGACCGCTATCCGCTGATGATAGCACAGTATCGTGCCCCAGAGCCGGTGCTGAAAGACGGCAAGGACTACCTCATCTGGCAATATACCGGCAAGGGACACCTCCGAGGCATCAACGGATACGTAGATAAAAGCCGCTTCATGGGCAACCACAAACTGAAGGAAATCCGCTTCCGCCACAGGAAAGGAGAACTTTGAGAATTAAAATCACAAGCCCCATAAGGCATATAAGCCATATAAGCCCCATAAAAAAAAGTTATGAAAACAAAACACATTCAATTCACGACGACGGGCACCTGTTCCCGTGGCATCGACATCACAGCTGATGAGAACAACATCATCCAGCAAGTACAATTCATTGGCGGCTGCCCTGGCAATACCATCGGTGTTGCCCGTCTGGCAGAAGGCAGGCACATCGACGACGTCATAGCGAGCACAAAAGGCATCCTCTGCGGCAACAAGCCCACCTCATGCCCCGACCAGCTCAGCCAAGCACTCGAAATCCTAAAGCAGACCCCTGCGGAGTAAAAGGAGGAGCCCTATAAGCCCTATGAACCTTAGTCCCCCTCCCCCTGGGGAGGGCTGGGGAGGGGCCGCCTACCCCTCATCTCCTGTTCCGCCGGTGCCGCCGCCCGTTCCTGGGTCGGTGCTGCCACCGTTTTGGTTTTGGTTACCGCTTACGGTACCACCATTTTCGTTATCGTTTTCGTCACCTGCACTTCCTGGCTTCTGGTTTAGTATCTGCTGCTTTATGCGTGCTATCTCCTGCGACCACCATGCTATGAAGGCGTCGTACTTGCCCGTCTCGTCAAGAGTGCTCAGGGCGTTGATGCGGTCACAAAGATTGTCGTATGCAGCATCGGTAGCCTTGCGTGCCTTCTTGATGTCGTAGGCTGCGTTGGCTGCGCGTTCGTCGCCGCGCTGCGATATGAGGCTGCGCACTGCCTCGTTGGCTATCTTCATCTGCTCGAATACGGCGGTCAGCCCGAGAGTCTGAAGGTGAGCCTTCATCTCGTTTGCCTCGAAGGGCTGCAGGAAGTTGAGCATCAAGCCTGTCTCCTGGTCGTACTGCGCCGTGGTGTCAACACCGTAGTTATTATACTCCTTTAGCACGGCAGCGGCAGCGGTAGCCATCGGCTCTATGCCGAGAGTCTTCCACATTTCAGCGGTAGCCTTGCCGTTGTTGTATAGGCGGTCGCGCTTGTTGTCCTCCGTGAGAATCTGGTTGCTGTACTCGCTGGCGCGCGCTATCTTTATTGCGGTGTCCTCATAGCCCAGTGCCGACTTAAATTCACCGTAAGCCTTGGTCAGCATACTTTCGCTCTCGGCAATGGGGGCACCCCTCTCGTCGAATGATGTCATAACTGAAAAATGCGCTCCGAAGCGGATGCGTGCTTTGTTAAAAGTTGGAAGTTTTCCCATAATACATTAATTTTAAATAGTTAGTGATATATTTGGTTCATCCGACATTTCGAGTGATAAAGTGATACTATAGAAGAAAACCGCTGTAAATTTTGTATATTTGAATAACCACAAACAAATGTACAAGTATGAACAGCAGTTTTCTATATCATGCCTGGGGTCTATACGCCCATGAATGTACCCGCGAGGAATCCAAAGGTAACACAATTATCTTGCATATCCAAACAAAAGAACGAGAAAAAGTGTGTCCGAGATGCGGAAAGCGTCATTTGGTGAAGAATGGCTACCGTTTCCGTGACTTTGTAGGGTTTCCCATAGGTGGCAAGAAGGTGATTATTCGCATGAAAGTACAACGCTATAAGTGTCGCCACTGTGACTATGACCAGCAGGAGAGGATTCCCTTCGCCACAGGCAGCCGCAGCTATACCCGTCGCTTCGCCAAATACGTGGTGGACCTGTTGCGTGGGATGACGCTTCAGGACGTGTCCAACCATCTCGGCGTGTCGTGGGATACGGTCAAGGAGATACACTCCACCTATCTTGAGCGTCACTACAGTCCTCCTTCGCTGGAAGGCGTTGAAAATATAGGCATTGATGAGTTCGCAGTCAGGAAAGGGCATGTGTACAAGACCATCGTAGTGGATCTGGACAGCGGAAGGGTGTTGTACGTCGGTGACGGTAAAGGTGCGGATGCCCTGACCAAGTTCTGGAGCAAGGTCAAGCGTAAGGGCATAAAGATAAAGCATGTGGCAACAGACTTGTCTGCGGCTTTCATTGCCTCCGTCATGGAGAACTGTCCCGAAGCGGTACACGTGTTCGACCATTTCCATGTGGTCAAGCTGATGAACGAGAAACTTGATGACATCAGACGCAAGGTCTACAGCATGGAGAAGGATGTGAACAAGCGTAAAGTCCTTAAGGGGACGAGGTATCTGCTGCTCGGCAATGGTGCGGACATCTTCGACAAGCAGCACAAGACCAGGCTTGACAATGCCCTGGCCATGAACGAACCGCTGTCAAAGGCATACTACCAGAAGGAGCAACTACGCCAGATATGGATGCAACCTGTCAAGGCGATTGGCGAATGTGTGTTTGACGACTGGGTGAGGCAGGCTGAACAAAGCAAAATACCGCAGCTGCAGAAAATGGCTGTAACGATGAGGGCATACAGATCAGGGATACTTGCTTGGTACGACTGCCACCTGTCAACGGGAAAGGTTGAGGGCATAAACAATAAGATAAAGGTTATGAAGCGTAATGCATATGGCTTTAGAGATGACAAGTATTTTACTCTGAGGCTCTACGCCCTACACGACTGTCGCATCACTCGAAATGTCGGATGAACCAATTTTTGTATCTCTCGCCACTTAATTATGCATAAAAAAAGTTAAGGTTGGCATGAACGTTAAGGTTTGATTGGATTTTTTTGTACCTTCGCACCCTGATGAAACGAAAATTTAAAGCTGCTCTTTTCGACCTCGATGGTACGCTCATCGATACGGAAGACCAATATACCGTTGTCTGGGGACGCATAGCGCGGAAATATCGCCCTGACGTGCCTGATTTGGAGTATGCCATAAAGGGTACGACACTAAAGAACATCTTGGCAACATATTTCAGTCCTGAGACGCACGAGGCGATAGTAAGGGAACTGGACGAATATGAGGCGCAGATGGATTACAGTTTCTTCCCATATGTGGAGGAGTTTCTGACGGACATTCGTAGCCACGGCGTGAAATGTGCCATTGTCACCTCGTCAAACAAACAGAAAATGCAGTATGCCACCAAAGGCAATCCACTCATCGGCACGATGTTTGACAAAATACTGACGGCAGAGAATTTCAGTGCCTCAAAGCCCGCTCCCGACTGTTACCTGAAGGCTGCAGAGATGCTACAGACACCTTTAGAGGACTGCATGGTATTCGAGGATGCTTATAACGGCCTGCAGGCTGGTATGGCATCGGGGATATATACCGTAGGACTCGCCACAGGACACACCATAGAGGAAATAGCACCCCTCTGTCACAAGGTACTGAAGAACTTTGAAAACGTGAAGTATGAAGATTTGATTCTATAAGCCATATAAGCCCTATGACTTTCCTACTCACCATATTGCTTGCGATGCTGCCTGTACTGAATGTGACGGCACAGGAGACGGATGACATCGTTGCTTCGTTGAATCTGCCTGAGACAGTGGTACTGGCAGACGGTATGACATTTGAGGAATACTTGCTGAAGCAGGTTTTGGCAAATGCCAAGCCATTAAAGGCACGCGTCAATACCTTGAAGTATTCGGTAACGTGTCAGTTGGAGAAGGATATCGACTTGAAAAAGTTTCCGCATCGCCGCACCATCACATTTGCCGCACGCTTGGCAGGATTCGGACCAATAGTGTCAGCCCTGATGGAACACAAGCATTTCGGCATCACAATGGCGGAGGATGTATTATATAAAAAGGGTAAGATAACAACTTCCAATGTGCGCATGGTAGAGATGAAACAGGAACTGACAAAGAAGCAAATAGCGTCATTCCTGAAACATGATGGCATGATGAGTGCCAATGTCTATGACAAGTTCTACGAGAAGGTGCGCGACAAGGTGAAGGAGCTGCAAAAGAAACGCAGGAAGAAGCAGGAAACGGGCATGAAATACAGCGGCAGCTATACAGCCGGCAACAGGACGTTCTACATCGTAAAGCTCGACAACATGGAGGTGCATATTGCCGACGGCTGTTGGCAGATAGCACGCATCAGCTATAACGAAGGGCAAAACACGATGTACTATGAGTTCAAGGAAATCAGGTCAGGGCTTTTCCTGCTAACCAACGGCCGCGCAAAGATATACCTCAACAAAGCAAAATGGCCAAAGGGATATATCGCCATGAAGATGGGATATGTGTATAGTTGAGAGTCGTTAGTTATTAGTTTGGTTTGTAACATCGGAAATAGTATATGTTACAAAATAGAAATGTTATATGTGGTCTTTTTCGTAATTTTGCATCCGGATTATTCGAAAAATATTTACATATAACAAAATGAAGACCCTCAATTTTCTTGCAGCTCTGGCGCTGCTCGGCATAGCATTGCCGATGATGTCACAAACATCTGAACAACCGAAGTATAAGAACCCCAACCTCAGTGCTCACGAAAGGGCTGTAGATCTCTGTTCACGCCTTACCTTGGAGGAAAAATCGCTGTTGATGCTCGACGAGAGTCCTGCCATTCCCCGTTTGGGAATAAAGAAGTTCTTCTGGTGGAGCGAGGCGCTGCATGGGGCAGCTAACATGGGAAATGTGACGGTTTTTCCTGAACCTGTTGCAATGGCGGCATCGTTCAATCCTGACTTGTTGTATAAGTGTTTCGACGTTGCCAGTACAGAATTTCGTGCTCAGTATAACGAACGCATGTATCGTGGCAACGGTGAAGACCAGAAAATGCGCAGCCTCTCGGTATGGACACCGAACGTAAACATTTTTCGCGACCCACGATGGGGCAGAGGTCAGGAAACGTATGGCGAAGACCCCTACCTCACGAGCGTGATGGGAACACAGGTGGTGCGTGGATTGCAAGGACCTGAGACGGCAAAGTATCGTAAGTTGTGGGCTTGTGCCAAGCACTATGCCGTACACAGCGGACCAGAATATACCCGACATACAGCAAATATCAACGACGTTTCGCCACGCGACTTGTGGGAAACGTATATGCCGGCTTTCAAAACCCTGGTGCAGGAAGCCAAGGTGAGAGAGGTGATGTGTGCCTATCAGCGTCTTGACGATGAGCCGTGCTGTGGCAATACCAGATTGCTGCAACAGATATTGCGCGACGAATGGGGATTTAAATACCTTGTAGTGAGCGACTGTGGTGCCGTGAGTGATTTTCACGAGAGCCACAAGACATCTTCGGATGCCGTGCACGGAGCTGCGAAAGGCACTATGGCAGGCACTGACGTAGAGTGTGGATATAACTATGTATATAAAAGTATTCCTGAAGCTGTAAAGCGCGGTTTTATAACTGAGAAAGAAGTTGACAAGCACGTCATACGCTTGTTGGAAGGGCGTTTTGACTTGGGCGAAATGGACGACCCAGCGTTGGTGGAATGGTCAAAGATACCTTATTCCGCTATGTCAACGAAGGAATCAGCAAACTTTTCGCTGAATATGGCACGTCAGACAATTGTGCTGTTGCAGAACAAGGGAGGCATACTGCCACTAAAGAAGAATGTTGAGAAAATTGCCGTCATTGGTCCCAATGCACAGAATGAACCCATGATGTGGGGAAACTATAACGGCACACCGAATCATACCGTCACCATACTGGATGGCATCAAGAAAAAGCAGAAGAAACTGTTCTATGTCTCTGGGTGCGACCTGACATACGACAAGGTGATGGACAGCCGTCTGGCAACAGAATGTACCACTCCTGACGGCAAGCGTGGCATCAGAGGCACTTTCTGGACGAACACCAAGAGGGAGGGAAAGAGTTTCTCAGAAGAATATTACACCAAGCCCCTCGCTGTCACTACCAGCGGCATGCATGTCTTTGCTACCGGACTGCCCATAGAAGATTTCTCGGCTAAGTATGAGACGACATTTGCTCCGGCAGAAGAGGGGGAATATGTAATAAATGTGGAGGGAACCGGTGACTTCTCGCTTTATGTAGATGGTGAAAAGAAGGTTTCAAAACACACGTGGCGTGCTACTCCGACACGCACTGTCTTACAGGCAAAAAAGGGACAGAAATTCCAGATAGAGGTGCGTTTCAATACTGTAAAGACATGGGGCGCCTCAATGAAGATAGATGTTGCGAAGGAACTGCAGATAGACTATCAGCAGACAATAGCCCAGCTGAAAGGCATCGACAAGGTAATCTTCGTGGGAGGTATCTCGCCAGCTCTTGAGGGTGAGGAAATGCCTGTCAACATAGACGGCTTCATGGGTGGTGACCGCACCAACATAGAACTGCCGAAGGTGCAGCGCGACTTCCTGAAGGCTCTAAAGAATGCAGGAAAGCACGTTATCTTCGTCAACTGCTCCGGTTCGGCAATAGCACTGCTGCCAGAAACAGAGACATGTGATGCCATAGTGCAGGCATGGTATGCAGGACAGGAAGGTGGCAATGCTGTCGCTGACATATTGTTCGGCGACTGCAACCCTTCAGGAAAACTTCCTGTGACATTCTATAAGGCAACATCGCAGCTGCCTGATTATGAGGACTATTCCATGAAGGGACGTACATACAGATACTTCTCGGATGCCCTCTTCCCATTCGGTTACGGATTGTCATACACTACCTTCAAGATGGGTAACGAGAAGATTACGGCAGCAGGTGACGGAACAGGAAGCGTGAGTGTGGATGTTACAAACACAGGCAATCGTGAGGGAACAGAGGTCGTGCAGCTGTATGTGCGTGACAAAGCCGACACAGAGGGGCCCACGAAGAGTCTCAGGGGCTTCCAGCGCGTCAACCTGAAAGCGGGAGAGACAAAAACGGTCACTATTCCTCTTACCAGAAAGACTTTCGAGTTATGGGACAGCATCACCAGCACCATGCGCACAAAGGCTGGCAAATACGAGGTGATGTGCGGAAACAGTTCCGATGACCCTGACATGAAGAAATTTGACATAAGCATTGACCATTGAGCATCGTTTAGAATAATTCCAGGCAGCGGAAGAAAATAAAAACAACAGGGTAGCGTTATTTATAAAGGTTGAATCCTTGATTCTAAATATAAATGACAGCTACCCTTAACCATATAATATCTCATATTGACGAATATTCCCGTCAGGAGTTGCGCCAGTTTTTTGCCGAACACGACGAAGAAACCTCTATGAAGGTGGCTCGTGCGAAGGCACTATCGGAATGGCGCAAAAAGACTGTCTTCTGTCCACGATGCGGCACACGCCTCATAGAAGACGCAGAACTGACGGCTATGAAGTGTCCTGAATGTGGTGAATTGTTGTTCCCACGCATCGACCCTTGCATCATTGTCTTGGTGAGAAAGGGAGAAAAGATTCTTCTTGCCCGCCACACACAACGTAATCAGGACATCTATGCCTGCCTGGCAGGATATGTGGAGGCAGGAGAGACAATAGAAAATGCCGTCCGCAGGGAGATATTTGAAGAGACTGGTATAAAGGTAAGGAACATACAATATCGCGGCAGCCAGAGCTGGCCTTTCCCGCAGCAACTGATGCTGGCATTCTATGCCGACTATGAAAGTGGGGAGATAAAGGTACAGGAAGAGGAAATAGAGGATGCCAGATGGTTTGACAGAAACAACCTGCCGGCTACTCCGGCACCTGGTTCTATAGCATACAAACTGATTCACGGAGAGATATAACAACTCATGAAAATACAGATAACAAACTGGGAAGAAGAGACAGAGGCGCGTGTAGCGCAGGGAGTAGCATACTTTAAGGAAGGATATAACTGCGCACAATCGGTCGCACGCACCTTTGCAGATGCCTACGACATACCATTGCCACTTATCACCCTGCTGTCGGCAAGCTTTGGCGCAGGTATTGGACGTATGAGGGAAACGTGCGGCACTGCAAGCGGGATGTTTATGCTTGCAGGAATGGAAACAGCCTCTGTGGAAGCCAGCCAGGAAACAAAGGCAAGAAATTATGCTGCCGTACAAGAATTGGCTGCCGACTTCAAAGCCCAGACAGGGTCGCTCATTTGCCGCGAACTGTTAAAGGGATATGTGAAGGATATCAACACAAATCCTACACCTGAAGCAAGAACAGATGAATATTATCGCAAACGCCCATGTGTGAAGATGGTCGAACTTGCCATTCGCACATATATGGCGTGGCTGAAGCGGAGACAGGAAGGAAATTAGGAAAAACGTCTCTTCTGTCTTCGGCACCATAGGATGAATTCGTGGTATGCCGAGAGTTGTTCGGTATGTTGGGTGGTAGCAAATGTCATCACATCGGGGGCAGGGCCAAACTGGTCGGGGAAGAGGATGATGTAGTTGTTGCCCTTGTAATGTTCTGTCATCTCTTCAGGCAGATTATTTAGTGCTGCCTTATGGGAAACCGTTCCTGGGCGGGCTGTAACGACGACAAGCATCTCGTCTTTCTTTACACTCTTCATAAGAGGTATGAGCTCTTTCCATTTCGGCATAGAGATATATTCGGCTCTTACGCTGGGATGCTTGTGAGAGATGTATTGGTCGATAAGATTGAGAGACGCCATCCTGCCATGAAAGCAAATGCGGCAACCTATATTCTTTGCCAACCTTGAGAGGCGTTCTGTCCAGCGATAGAATCCTGGTTCATATTCTGCCCGTGAGGGGACAGCAACATGGATGGCACGAAGAGTACTCAGCGGCTGTACGCAGCGTACAATGATTATCTGACGTGAGAGACCGTTGAATACACTTTGTGCAAATTCGCCCCAGAAAGGACGGCGGGAATTGTCGTGAACATGGGCTCCCATGATTATTTCGGAGCAGTCATATTCCTTGAAGGCGTGTTTGATGCCGTTGGCAATATTTGCTGCAAGGCGCACTTGGGTCTGCACCCTCACATCTGCTTCTGCTGCCTTGCGGACGACATTCTCAAGAAGTTCCTGACCTCGTAACTGGTCTTGTTCTGCTTCTTCACCGTCATAAACCACATTAAGGGCAATCAATCCTCGATTAAGTTCTGTATTGCGCATCAAGATGGCAATATTTATGAGGGTGTTGCATGTTTCGGAATATTTTACAGGGATAAGAATCTTCTCGTCGTCACCATCCTTGTCTTTCTGCCGTTTAAGAAGCCCGCCTGTAAGCACTATGCGACGTGCGGCGTTGTCCGTAACGATGGTAGAAATGATACATGTAAAGAGTATCATCATCACGACGCCGTTAAGCATATTGTCATCAATGATATTGAGTTTCATACCTATCATTACGATAGCGATGCCGCCTGCTGCATGGGCAGATGTAAGTCCGAACATCAGATGTCCGTCCTGAAGCGGAAGACGGAAGGCGAGACATGAGCCGTACGCTGCTATCGCCTTACCGACAGTACCGACAACGACTATGACGAAAACAGTTGTCATGATGCCAACGGAAGCAGTGGCAGGGGTGGGTTCAAACAGCAGATGCACGTTGATGAGCATGCCTACGCCAATAAGGAAATAGGGGATGAAGATGGCGTTGCCGATGAACTCAATGCGATTCATAAGCGGTGACACCTGAGGGATGAAACGGTTGAGTACCAAACCGCTGTAAAATGCTCCGAAAATGCCATCAATGCCTATTGCCTCGGATATGGCAGCACTGAAGAACATCATTCCGAGAACAAAAATATACTGCATGACTGAATCGCTGTAACTCCTGAGAAACCAGTGTGTTACAAAACGGAGAAAATAATGGATGGCAATACAGAATATGAGGAATTTTGCCACGAAAAGCGACCAAAACACAAATCCTGTGCCACCAAGAGCACTACCCTCTACAGCTGTGACAACGATAAGTGCCAGCAGTAGTGACGACATAGAGGCACCAACGGATATCGTCGTGGTCTTATGCTTCTGCAAGCCGTATCGTGTGATAATGGGGTAAGAAATCAGCGTGTTTGCAGCCATCACGCACGAAAGGATGACGGAAGCAAGGGGTGAATAACCAAGCAGGTAGATGCCTGCTATATACATCATGGCAAAAGGCATGAGGAACGAAGCAATACTGAACAGACCAATCTTAAAACTGTCGTTCTTAAGACCCTGCATGTCCATCTCAAGACCAGCGAGGAACATAATGTATAGAAGTCCGACGCGTCCAAACAATTCAAAGGAAGCATCGCGCTCAAGAATATTAAAGCCGTAAGGACCTACAAGAACCCCTGCCAATACCATACCTATTATGTGAGGTATGCGCAGTTTGCTCATCACAATAGGTGCGAAGAGAATTATCAGCAAGACGGTAAAAAATACCATCGTAGGGCTGGCTATCGGGAAATATTCTGACATGTGTTTTGGTATTCTAAGTCAAAAATTTTGTGCAAAGATAG
>DJWZ01000027.1:0-10831 GCA_002449535.1 Prevotellaceae bacterium UBA7017 | reverse complement strand
TTGACGACCTCGTACTCTTCGGTTCACAACGTTCTGCCGGAACGAAATATACTTTCCGTGGTAAGGAATATGAAGTGAAACTGCTGCAGCACAATGACGACTTCAAGGATATTGATATCGCATTTACAAGTGCTGGTGCTGGTACCTCAAAGGAATTCTGCGAGGACATTACAAAATACGGTGCAGTAATGATTGATAACTCAAGTGCTTTCCGTATGGACGAGGATGTGCCATTGGTGGTACCTGAATGTAATGCAGAGGATGCCCTGAAGAGACCTCGTGGCATTATTGCCAATCCTAACTGTACGACAATCATGATGGTGGTATGTCTGCAGCCATTGGAGAAACTCTCACACATCAAGCGCATACACATCGCTTCGTACCAGAGTGCATCAGGTGCCGGTGCTGCCGCTATGGCTGAACTGAAGCAACAGTACAAGGAACTTGCTGAGGACAAACAGCCAACTGTTAACAAATTCGCTTATCAGCTGGCATATAACGTAATTCCCCAGATTGACGTATTCCAGGATAACGGATATACCAAGGAGGAGATGAAGATGTTCAACGAGACAAGAAAGATTATGCATACAGATGCCCGTTGCTCTGCTATGTGTGTCAGAATATCTTCATTGCGTGCCCATTCAGAGGCTGTATGGATTGAGACAGAAAAGAAAATCAGTGTTGAGGAAGCACAGGAGGCTCTGAGAAATGCCCAGGGAGTAACACTTGTTGACGACCCTAAGAAAGTCGGAGCAAAGGCAAATGCCGACAGCACAAAAGAGACAATGGAAGGACTGCCCTACCCTATGCCTTTATATACAGCTGGCAAGGATGATGTCTATGTCGGACGTGTTCGCGAAGACCTCGCCAACGAGAACGGACTGACATTCTGGCTCTCTGGCGACCAGATAAAGAAAGGTGCTGCACTCAATGCCGTACAGATTGCAGAATATCTCATAAAGGTAGGTAACGTAAAATAAAGACGTGTATAAATATCTCTCACACATCCAATTTCCAGCAGACCTACGTGCATTACCAGAAGATGCGCTACCAGAGGTCTGTTCGGAACTTCGTGATGACATCGTGAAGGAACTATCGGTGAATCCGGGACACCTGGCTTCATCGTTAGGGGCAATAGAACTGACTGTTGCCTTACATTATGTCTATGACACCCCAGAAGACAGAATCGTATGGGATGTGGGGCATCAGGCTTATGGACATAAGATTATTACCGGCAGACGCGATTCGTTCAAGACAAACCGAAAATTCGGAGGACTGCATCCATTCCCAACACCGGAAGAAAGTGAATATGACACATTTACCTGCGGACATGCTTCAAACAGTATTTCTGCAGCATTAGGAATGGCAGTTGCCGACGAGAAGTCGGGCAACCACCGCAATGTGGTCGCTGTCATTGGTGACGGAAGCCTTAGTGGCGGACTTGCGTTCGAAGGACTGAACAATGTGTCATCATCGCCTAACAATCTACTCATCATACTCAACGACAACAACATGTCGATAGACCGTAGTGTAGGAGGCATGAAGCAATACCTCTTGTCGTTGAATACCAACGAGTCATATAATCGCTGGCGTGACAGGGTGGGTCGCTGGCTCATGGGAAAAGGCTATCTGGACGATTCGAAGAGAAAAACGGTGATACGTCTCTCGAATGCCTTCAAGTCTGCTATATCACAGCAGCAGAACATTTTCGAGGGGATGAATATACGTTATTTCGGACCGGTTGACGGACATGATATCAAGGAACTGGTACGAGTAATAAGGCATCTGAAGGATATGAAGGGACCGAAGTTGCTTCATATTCATACGATTAAAGGAAAGGGATATGAGCCGGCTGAGAAATCAGCCACAATATGGCATGCACCAGGACGTTTCAACCCAGAGACAGGTGAGAGACTGGATCATGACAAGAGGGCGAAATATCAAGACGTGTTCGGAGAAACTCTCGTAGAACTGGCAAAGGCAAATGAGAAGATAGTAGGTATTACTCCAGCTATGCCGACAGGATGCTCGATGAACAAACTTATGGAGGCAATGCCAGACAGAGCCTTTGATGTTGGAATAGCAGAAGGACATGCCGTAACTTTCTCAGGAGGTCTGGCAAAGGAAGGAATGATACCATTCTGTAACATCTACAGCGCCTTTGCCCAACGTGCCTATGATAATATCATACATGATGTTGCAATAGGAAAGCTACATGTGGTATTTTGTTTCGACAGAGCAGGAATAGTAGGTGAAGACGGTGCTACTCATCATGGAGCTTTTGACCTTGCTGCCCTGAAACCGATACCAAATCTCACAATCTGTGCCCCAATGAATGAGCATGAACTTAGAAAGATGATGTTCACCGCCCAATTACCCGAGCAGGGACCATGGGTGATACGCTATCCGAGAGGACGAGGCGTGATGGAAGATTGGCGATGTCCTTTGGAAGCTATAGAAACAGGAAAAGGCCGCAAATTGAAAGATGGCAAGAAAATAGCTGTATTGTCAATAGGACACATCGGAAATAATGTGGCGGAAGCAGTCAAGGGAACAGAAGTCGCACACTATGACATGAGATTCCTGAAGCCTATAGATACCACTATTCTGGACGAAGTTGGAAGGAACTATGACCACATTATAACCGTTGAGGATGGTGTAAGAGATGGAGGGCTCGGTTCGGCTGTATTAGAATATTTTGCTGACAAGGATTATTCAGTGAATGTTACACGTATCGGAATGCCAACTGACAAATTTGTGGAACACGGTACAATCAGCGAACTGCAAAAATTGTATAACATGGACGTTGACGGAATAAGAAAAACCATAGAACGTTACATGTAGAAATAGAGTTTGAGAAATTTATACCTGAACAAAACGTTATGAAAATTATTATTGCTGGCGCATATGCCATTGGTAACTATCTTGCTTCTTTACTGGCACGCAGTAATGAGGAGATTACCATCATCGACACAGATGAAGAGGCATTGAACAGCATTAATCCAGACCTTGATGTGCTCACAATGCAAGCTTCGCCGATTTCCATAAAAGCCTTGCGCGAAATAGGAACTCCGAATGCAGACCTTTTTATTGCCGTTACGCATGACCAGGAGGTGAATATGTGTGCATGCACTATGGCGAAAAGCCTTGGGGTAAGACATACTGTGGCAAAAGTGGAAGAGTACGAATACGCAAAAGAAAAAAACAGCGACGTACTGAAAGCGATGGGCATTGACAGTATTATATATCCGGAAATGCTCGCTGCACAGGATATTATCAAGGGGTTGAAAATGTCTTGGGTTCGCCAACGTTGGGATGTCTATGGAGGTGCCCTGACCATGTTGGGAATAAAATTACGTGAAGGGTGTACTATCTTAGACCGTCCGCTGAAGGAACTTATTGGTCCTGATGACCCGTATCATGTCGTAGCTATAAAGCGTGGTAATGAAACAATCATCCCGCGTGGTGATGATACTTTGCAGTTGTATGATATAGCATATTTCATGACCACTCCGCAGAATATTCCGCTCATCCGTCGCATCGTTGGTAAAGAGAAGTATGAAGATGTCTCTAACGTCATGATAATGGGTGGTGGCAGAACTGCTGTTCGTACAGCTATGACGATGCCGGAGTATATGAAGTATAAGCTCATTGAGATAGACCCGCAGCGTTGTGAGGAACTCAACGAGATACTGAAGCGTAATGACTATATTATCAATGGCGATGCGCGTGACACCTCCCTGCTTGTAGAAGAGGGCATACGAAGTGCTCAGGCATTCGTCGCTCTGACGGGTAGTTCGGAAGCGAATATCTTGGCTTGCCTGACAGCAAAACGTCACGGAGTTCGCAAGACTGTTGCCGTTGTAGAAAACGTGGATTATGTTGATATGGCTGAGAGTCTTGATATTGGCACGATTATCAACAAGAAGGCTATCGCGGCATCACGTATCTATGAGATGATGCTTGAGGGAAAGGCATCAAATGTAAGATTCTTGATGCATGCAAAAGCTGATGTCGCAGAATTTACGGCTTCACCAGGCTCTATTGTAACAAGAAAACGTGTATTCGAACTGTCATTGCCAAAAGGATGTACTTTGGGAGGGTTGGTTAGAAATGGTGAAGGAGTGTTGATATCTGGCGGTACTCAAATACAAGCTGGAGATATCGTAATGGCATTCTGTCATAATGCCGATATGCATAGACTTGAGAAATTGTTCGTGAAGTGATAAATTTCAAGCTTATATACAAAATTCTCGGAGCTCTCCTTTTTTTGGAGTCTTTGTTCATGTTGGTTTGCCTGATAATAGCTTTGGCTTACCATGAGGACGATGTCTTTTCTTTTACCATCTCTATTCTCGTGACCCAGATGGCGGCATACATCCTGCGATATATGGGACGCAATGCCAACAACAATATGTCGCGGAAAGACTCCTTCCTTGTCGTCACCCTTACATGGGCAATATATAGTCTCTTCGGAACATTACCGTATATGGTCGGAGGATATATCACCGATTTTACCAATGCCTACTTTGAGGCTATGTCGGGCTTCACGACAACTGGTGCCAGTATATTCGACGATGTGGAACATTTGCCGCACGGAATATTGTTCTGGCGTACCTTCTCCCAATGGATAGGAGCTTTAGGTATCGTATTCTTCACTATTGCAATTCTGCCTTCCATGGTGGGAGGTTCTGTAAAAGTTTTCGCCATAGAGACGACAGGACCTATAAAGACCAAACTCCATCCGCGTCTGTCAACGTCGGCAAAAAGCCTGTGGATAGTATTTCTGGTGCTTACAGTATCATGTTTCTTGATATTCCATGTCCTTG
This sequence comes from Prevotellaceae bacterium UBA7017, assembly GCA_002449535.1. GTDB lineage: Bacteria > Bacteroidota > Bacteroidia > Bacteroidales > Bacteroidaceae > Prevotella. The sequence goes on along the minus strand of DJWZ01000027.1, from coordinate 6,002 downwards.
GCATGAATTGGTTTGACGCCATAAACTATTCCATGACAACTATTGCAACAGGAGGTTTTTCCCCGCATAATGACAGCGTGGCACATTTCCATTCGCCGGCAATGGAATATACGTCAACACTTTTCTGCTTTTTGTCGGGAATAAACTTTATATTGCTTTTCCGCTTGTTCGTAAAGCGCGATTTGACAGGCGTCCTCAATAATTCAGAATTAAAATTCTATTGTTCCATTACGGCAGCATTCACAGCTATTATAATGATACTGCTGATGCATTTTAATGATTATGGGATAGAGAAGGCTTTGCGATGTGCTCTGTATCAGGTGGTGTCGTTTATAACGACCACGGGATTGTATAACGACGACGCCTCGAAGTGGCCTCATGTAACATGGATTATACTTGCTGTTTGTATGTTCTGCGGTGCGTGTGCAGGTAGTACATCAGGAGGTTTCAAATGTGTGAGGGTAACAATGCTGTTCAAAATAATGCAAAACGAGTTCAGACAGATTCTGCATCCTAAAGCCGTGTTACCGCTGAAGATTGGAGAAACGAATGTGAATATGCAGCAACGCGTGACCTTGATGGCGTTCCTTACTACCTATTGTTTTTTGAGTGTCTTTTGTGCTACGATGATGATTGTTGCCGGTGTCGATATTACAAATGCAATAACGATTACCATTTCCACGCTCAGCAACGTCGGTCCTACATTAGGAACGGAGATAGGTCCCACCATGTCTTGGAACGATTTACCCTTATTTGCGAAGTGGATATGCTCCGTCCTCATGCTGATGGGACGTCTTGAAATATTCTCCGTACTCATCATTTTTACACCGCTTTTTTGGAAAGATAGATGAGCCTGTTGTTAACGCTCCTTTTTACCATTGTTTCCTACAATTGTGAAAATCTTTTTGACTGCCGTCATGACAGCCTGAAGAATGATACAGAATTCCTACCAAACTCAGAACGCCACTGGTCCTTTGGACGTTACTGGAATAAACTGAATAATATCGGCCGTGTAATCCAACAATGTGGTGGTGAAACTTTGCCGGATGTAGTGGCATTGCTTGAGGTGGAGAATGACTCGACACTTTTCATGCTTACGAAACGCAGCATGTTGAGAGGGGCTGGCTACAGGTATGTCATGACAAGCTCACAGGATATGCGTGGTATAGATGTTGCCATAATGTATAATCCATTAACTTTCAGTTTGGAGAAAAGCTATTCTGTAAGACCTGAGGTTGACAATCTTCTCACGCGCGATATTCTTTATGCTAAAGGCGTAATACGTGCGCGCGATACATTACATATATTTGTGGTTCATGCTCCAAGCCGAAGAGGAGGACAAACATCAACGGAGAAAAACAGACTACAAGTAGAAAAACGGATGATGCAATCGGTAGATTCTATAAGAAGTACAGAACCTTCAGCCAAAATTGTTCTCATGGGTGATTTTAACGACTATTCAAATGATAAAGCGTTGAAGGATATTGTGAGTAGTGGTTTCATAGAAATATCGTATGGCATAAAGGGTAAGAACTACAAAGAAACAAAAGTTTCCGGGACATACAAATATCAAGGAGCCTGGAATAGTCTTGACCATATCTTCATATCAGACAATTCAAAAAAATATGTTGAGAAATGTTTTATATATGATGCGAAATGGTTGTTGGAAGAAGATTTGCAAGGCGGATATAAACCTTTTAGGACATACTTAGGACCAAGATATCATCATGGTATAAGCGACCATCTTCCTATTGTTTTGCAGCTGAAGTTATAAAAATGCGTTAAAAAATATTAAAAATAGACGACATGCGAGCAATATTACTATCCCATTAACATTTTTTTCCTATCTTTGCAATCGCTTTTTGCGTACGCATGCGTAGCATTTAGTTATATATAATTCACTTTAAAATAGTTAATGAAACCAGACAAACGTAAAGTAGATCCTAAAAGCCAATATCGCATCAATGAAGAAATCAGAGTGCGTGAGGTTCGAGTAGTGGATGAAAATGGTGCAACCGTAATGCCAACCAAGGATGCACTTGAATTAGCTCAACAAAGAGGCGAAGACCTTGTAGAGATAAGTCCTAATGCAACTCCACCAGTATGTCGTATCATTGACTATTCAAAGTTCCTCTATCAGCAGAAGAAGAGGGCAAAGGAAATGAAATCAAGACAGGTTAAGGTAGAGGTAAAGGAAATTCGTTTCGGACCTCAAACCGATGACCACGATTATAATTTCAAGTTGAAGCATGCAAAGGAATTTCTCGAAGAGGGCAACAAGGTAAGGGCATACGTGTTTTTCCGTGGTCGCTCTATATTGTTCAAGGAACAAGGAGAGGTGTTGCTGCTGAGATTTGCCAATGATTTGGAAGAGTATGGCAAAGTGGAACAGATGCCAAAGTTGGAGGGCAAGAAGATGTTCCTGTTCATGGCACCTAAGAAAGCTGGTGTAGCAAAGAAATCACAGCAAAAGGTTGACCGTGAAAAGAGAGAGGCTGAAGCTGCAAATGCTGCTGCTCAAAGTGCAAAGGAGAGCACTGGCGACGGTCTTGCAGCAAATGCAAAAGGACTTGATGCATTGGCAGCCTTGAAATTTGACGACAACGAATAAAGAAAAAAAGAACAAGAGTGCGTAACGCCTGGTATATGCGTTGCCACCATATTAGTAATCAATTAATAAATTAAAAAAAAATGCCAAAAGTAAAGACAAATTCCGGTGCTAAGAAGCGCTTTGCGTTTACCGGTTCAGGTAAGGTGAAAAGACGTCACGCTTTCCACAGTCACATCCTGACAAAGAAGACAAAGAAACAGAAGAGAAATCTTCTCGGTTCAACAATTGTAGATTCTACAAACATGAAGCAGGTTCGTGATCTGCTGTGTCTGCGTTAATTAACCCTACCGTCTAACTTTTTAAAAGTAAGAAAATTATGCCAAGATCAGTAAATCATGTTGCCTCTAAGGCAAAGAGAACTCGAATTCTGAAGCTTACCAAGGGTTACTATGGCGCACGCAAGAATGTTTGGACAGTAGCCAAGAATACTTGGGAGAAGGGTCTTACCTATGCTTATCGTGATCGTAAGAACAAGAAGCGTACTTTCCGCGCTCTGTGGATACAGCGTATCAACGCTGCTGCACGTATGGAGGGACTTTCTTACTCTGCTTTGATGGGACTTCTTCACAAGGCTGGAATCGAAATTAACCGTAAGGTCCTCGCTGACCTCGCTGTTAACAATCCAGAAGCTTTCAAAGCTATCGTGGATAAGGTAAAGTAAACGTAGATGTTACAATACCCTAAGTCGCGGACACTACTTCATGGGTGTTCGCGACTTTTTTTGCACTACATGGTAAAAAAAGAACAATAAAAATATATAGGCATGCGTTATACAATAAAACGCCCGCCTATGAAACAAAATTACACAGATTATTTTTCTCCTTCAGAAGCTGTACTCAGTTATATACGCTTTTTCGCTTACAACTATGATAATATCCCCGTCGCTACTCGCAGCAGACTTTTTGCATCTGAATCGTGATATCGAGATGATAAACACAAGTGAGTCTCAGTGGCTTCATCTTGATGTGATGGATGGTAATTTCGTACCTAATATCTCATTTGGCTTTCCTGTTTTGGAAGCAGTGGCAAAGGTATGTACGAAATCACTTGACGTACACTATATGATAGAAAAGCCGGAGCGTTATATTCGTCAGACGGCAAAGCTTGGAGCAATGATGATGAATGTGCACTACGAAGCGTGCATTCATCTGCACCGCACATTACAAGAGATTCATGATGCAGGCATGAAAGCCGGGGTAACCCTTAATCCGTCAACACCTATATGTGTGCTGGAAGATGTAATCACCGACATTGACATGGTGTTGCTGATGAGCGTGAATCCAGGCTTTGGCGGTCAGAAATTCATCGAGAGTACAATCGACAAGGTGAAACGCCTGAAGCAGATGATAACGGACAAGGGAGCGCAAACCCTTATCGAGGTTGACGGTGGAGTGCAGGGCGAGACAGCACCTCGTCTGGCGGCTGCCGGCGTTGACGTGCTTGTCAGTGGCAGCTATGTCTTCGGCGCAAAAGACCCACATCAAATTATTCGAGAACTGAAAGCACTAAGTTAGTTCACAATTCATAATTTTTTAATCTAATATAGACCTAATGGAACAGAAAGATTTACAACAAATCAAAGCGAAAGGAATAAGTGAGGCACAAATCGAAAAGCAGATAAAGCAGTTCGAGACAGGCTTTCCTTTTCTGAAGTTGGAAGCTGCTGCCGCAATCGGCAAGGGCATTATGGCTCCTGACAAGCAGGAGGCAGCATCTTATGTGAAGGCATGGGAAGACTATAAGGCAAGCGGCAAGAAGATTGTCAAGTTTGTACCGGCTTCCGGTGCGGCTTCGCGTATGTTCAAGAACCTCTTTGAATATCTTGACAACGGAGAGGAAACCGACTTCATAAAGACGTTTATGGCAGGCAAGGACAAGTTTGCATTCGGACCACAGCTTGCAGGCAAAGAAGGCAAGGAAGCTGTTTCCTATCTTCTCAACGACATGAACTATGGCAACCTTCCAAAGGGACTGTTGCTGTTTCATAAGTATGAAGACGGTCCTCGCACTCCTGCCTTGGAACATCTTGTAGAGGGTGCTTTGTATGCTTCTTCTAATGGAAAGGTTAATCTTCACTTTACAGTTTCCCATGACCACCTTGAGCTGTTCAAAAAACATATTGCCGAGAATCTTCCCAAGTTCGAGGCTAAGTATGGTGTGAAGTACGATGTGTCATTTTCAGAACAGAAGCCTTCTACAGACACGGTTGCCGTTAATCCGGACAACACATTGTTCCGTAACAGCGACGGCTCCCTACTCTTCCGTCCGGGAGGTCACGGTGCCCTGATTGAGAACCTTAACGAGATAGATGCCGATGTCATCTTCATCAAGAATATAGACAATGTCGTTCCTGACCGTCTGAAGCCAGAGACTGTCGAATGGAAGCAAATCATTGCAGGTGTCCTCGTAACACTCCAGAAGCAGGCTTTTGAATATATGGACATTCTTGAGAGCGGCAAATATGACCATGCGAAGCTGGAGGAAATCATACGCTTCGTACAGCAGGATTTGTGCTGCCGCAAGAGTGACATCAAGGAACTCGAGGATGCCGAACTGGTAATCTACCTGAAGAAGAAGCTCAACCGTCCTATGCGTGTCTGCGGCGTAGTAAAGAACGTCGGCGAGCCTGGTGGCGGTCCGTTCCTCACATATAATCAGGACGGAACCGTTTCGTTGCAGATTCTCGAGTCAAGCCAGATTGACAAGAGCAATGCCGAATACATGAAAATGTTTACCGAGGGTACGCACTTCAATCCGGTTGACCTCGTTTGTGCCGTGAAGGATTACAAGGGCAATGCCTTCAACCTGCCTGATTATGTTGACCCAACCACGGGCTTCATCTCCAGCAAGTCAAAGAATGGCAAGGAGTTGCGCGCCCTCGAACTTCCTGGACTTTGGAATGGTGCGATGTCCGACTGGTCAACAGTCTTCGTCGAGGTGCCACTCGGTACATTCAACCCAGTAAAGACCGTCAACGACCTGTTAAGAGAACAGCATCAGTAAACATACCCATAATCCCTCCCCCACTGTTCGGGGAAGGGATATAAAAAAGGAAGATTGGCAGAGTGACCGAATGCGCTGGACTCGAAATCCGGTATACCCCTTTCGGGTATCGGGGGTTTGAATCCCTCATCTTCCGCAAGAGAATAGTGAAAAAGTCAAATTTTTCACTATTCTATTTTTGCCCCTTTTCCCCACTTCCTTCCATTCCCCAGCGAAACGGGGGAGCCGAAGGGGGCGTAAAGGCCATTGAGGCTGGGGAGGGGCGTGGTGCCGGAGAAGAGGTCACTCCTCCGGGAACTTTCCGTTCAGGATATAATTTACGATAAACATCACGTCTGGCATGCCCACTTCGCCGTCGCGGTTGGCATCGGCTGCCTCCGTGTTGAAC
>DJWZ01000080.1 GCA_002449535.1 Prevotellaceae bacterium UBA7017 | reverse complement strand
TCCGAAGTCCTGAACGAAATTCAGTGTTGGCAATGGTGCTGTAAATCCAAAATGTCCGGCAAGGATACCAGCAAACAAAACGAAGGTGACACCAAGTGAAATGCCACCAATTTTAATTTTGCCCAAATATACGCCAATAGCAATAACGATGGCATATAGCAGGGCAATGTGTGCTATACTTTCAGTGTTTGTAAATAGATTAATAAGCCAATCCATCTCTAATGTAGGTAATTTGTTAAATTTAACGCGTGCAAAGGTACAAAAAAATCGTCAATAAACAAAGATAACAAATAAAAGTTTTTGCATTTTATATTTTTTTTGTACTTTTGCTCCCATTATGAGAAATGTATTACTTCTATTATCCTTTTTAATATATTCAAATTTTCTTTTTGCAAAATTGAATATAGACATTAACGGCTATCGTGTTTATGATATGTCAGGGTTGTGGGATTTCCAGATAGACAGGGATGATGTCGGGGAAAAAGAACAATGGTATAAGCCTGGTTGCAAGTATAATGACAAGATACAATTACCTGGTTCTATGCCTGAGCGTCTGAAAGGTGATGACATAACTGCAAATACCCGTTGGGTGGGCGGTTTGTACGACTCTTCTTACTATCGTAATCCCTATATGGAGATGTATCGTGTCGCTGGTAATGTGAAGGTGCCGTTTTTTCTCACCCCTGTAAAACATTATGTTGGCAAGGCATGGTATAAGTACACTCTGAAGTGTGACAAGGGATGGTCTTCCGATTGTGCTATCCTGTATCTTGAGCGTCCTCATATAGCTACAAAAGTGTGGGTAAATGGAGAGCTCATAGGAGAGAAAAATTCATTGTCGGAACCGCATGTTTACAATATTCCGCTAAGCAAAGACGTGGAGAATTACACTATAGTTATATGCGTGGATAATCGTCTGGAAGCAGCGAACGTCGGCAAGGATTCTCACTCTGTGTCCGACCAGACGCAGGGAGACTGGAATGGCATCGTGGGAAAGATAGAATTGCGGGAATATAATCCTATCACCTCAGTAAAGGTTTATCCTGACGTAGATAGGAAAGAGGCTAAGGTAAGGATTACGTTTGCCAAGAAAATGACAGGTACCTTGGTGTTAGAGGCAGAGTCGTTTAACACGAGCAAACATCATGTCGTAAAGTCTTCCCCCATTCAGGTGAATGGCGTTGAAGCTCAAGATGTTATACTCGCAATGGGTGATGACGCGCTTCTGTGGGATGAACATTTTCCACAGTTATATCGTCTGACAGCCAAACTGACACAAAAGAATCAGGTTCGCACACAAGAAACATATTTCGGAATGAGGAAGATGGAAATCCGTGGAAAGATGTTTTATGTGAATGGCAGAGAGATACAACTTCGTGGAACGGTTGAAAACTGTGACTTCCCTAATACCGGTTACCCCCCGACAGACCTTGGCTCATGGATAACGTTTTATAGCAAGTGCAAGGCTTGGGGACTTAATCATGTTCGTTTCCATTCATATTGCCCTCCCGAGGCGGCTTTCCTTGCTGCTGACATGACAGGAATGTATATCCAGCCGGAAGGTCCTTCATGGCCTAATCACGGCGTGAAATTGGGTAGGGGAGAGTTTATAGACAAATACCTTTACGAAGAGGCTGTCCGCATCTGTGACACTTATGGAAACCACCCCTCTTTTACATTCTTTGCCTTTGGTAATGAGCCTGCCGGAAACTGGGTGAAATGGTCCACGGAGAAGACAGCCATGATAAAGCAATATGACTCTCGCCATTTGTATTGCGGCTTCAGTGTCGGCGGCGGCTGGGCGTGGCAACCGGGTTCGGAATATGCTGTGAAAGCTGGTGCCAGGGGGCTGGATGAGTGGAGCCGCTCAAAACCTGAGTCAATGAAGGATTTCTCGGAGAAGATAAATACTTATAACGGAAAGGATATGCCGGGAACACCTATTACCATACCTTTCGTGAGTCATGAAACCGGGCAGTGGTGTGCTTTTCCTAACTTCGACGAAATATCAAAATACACCGGTGTAAACCGTGCAAAGAACTTTGAGATTTTCCGTGACCTTCTTCATGAAAACAACATGGGGGCAATGGCAAAGAAATTTCTCCGTGCATCAGGCAAGTTGCAGGCTCTCTGTTATAAATACGAGATAGAAAGGACATTGCGCACCCCAGGCTATGCAGGATTCCAACTGCTGGGAATAAATGACTATAGCGGTCAGGGTACGGCATTGGTGGGAGTTACCGATGTATTCCTCGATGCGAAAGGCTATATTTCCAACAGCGAATTTAAGGAATTCTGCTCAGAAGTGGTGCCGTTGGCAAAATTCCCTAAATTTACATATACCCCGGCGGAGAATTTCGATGCAGACATAATGCTGAATAACTTCTCGGGCAGCGTACTGAAGGGTAATATGTATTGGACAATCAAGTCTGCCGATAATACCTTCTCACAACAGGGACAATGGAACGACCTTAATTGTCCTATAGGTCAGAACAATGTCATCGGACACCTCTCTGTTCCGCTTGGTGAAGTGTCTGAACCTACGAAGCTGACTCTCTCTGTCTTTAATGACGAAATGAAAGCTCGGAACCATTGGGATTTCTGGGTCTATCCTCCAATTTCGGCAGTGGAGAAACAGGACAAGCATTTCCTTGTTACAGACACCTTGGACGAAAAGGCTCTGAAGGTGTTGAAGAAAGGCGGAAAGGTATTGCTTTGTGCAGCAGGCAAGGTGACCTATGGACGTGAGGTGAAGCAGTTCTTTACCCCTGTCTTCTGGAATACCTCGTGGTTCAAGATGCGCCCTCCTCATACCACAGGTGTGTATATTGACAATGAACATCCGATATTCAGCCGTTTCCCGACAGATGACCATAGTGACCTCCAGTGGTGGGAACTTCTCAATAAGGCACAGGTAATGCAGTTCACGGATTTTCCTGCTGATTTCCAGCCTTTGGTACAGAGTATTGACACATGGTTCGTCAGCCGTAAGATTGGTATGCTGTTCGAATGTAATATCGGCAAAGGACGCCTGGTGATGACAACGATGGATATAACCAATAATCTTGACACACGCCTTGTGGCGCGTCAGATGAGGGAGTCGATAATTAGCTATATGCAGTCAGACAGGTTCCAGCCACAATGGACTCTTGATGTGCAGCTTATAAAAGATTTATTCGTAAAAGTAGCAGGAGAGGTGAATATGTTCACCAATGATTCTCCTGATGAATTGAAACCGAAGTTGAAGTGATTTGAAAGGGGAGTGAAGAAGGGGAGTGAGAGGGAGGGTTTTCCAATTTAAAATTTAAATAATTATGGCAACAAGAACAAAAAAGAAAGTCAAAGATACAAATCTTGAGGAGACAGAAGTAAAAAAGGAAGTCGTAAAGGAGGCTGCTGCTGAGGTGAAGACAGAGGCTGCTGCGGAGGTGAAGCCAAAGAAGACCGTACGCAGGAAGCCTGTGAAGAAACAGCAGCCACAACAGCCACAGGCAGCCGAGCCGCAGCCTAAGCAACAGCCTGCAAAGACGCCGCAGGCAGCAGAACAACCGCAGCCTAAGCAACAACAGCCTGACGTGCAGGTACAGATTATTCCTGAACCGATTCCGCTTCCTAATACCGTAATACATAACATCATAGAGCTTCAGCAGGCTCCTATGCGTGCCATCATCCTTAGCGATGCACAGATTCAGGTGCTCTCTATGGACGAGATTATAAAGCGCCACAAGTTCTTGCAGGAGACCCTTGCAAATGTGCTCGACTATGATGTCGTAATCTCCGATACAAACGTATGGCTGGAACTGCTCTTTGGCAAGGCACCTTCCGGGCAGTCTGCCGCTGGTGGCGATGCAAAGTCTGCCGCACAGCCTCAGAGGCTGCAATATGAACGCCAGCTGGAGTTTATCTCGAAGATGTGTGCCTATCGTGGCGGACGTTTCATGATGATGTCAGAGACCTATGAGGAGATAGACCGCTTCGCCTGCCTCTTAGACCCTCAGAACTATAAGGATGCAGATTTCTCCGACAATACCGTCTGCCTCAATGCCGCAGCCCGTCTG
>DJWZ01000056.1 GCA_002449535.1 Prevotellaceae bacterium UBA7017 | reverse complement strand
TATGATGCAAGGAGCCCACGCATTTCCTGTAGCCCAAGGCACCTGGTTGCTCTTTACGTCGAGCATCACCCCTTCGTCTTTCCAGCTATTGAGGTCATCGGAAGAAAAGACGCTGAACGTCCATCCTCCCCACCCGGGCAGACCGTCGGTAGTGCTATAGATATAATACTTTCCTGTCTGTTCTGCAAACAGCACCTCCGGGTCAGCATGGAAGCCGGGCAAGACAGGATTGCCGGCAAGAGTGAAGAGCGAAGAGTGAAGAGTGAAGAATAAAACGGCTAAAGCCACCTTACGACCTCTACTACATGAGGATAAAAAAGAAATAATGTTGTTCATAGTTATATAACGGTTTCAAGTTCTAAGTTTCAATTATCAATTATCAATTGTCAATTATCAATGGTCAATGGTCAACTGTCAACTGTCAACTGTCAACTGTCAACTGTCAACTGTCAACTGTCACTCCTCCTCGTCGAACATCTCGTCATCGTCTTCATCCCACCCGAACATAGCCGGGTCAACGAAGGCATCGAGAGCCCTGCGGTCTTTCTTTGTAGGACGCCCGGTACCGCGAGCCCTGTCTATGAAGCCGCTGATGCGCGACATCTCAAGGAGTTCATACTGCTTAGGGTCTGTCACATTCTCATATACCTCGCTGATGAGTTTTGCCCCCACCCTCGTCTCTATGGCATTGAGAATCTTGAAGGAATAGGTAATCGGTGGCTTCTTTACCGACACCACCTCTCCTACTTTTACTGTTCTGGCAGGCTTCAGAGTCTGTCCGTCAACGGTAACCCTGCCGTTCTTACAGGCATCGGCAGCAATGGTGCGGGTCTTGAATATGCGGGCAGCCCAGAGCCACTTATCGAGACGCGCCGTCTCCTGATACTTCAGACTACTTGCCATAGGTCTTGTTCTTTAGCCTCTCCCAAGCCAGTTCCTCATATTTGGTGCCTGGACGACCATAATTGGCATAAGGATAGATGCTGATGCCACCACGGGGAACAAAGAGCCCCAAGACCTCGATATATTTCGGGTCCATCAGCTTTATGAGGTCCTTCATGATAATGTTCACGCAATCCTCGTGGAAGTCACCATGATTTCTGAAGGAGAAGAGGTAGAGTTTCAGACTCTTGCTCTCTACCATCTTCTTGTCAGGCATATACATTATCTTTATCTCCGCAAAGTCCGGCTGTCCCGTTATAGGACACAGAGACGTAAACTCGGAGCAGTTGAACTGTACCCAGTAGTCATTGTTTGGATGCAGGTTCTCGAAAGTCTCAAGCACATCAGGATTATAATCCATCATATACTCGGTCTTTCTGCCCAGGGCTTTAAGACCACTATTCTTCCTGTCTGTCATCGATGTTGTTTCCGTTGGTTGGTTTCATTATCTCCTCGAAGTTTGTAACGCCAGCCTCAACGAGGATATTGTACCATTGCAGCAGCTTCTTTATGTCAGAGGCATGCACGCGGTCCCTGTCGAAGTTTGGTACGAACTTTGCCATATATTCCTGCAGCACGTTGCCGCTTGCCTTCTTGTAGTCGAGTGAAGACTTCTTGCCACCTTCCATGTCACGGAGGGCACAAAGAATTTCTCCCAATGGTTTGTCGTCGTCCTCGGTGTACATGCAGATGTCTGCAAGAGATGTCACACGGTCTTTCACGAAAGCGGGAATACGCTTATGGTCTATGATACCCTCTACGATAAGGGTTCCGTTAGCACGTGATACGAGTTCATATAATCCAGGCTTTCCTGAGATAGCTAAAATAGTCTTTGCCATATTTCTTCTATTTGTTTTTGTAAATCTTTATTTCCGTCATTATCAATTACGAAGTCTGCTCTCTCTGCCACTTTCTCCTGCGGATATTGTGCATCTATCCATTGCTCTGCATCTTTTCGTGATATGCCGTCGCGAGCCATTATGCGTTCTATCCTCACTTCTCTGGGAGCCGTTACGGCAATCACCTTATCGACATGCTGTTCCAGATGTGCTTCATAGAGTATGGCACATTCCATCCATTCGCATCCGGAATTGAGGAAGTCCTTTATGACGGCAGGATGCACAATGCTGTTTATCGCCAGTTTGTTCTCTTCCGATTTCAGCAGGAAGGCTGCTATGGTTTGTTTCTCCAGCCCCCCGACAAGTTCTTTCAACTGCCGTCGAATCTCCGGCGACTGTGCTATGAGTCTTTTTGCCGCGCTGTCAGTATCATATATCTCCACTCCTCTTTCGCGAAGCAAAGCGCAGACATACGATTTCCCTGCCCCGATACCTCCTGTAAGACAACACCTCATTTCGTACGCTCTATTACGTAGTCCACCTCACTCGTCGTAAGCCATGCTTTCAGTACATATTCGGGCTTTGACATGATATAGAGGGGCAATTTATCTTTAGGCGAACGCTCCGCGAGGTCTTCAGCATTTACTGCTATGGTAAACTGTTCCGGCCTCAAGCGTCCTGCCATAGAAGCTCCAACAGACACCTTTACATCCACCCTTCCAGGGAAGGTCTTCAGCAACATCTGTGGAGGCAGATTGATAGCAGTAACAGGCACGTTGAGTTTTATTTCCGTCAACCTGTCCACCACCACTCTCACATTTGCCTGCGAGATATTGGTCTTTGCACCCAAGATACGTCCCAGAGGAACTATCTTGGTAACCGATTTATCTACATTCTCTATATCTACCGGCTCGGTATATACCGCATTGATAGTATCAAGAGCACTTTGTGAAGCCATCACCTCGACGCTGTCAGGGTCTATCTTTACGTTCATCACGTAAAAATTGGTCATTGCAGTTGCTGTGCCACTATATATCAGCGGCACCTTCTTTCGGGAGCCGTGACTATAGTAGAAATCCAAGTGGTCTGCCTTGATGGACAATATGGAGCAAGTCTCTCCAAAGCGTGTGCGCAGTATCTTCTGCAAGTCAGAAGGAGCCACGACACCGTGACTCTGCTGATTAGCATACAGTTGGAACGGCAGATGCACAACAGGAATTTTGTCAAAATACAGATACTTCACAAGGGCATATCCCTTATCTCTCACCATTACCTTTACGGTATCTGGCAAATCCTCCGTAATGACAATATTCTTTGGCACCTCCACCAATTCCAGTCGCACCTCCACGTCTGCTTCATACGTTTCGTTTAACGTGGTAAGCACCCAGAACACGGCACTCATCACGAGAAAGTTCAAGAATACGAAAAAGTCTTTGGAGAAGAGGCGTTTCATTTACTTTGTCTGCTGTGCGGCAGCATTTGCAAACACATAGTTCTTATCGACGTTGATGACAACACCCTTTGAGATTTCCACATCAACGCTACCATCCTCTATGTTCACCTTTTTAATGGTACCATACATACCACCAGCAGTAATAATTCTCATGCCTTCAGCAAGAGAATTCTGGAAATTGCGTATTTCCTTCTGTTTCTTCTGTTGTGGACGAATCATGAAAAAATACATGATGGCGAAAATAGCCACCATCATGATTATCATAGAATAGCCGCCACCTTGTGCTGCCTGCGCAGCAAGAATTACATTTGTCATAATAGTTTCTTTATTTTAAGATTTTTCTCTTTTGCTATTGCGTCTAATATTCCATTTATGAATTTTCCTGATTTTGGTGT
>DJWZ01000055.1 GCA_002449535.1 Prevotellaceae bacterium UBA7017 | reverse complement strand
GCTTGGCTACATCGCCAGCGACATTTATGCACGATTTAAACGCTTGCAGGGCTTCAATGTGCTTAATCCAATGGGCTATGATGCCTATGGACTTCCTGCTGAGCAATATGCCATTCAGACAGGACAGCATCCTGAGAAGACTACATTCCAGAATATAGACAGATACAGGGAACAGCTTGACAAGATAGGTTTCTCTTTTGACTGGAGCCGTGAGGTTCGCACTTGTGACCCAATTTACTACAAATGGACACAATGGGCTTTCCAAAAGATGTATAACAGCTACTATGACGAGGAACTGAAGAAAGCACAACCTATTGAAAAACTGATTGAAAAGTTCAAGAATGAAGGTAAGTGGCCAAGCGATGCTAAGGAGCAGTCAGAACTTCTTATGAACTACCGCATTGCCTTCATGGGTGAGACAATGGTAAACTGGTGTGCAGGACTTGGTACCGTGCTTGCTAACGACGAGGTAGTGGATGGAGTATCTGTTCGTGGTGGTTTCCCTGTAGAGCAGAAGAAGATGCGTCAGTGGTGTCTTCGTGTCAGCGCATACGCTCAGAGACTTCTTGACGGGCTTGAGACCATTGATTGGAGTGAATCTATTAAGGAAACACAGAAAAACTGGATAGGACGCTCTGAAGGAACAGAAGTAGAATTCAAAGTTGCCGATTCCAACGAGAGTTTCACCATCTTTACTACTCGTGCAGATACTATGTTTGGTGTTACATTCATGGTATTGGCACCAGAATCAGAACTTGTAGAAAAACTTACTACTGCCGACCAAAAGGCAGAAGTTGACAAATATGTAGCATACGTAAAAGGGCGTACAGAGCGTGAGAGAATGATAGACCATAAGGTTACAGGCGTATTCTCTGGTTCTTACGCTATAAATCCATTTACTGGAGAGAAAAATCCTATCTGGATTAGTGAATATGTACTTGCCGGATATGGCACAGGAGCCATTATGGCAGTACCTGCACACGATTCTCGTGACTATGCCTTCGCCAAGCATTTCAATCTGCCTATCATTCCGCTTATTGAGGGTGCTGATGTAAGCGAAGAGAGCTATGATGCAAAAGAGGGTATTGTAATAAACTCTCCTGCAGCAGGAAAGACTTCTGTTGCCTATGATGGCGAATCACTCAATCTTAACGGAAAAACCATCAAAGAGGCTATTGCAGCAACAAAATCATTCGTTGAAAAGCATAATATTGGTAGGGTAAAGGTAAATTACCGCCTTCGTGATGCTATTTTCTCTCGCCAGAGATACTGGGGCGAACCATTCCCTGTATATTACAAGAATGGCGAACCATGCATGATTCCTGAAGAGTGCCTGCCAATAGAACTTCCTGAGGTAGAAAAATTCCTGCCAACAGAAACAGGCGAACCACCACTCGGAAATGCTACTAAGTGGGCTTGGGATGAAGCTAACAAGTGTATTGTTGAAAATTCCAAGATAGACAATAAGACTGTCTTCCCAATTGAATTATATACAATGCCAGGATTTGCCGGTTCTTCCGCTTACTATCTGCGTTATATGGATCCAAAGAACGAAAATGCTTTGGTAAGTCCGGAAGTAGATAAATATTGGCAGAATGTTGACCTCTATGTAGGTGGGTCAGAACATGCTACTGGTCACCTCATCTATTCACGCTTCTGGAATAAATTCCTTTATGACTTGGGTGTTTCTTGCAAGGAAGAGCCATTCCAGAAACTCATAAACCAAGGTATGATACAGGGTCGTTCTAACTTTGTTTATAGAATAAAAGACACAAATACCTTCGTTACAATCGAGAAAAAAGATGAATATGATGTAACACCAATACATGTTGATGTTAACATTGTCAGCGCTGATATACTTGATGTTGAAGCCTTCAAAGCTTGGAGACCTGAGTATAATGATGCACAGTTTATTCTGAATGACCAGAATGAATATAAGTGCGGATGGGCAGTCGAAAAGATGTCCAAATCGATGTTTAATGTTGTCAATCCTGATATGATAGTAGAGAAATATGGTGCTGATACACTTCGCCTCTACGAAATGTTCCTGGGTCCTGTAGAACAGTCAAAGCCTTGGGATACTAATGGTATTGACGGCTGTCATAGATTCCTCAAGAAACTATGGGGACTCTTCTATGACAGAGAAGGTAATTGGCTGCCAGAAGATATTGCTCCTACACAAGAAGAAGAGAAGTCGCTGCATAAGCTTATTAAGAAAGTAACAGGAGACATTGAACAATTCTCTTACAATACCAGCATATCAGCATTCATGATAGCAACTGGAGAACTGCAGAAATGTCGTTCAAAGGCTGTTTTGGAACAGTTGGTAATACTTATTGCACCATTTGCACCATTCATTGCAGAAGAACTTTATCATGCCCTCAGTAATAAAACATCTGTCTGTGATGCTAAATGGCCTGCTTTCGACGAATCTAAGACAAAAGATTCAGAGATAACAATGCCAGTTCAGTTCTGCGGTAAGACACGCTTTACTATGCAGATACCAGCAGATGCTTCACGTGAGGATGTAGAAAAATTGGCTCTTTCCGACGAACGTACAAAGAAATATGTGGAAGGAAAACAGATTATAAAGACTATTGTAGTACCAGGCAGAATTATAAATATCGTCATAAAATAACTTATGCGCATCCTTGTAATACGCTTTTCTGCTCTTGGAGATGTTGCCATGCTGGTACCTGTGCTCAGACAGGTCTCTGCAGACAACAAAAACAATGAATACATCATTCTCTCTAAACCCATATACGAACCTTTGTTCGATGGGGTAGGAGAGAATGTATCCTTCATTGGAGCAGATATGAAGAAAGATTACAAGGGACTACCTGGCATTTACAGGTTGTTTAGAGAACTCAATAAGCTGAACTTTGACTATATAATCGATGAACATGATGTTCTTCGTACAAAAGTATTGAGATTATTATTCAAAATACATGGATATAAAGTACGTAAAATAGATAAACATCGTAATTTACGTAAACTTATAACAGCTCAACCCCCAAAGAAGGTACTGAAACAGCTTCCTACAGCTTTTGATAACTATTTTGAAGCATTAAAGATATGAACATTGGTATAGCTCCTTTTGCTGCTCACAAAGGAAAGATATATCCTCTTGAGAGGATGGAAAGAGTAGTTCAGTTGCTTAAGGAAAAGCAGCCGAATTGTCATATTTCACTCTTTTGTGGAAAAGGAGAAGAACATGATTTAATGCAGAAATGGGCTGATAAATATAACTTAACTATAGCAACAGGGGAAGGAATCCGTGCTGACCTTGAGAAAATGAAAAAGCTTGATGTAATGATTTCTATGGATTCTGGAAATATGCATCTTGCAAGTATCGTAGGATTAAGAGTTGTCAGTATATGGGGAGCAACTCATCCATATGCCGGTTTCTTAGGATGGGGACAGAAAATGGAAGATTGCATCCAGAAGAATCTTCCTTGCAGACCTTGTTCTATATACGGAAACAAGCCATGCCTTAGAGGAGACATGGCTTGTATGGATATCGAACCGGAAGAAATTATTTCCCGTATAATACAGGATTAGTGGAAGGATCGTTATACATTTTCATTTGACGATAGACCTTCATATATTTACG
>DJWZ01000029.1 GCA_002449535.1 Prevotellaceae bacterium UBA7017 | reverse complement strand
CAGTTTCACACGCTGACTCTCCCCGCCAGACAGTGTCGTTGACGATTGTCCGAGTTTTACATATCCCAAACCAACATCCTGCAGAGTCTTAATCTTGCGTAGTATCTTTGGCATATTCTCAAAGAATTCTACTGCCTGATTGATGGTCATGTCGAGCACATCGGCGATGCTCTTACCTTTGTATCTTACCTCCAATGTCTCACGGTTATAGCGTTTTCCCTGGCATACCTCACATGGTACATAGACGTCAGGCAGGAAGTTCATCTCTATTGTCCTATAGCCGTTGCCGTTGCAGGTTTCACAGCGTCCTCCTGCCACATTGAACGAGAAGCGTCCAGGCTTGTAACCCCTTATCTTTGCTTCTGGAAGATTTATAAATAAGGAGCGTATATCTGAGAATACACCCGTATATGTAGCAGGGTTGCTTCGTGGCGTCCTGCCTATTGGCGATTGGTCAATGCTCACTACCTTATCTATATATTCTATACCTTCTATGGAATCATAGGGTAGGGGATTCTTCTCCGAACGATAGAAATGTTGCGACAGAATGGGTTGCAGGGTCTCATTGATGAGGGTTGACTTACCAGAGCCACTGACACCTGTGATGAGAATCATCTTACCAAGTGGAAAGCTGACAGAGACATTCTTCAGATTGTTGCCAGAACACCCTTTCAGGGTAATGGCTTTTTCTGTCTGTAGGTTTGCTTTGCTTTTCGTTTTGGTATTGGCTTTCGACTTGTTCTTCGTCTTGTCAATACGTTCTATGGTTCCGTTAAGATATTTTGCCGTCAGGGTGTCTGTTGCCAACAGTTGTTTCGGGGTACCCTGAAAAACCACTTCTCCGCCTTTCCTGCCTGCTCCAGGACCGATGTCGATGATATAGTCAGCAGCCAGCATCATTTCCTCGTCATGTTCCACGACAATGACGGTGTTTCCGAGGTCGCGTAATTTCTGTAGTGAATTGATGAGCTTCTTATTGTCGCTATGATGCAGTCCTATTGACGGCTCGTCAAGAATATATAGCACGTTCACCAGTTGCGAACCTATCTGTGTTGCCAACCTGATGCGCTGGCTCTCGCCTCCGGAAAGAGTGTATGATGGTCTGCTGAGGGCAAGATATTCAAGCCCCACATCAAGCATGAACTTTAGTCTTGTGCGGATTTCTTTCAGTATTTCTCCTGCTATTTCGTTTTGACGTTGTTCCAGATGCTGCGGCACCTCCTCCAGCCATTCATAGAGTTCGTCAAGGTCCATGTCTGCAAGGTCTGCAATATTCTTGTCGTACAGACGATATGACAGAGCCTCTTGTGAAAGTCGCTTTCCATGACATGCCGGGCAGACGGCAAATTCTCTCATCTCTTCTTCCTCGACATTCTTCATGTCGGCTTCTGCCAGAGGGTCTTTGTCAGAAACAAATCCCAATCCCTTACAATAGGGGCATGCCCCCTCAGGAGAGTTGAAGGAGAACACGTTAGGGGCAGGGTCACGATAAGCCATGCCAGTGGTAGGACACATAAGCCTTTTAGAGAAGTATCTGGCTTCCTCCGTGTCCTTATCCATTATCATGATAAGTCCTTCACCCTGTCTCATTGCCACTTCTACACTCTTGCGAACCCTTTGTTCGTCGTCGCTGACCTTCAGTTTGTCAACAACCACTTCGATGTTGTGGTTACTGTAACGGTCAAGCTTCATGCCATGAGTCATCTCTGTCAGACTTCCGTCAATACGAACCTGCAGGAAGCCCTTCTTCATCATCTGCTCGAAAAGTTCCCTGTAATGTCCTTTTCTGTTTCTTACCAGAGGGGCGAGGATGTATATCTTTTTGTTGGCATAATGTTCCAGAATCATCTCCACAAGCTGGTCCTCTGTATATCTCACCATCTTTTCCCCGGTAGCATAGCTGTATGCAGTGCCAGCCCTTGCAAAGAGTAGTCGGAGAAAATCGTAAACTTCTGTTGTAGTGCCAACGGTAGAGCGTGGATTCTTGTTTGTTGTCTTCTGCTCTATGGAGATGACAGGCGACAATCCTTTTATCTCGTCAACATCAGGACGCTCCATGTTTCCGAGAAAATTGCGGGCGTATGCTGAGAAAGTCTCTATATAGCGCCTCTGCCCTTCGGCATATATAGTGTCGAAAGCCAAAGAAGATTTACCCGAACCAGAGAGTCCCGTGATTACGGTAAGACTGTTTCGTGGTATCGTAACGTCAATGTTTTTTAGGTTGTGGACTCTTGCTCCTAAAACTTCAATGTTTGCTTTTTTTGAGGTCATAGAAGTAAGATAGTTTTATATAGACGGTAGTATGATTTGAGGCTCCGAAGTAGTCTTTCTTCGAGTCGCCATAGATATTTCCCAATCCGTAGTAGAAGCGTCCCTCAAGGTCGAAACGTCCTACATGGTTGATGCAAGCTTCCACACCAGCACCAAAGGTGATGCCATAGTCAATCTTTTTCTCTACCGGCATTGATTCCTGTGCTTCGACAAGGCTTATGCGCCCTGTGCGGTTTGAGAACTTCGTGATACCCTGCTCAGCAAAGGCACCATTTTCGGTATTTGCTTTGGAATATGCGATGTCATAGTTTTTTGTCGTCGATTCTCCAATGCAGAAGCCTATCTGCGGTCCCAGATTTACGAAAGCGTTGACACCCTTGTTCTCTTTTCCCCATGAAAGGTGTGCAAACACAGGAATGTCGATATAGTTGATGCGCCTTTGGTAAGCCTCTGCCACTCCGGTCTTAGGATTTATGACGGGTCCGTTGTCGTATGTCTCGATTTTCTCTTTCCAACCCTTCTGCGCATAGTTTATCTCTGCCTGTATGGCACAAAGCGTAGAGAAATACTTTTCTGAGGTATAGCGGAATGACACACCTCCGGTCATGCCTCCCAGCATTGTCTGCGGAACGGCAGTGACAAAACTCATCTTTGTCAGGATGTATCCACCGCTGACACCTACGCTGATTGCGTTGCGGTAATCTCCCACCTGCGCCCTCGTAGTAAGGGCGAAAAGCATAGAGCAGAGAATTATTATGACATGAGGATGCTTGCGCATTTTGTGAAAATAAGAAATGGGAAAATTAGTATTTTACAGCTTCTACACCGCCAGTTGGCTTGTAGTGTATGAGGTAGTATGCATTGTTACGGTATCCGCCGCCTGGTACTTTGTCAAAGTCAAGTGGCGTCTGCAACCATCGTGTTGTATGCCCAAGGAAATACATTGCATGGTCATATCCGGTAATGGCGAAGCGGGGTAGGGCATACTGCATGTTCTCGTGGAAGCTGCGGTAATACTTGTCTTCAAGGGCTTTTACCTGTCTGCCGTTTTCGTTGTAATAGTAATTTGATGGCAGGTGTACGTTATACTTCTCGAAATTATCCTTATTGTATTTTGCGTACATCAGCCATTCGTTATACCCAAACATTGTCAGCTCCATTTCTGGATTGTGCGCTTTCAGAGTGTCCAGTTTCGTGATTATCTTTGTCAGTTCCGGTGAGCGTCCGCTATTGATGATTACGAGATTTCTCCTTTTTGTAGAGAAAGCTTTCTCAAAGGTGTCATCTGGGTTTAATATGTTGGTGACGTTATACTGTATTCCCCTTGCATCGTAAGCCTGTTTCAGCATGGTTGTGAAAGAGCCCTTTCGTGAAAGGGTGTCATTACAGTTCACTATTACGGGATGGTATCCTGTAAAGTTTATCATTATGCGCTGTACCGTTGTTTCGTCTATCCATGACTGTGGCTGATAAACCTGGTAGATGTTCGGATAATGGTCCACGTGGTCACCGGTAATGGAGAACGGTATGACAAGTTTGATGTTGTAAGCCTTGCAGAAATCAGCCATTACGGATACGTACTTGGAGTATAAAGGACCGAAGATTATATTGCAGTCAGATGCCCCCTTTTGTATGAGTACTGTTCGTGCATCAGCATTTGCCGGCAGGTTCCACGCACGTACAACGATGTTCTTGCCTTGCTTTTTCAGTTCCTCAATGCCCAGAAGCATACCCCGATAGTATTCCAGCATACGTCTGCCGTCGCCGTCAATCTTGTGTAATGGTAGCATGACGCCAACCTTCAAAGTATCTTGTGCAAACAGGTTGCAGCATAAGATTAATGCAATAAAAAATGAAGTTAAACGTTTCATTAAATATATGGGTTTTTCTTTTCCGCGTGCAAAAATAGAAAAAAAAGTCCATAAAACAAAGATAGTGACAATAAAAAGATTAAATTTGCAGAAAATTCTATTTCTTTATGTATAAAATATTATCATACCTCCCCCCTTCGGTTCTTGTTTCCGTTGTTTTTCTGCTGTTAAGCAGCAGTGCCAATGCTCAACCCTCTTTGGAAATATGGTTTGACGCAGTCGGTGCCGATGGTACCACTGCCCAACATGCCACGGAATATGAAGGCTCTGCCCCTGTCAGTGCTACCTTCTATATGAATGTTACGGATGGTGACGGCTGGGATATGAAATACGAATGGCGCGTTTGCCATAGCGGAGGTACTCTCGACAATCCCTATATCACTCGTTATGAGGAAAATCCGAC
>DJWZ01000083.1 GCA_002449535.1 Prevotellaceae bacterium UBA7017 | reverse complement strand
GAATTGCCAGAGCTTCCAAGGTCGGTACTGGAGGTGCTCCGTCAGCCACTTGAAGACAGACGCATCTCTATCAGTCGTGCCAAATATAATATAGAATATCCTTGTTCATTCATGTTTGTGGCATCCATGAATCCATGTCCCTGCGGATATTATGGCGATCCAATGCACCAGTGCAACTGCACCCCAGGGCAGATAAGTCGTTACTTATCCAAGATTAGTGGTCCGTTGCTTGATCGTATTGACATACATTGCGAAATACAGGCAGTGCCGTTTTCGCAGCTTTCGCAGATGCAGCCAGGTGAACCCAGTGCCGCCATTCGAGAAAGGGTCGTGAAGGCACGTAAGATACAGGAGAAACGTTTCAGCGATTATTATAAATCCCTCGAAACCTCTGATCCGGACTATAATCCCAAAAACATACAACAGCAGGTACATTGTAATGCCATGATGTCGGAAAAGATGCTTCGGCTTTTTGCACAACCCGACGAAGCCTGTCTTGACATGCTCCGTATGGCGATGGAGCGTTTGAAACTTTCAGCCCGTGCATACGGCAGAATTTTGAAGGTTGCCCGCACCATAGCCGACCTTGACGGCTCAGAGAAAATACTGAGTCAGCACATAGCCGAAGCCATAGGCTATCGCAACCTTGACAGAGGTGATTGGGCAGAGAGGGGATAAAAAGTAAATAATGTGAGTAAGCTAACGCAAAGGAAAATGGCAGTCCATTTTCCTTTGCGTTAGCATTTTGTCATTAGTTCCAGGATGTCCTGCGGCGTCTTGGCGAATGTGGTGGCACCATGGGAGATGAGGAAATCCTTATCGCGGAAGCCCCAAAGCACCGAGATGCAGGGGAGACAGGCATTGTGTGCCGTCTCAATATCTACATCGCTGTCACCGATATATACAGCCTCGACGGGAGCGTCGGGTGCGATGCCAGACATCTTCTTGAGGGCTGCGACAGCCTTGTTGACCATATCAGGAGCAGGTTTCCTATTTACCTCCGGTGTCTCTCCGATGGCAACGTCTATGATGCCACGGAACCATTCCTCATGCAGCTCTGTCACGCCGCCCTGCAGTTTGTTGCTGACAATAGCCTGCCGGACGCCACGGTCGTGCAGCTGGCGGACAGCCTCTACTATGCCGTCGTAGGGTTTGGTATTGTCTTTGCAATGCACCATATAGTGTTGCTTAAAGCAGGCAAAACATCTTTCCACATCGTCGGCAGAGCTGTTTGTGCTTACGGCCCGCTCTATCAGTTTATGCACCCCATTGCCCACAAACCGGCGCACCTCGTCGTAGGAACGTGTAGGCATGCCACATTGGGACAATGCATAATTGGTGCTATTCATCAAGTCGGTAAGGGTATCCATCAGGGTACCGTCTAAATCCCAAATAACAATTTTCATAATTTTTAATTCATATTATACGTGTGAACACTGACGGCGCTGGCTGCGGGCAGGTAATTGATGCCCCACCAACACATCTGCAGACACACAAAGCCTGTCACAAGGAGCCACAGCGCGAGACGCTGCCGCTGCGGGCTGGCAAGACGGGCATGCAGGTAGGTGAGGTATATGGTCCATGTGGCTGCCGCCCATGTCTCTTTCGGGTCCCACGACCAATAGTGTCCCCATGCCTCCTTTGCCCACAGCGCACCGAAGAGCATGCCGAAGGTAATGAAGCAGATGCCCGTAGAGGTCAGGTCGTCCAACAGCTGCGCATGCTGCGAAAAGAGTGCCGAGACGTCCTTCTGCCGCCTGCCTTTATAGAGCATATACACCGCCACGAGGAATGCAGCCCCGAGAATGGCGTATGAAAACATGTATATTATCACATGGGGTGCAAACCACGGACTCTGCAACGCCGGCATCAGTGTCTTGTTGTGTATCTCGGGCTTGAAGAGATTTATGCAGACAAAGACGAGAGCCATCATGGTAGAGAACGACAGCAGCCAGCGGTAACGCCACCGCATATACGTGACAAAGCCCACCACCGGCATGAAGAACGAGTACCACAGGCGTGTCTCGCCCATAGTACGCAGCGGAGGTCGTTCCAAGGATATCCACATCAGCACTATATAGCCCCCGAAGACCACTATGCCGGCAGCCGTCAGGGAGAGGGCAGGCAGGCGTTTGTCCTTCCAAGCCATCAATGCCCCGCACAGCCACAGCAGCACGGAAGGCACAGCAAAATATACAAAATCAAACCAAGTAATCATTTCTATTACCTCTCATCTCTCACCTCTTAAAAAACAACATCACCGCCCCGAAGAGCATCATGAAGATGCCGGCATAGGCATACGGCAGCCACGGGTCGCGCACCAGTTCCAGAATACTTATGCTGACTCCGCCCATAGCCTCGCTGTAGGATAGTTGGTATATCTTCCAGCCCATGATGCTTGCGGGCTTGTTTACCAAGATTGTATCACGCAACGAGTCGCCGTCGGCAGTAAAGATGGTAATGTCCGAGGCATAGCGCTTCGGACCGCCGCCAAGTTCTGCCGGGTACATCTCGATGGAGAAATCATTCAGCTGCACTGCAAAGTCGAGTTTTTGGTAACGATTCTGCATATCGTATGCCAGTTGTTCCCTGCCACCTTCCTGCACCGCCATGCGTAGTTTCTGCATATCAGCATTGCCGAGCGTTCCGCATAGCAGTGCCACGAAGAGACCGATGTGTGAGAACAATGCCCCCCAACGTCCTTTTATTCCGCTCCGCCATGACATCAGTTGGCGCAAGGCGACACTGCCGACGATGAGAGTCATCCACAGATATGCCAGCACGAAAACCCATGACGACAGCAGGTCGTTGCCAAAGCCCATGACGACAGTGGCAATACTCACATAGACAAGGGATATGACGGCAGCCTTGCCACTGGTAAGATACTTGACGGCATAGTAACGGTTTCCGAAGAACACCAATGCCACAACCGCCGTCAGCACCGCTGCCAAGGCTATTATGTTTAAAGGAAATGCGAACAGCGACCAGTTGATGGTGCCGACAGATAACTGGAGCAGGATGCCCACAATGGCAAGTCCTACTCCAATTATTATACCTTCTCTATATGTCCAAGGTTTCTGAAACATTTATGAATTTTAAATTATTTCCAGATATGGTCCTTGGGGAATGGTTTTCCGCCCCATGCTTTCTCCTGTGTCGTCTCTTCTGCCGGGTCGAGCCAGAAGGCATCGTTTGCCGGCAAGCCTAATGGCAGCAGCACCTCAGAGGTGATATACAGCGAACCGTTATTGGTGTACCAGTCTGCCACCTCCGGCTGTCTGCCGCAGAAACCGATGGTGAGGAATCCCTTTTCGTTGTAATTGCCCGGAGCGTCCCACATACGGTGCATCACCTTCGTGAGGGCTTTGCGTACCTGTCCGTTGGTGAGGTCTTTTGGCAATACCTTCTGCCATGCCACCCACGCTAATGGTTGCATGGCTGCAAGACGGTAAGGTATGCTGCGGCCGATAACGGGGAAAGTTCCCTCCGGAGAGATAAAACGCTCCAGGATGATAGAGAACTTCTGACAACGCTTCAAGGCGCGGGCATAGAAGTCTTTGTAGTTGATATTCCATCCATAAGCCCGGGCATCGCGCATAGTGGCAAGTGTCTCAAGATACATGGCATGGAAGACATAGCTGGAATAATAGTCGAAGGCGAAAGTACCCTGTCCGTCAGAATACCATCCGTCGCCTACATACCACTCCTCGCACTTCCTCACGGCACCATTGACACGATAGCTGTCATAGGGAGCACCAGCCTTGGCAAGGAATGATTCTATCTCTGCTGCAAACAGCAACCAGTTAGTATAAGGCGGCTCAACGCGGCGCAGACGTGTAAACTCATCGATATAACGTGCCTTTGTCGTTTCGTCCAGAGGTTTCCACAAGGCATCAAAGCCGCGTATCAGTGACTCTGCAATATAGGCAGCATCCACAAGGGGCTGTCCTTCCTTTCGCCACAGGAGGTAGTCCTTTGAGTCAGGATTTACTGCCTCTGAATACGCCTTCAGTGCCCACTCCCTGAGCTGCTTACGCTGTTTTCCCTCGGCGGTATCGTCATCGGACAGTGACAGCCACGGAGCGATGCCTGCCATCAGGCGTCCGAAACACTCCATATATGTGACGCGCTTGTCGCGAGAATCGAAAGAGGGGCTTACCTCTATCTGCATCTCGGTAGATAGCATGCCTCTCGACATCGGTTCCAAAACAGGTGCCGCCATGCGGTAAGCCTGAGAAACCCAGTATTCACGGTCGGTCATTACCACCTGCTTCTTCTTTGCAGCAAAAGAGGTAGAAACACCGAAGACAACAAGTGTCAGGACAAGACAAGTCTTGATGAAATCCAAAGTAGTTTTCTTCATAATCTTCTATTTTCAATATTCAATATTCAATGTTCAATTTTCAATCAACGCCACGGCATAGGCAGAGATGCCTTCCTTTCGTCCGGTAAAGCCGAGTTTCTCGGTTGTAGTGGCTTTGATAGAGATATTCTCCCTGTCAGTCTGCATCACCTCTGCCAGGCAATCCTTCATCGCCTCCACGTGAGGGTTCAGCTTTGGTTGCTCGGCGCAGATAGTGCAATCGATATTGCCAACCCTGTAACCCTTCGTTGCAATAAGCGTTATCGTCTTGCGGAGCAGTATCTTGGAATCAATTCCGTCCGTCTCGTCTGCGGTATCAGGAAAATGATACCCTATATCCCGCATATTCGCCGCCCCTAACAGGGCATCGCAAATAGCATGTATCAATACATCGGCATCGCTATGTCCCAGCAGACCATGCGTATGCTCTATCTTTATGCCACCAAGCCACAGGTCGCGGCCTTCAACAAGCTGGTGGACATCATATCCCATTCCTATGCGAATCATAATTAAGTGAAGAGTGAAAAGTGAAGAGTGAAGAATAAATTATCAATGTTCAATGTTTTACCCTGTTTATTATCAACGAGCAGACTTTGCTTATTATCCATGCTACCGGAACGCTGATGGCAAGGGTTGCGAAGAACCGTGGCCAGTATGACAGGTGGTAGGCATGCTGCAGGGGCTTGAGGACATATTCTACATGCAGCAGGTATATCTCTAACGATATGCCGCCCACAAATCCTATTGCCTTATTGATGCCTCGTATTGCCGACAGCTTGTCGAACACCTCGCTCATTATTATTATTGTGGTAATAGCCAGCACTATGTATAGCATGCGCTCGGTGTATAGCGGAAATTTTCCGTGACGCATCTGTTCCAGCCATACGCAAGCCCCGAGGCTGAAGACGA
The DNA here is from genome assembly GCA_002449535.1 of Prevotellaceae bacterium UBA7017. Classification (GTDB taxonomy): domain Bacteria; phylum Bacteroidota; class Bacteroidia; order Bacteroidales; family Bacteroidaceae; genus Prevotella. Next base: position 718 of record DJWZ01000083.1, on the reverse strand, counting down.
ATGCAGCGATGACGAATATCCATGAGTCGGCGGTAAGCCTCGTCTTTGTGCGTATCGCCTCTGCCATGTTGATGCCAAGGCAGAATATCGGCACGCGGCTCCAGAATATCTCGATATGTCCGACGGCATTATGTATCGGCGTGATATATTGTACCATGATACACCACATCAGCGGAAACGCCACCAGCCAGCGGCAGGCAGGATTGCGGCGCACAGCCTCCATGTAGAACGGTGCATAGAAATAGAGCATCATCGTGGCAGGCACATACCAGAAAGTCAGTTCGTCGAAACGCCAGAAATTCCAGTTGAAGAACACCTGCATGAAGAGATTTACCCATCCGTCGATGGTGGCATTGGCAAAGTTGAAGCGGCTGACGTAATAGAAGCCGGCAATGATGAGCCAAGCAGGGTAGATGCGGATGATGCGGTTGAAATAGAACCGCCGCAGGTCGGGATTCTTACTCCAACTATACCATAGTCCCAATCCTGAGAGGAAGAGGAAAATATCGACACCGAGATTTCCCATTCTTACCAGACCGTACCACGAACTGCTGCGTGGCACTCCCATGTGAAACAACATCACAATCAGGATGGCAAATCCCATTAACTCACCCCTATAAGTAGATATCTTACCTAAATTCATGTTCGCAAAAGTATGAATTTTAAAGGAGACAATGGCATGTTTTCTTGTTTTTTTTTGAAAAAACGCAAAAAATAC
>DJWZ01000134.1 GCA_002449535.1 Prevotellaceae bacterium UBA7017 | reverse complement strand
GCTGTGCCTATTTCTCTGTTACCTGTAGAAAGTATAACTTTTTCAGGCAAGATAATGTGATACTTGGGATTATTAACTAAATACACCTTCAGTTGTTTCATGCCTGCGACTCTTGGAACGGCAATCTTTAGATGTGGGTCTGCTGATGAAAGCATCAGTCCGCAATGGTAGTTGGAGGGCAGTCCCAACAAACCGTCTGTCAGTATGCTGATGTCATTATATTCTTCATCAAGGGCAGTCATGGGTTGAAGTTGCTTCCCTAACAAGAGGTTCCGTTTGGACTCTTCCTTGTGGGATAGCATCTGTTGGTATTCCTTGACATAATTGTCGATATACCAAAATGACTCGCTATATGCGCGTATCTCTTTTGCTGGTAGTTGCTTCAATCCTACTAAGAAACGAGAACTATTGTCTGTAGAATGATTTAAACGATTTAACTCCAATCGTGTCAGCGCCATTGCTTGCCACATGGTTTCAAGAGCGTCCTTTTCTTTGCCATCAGCCTGGGAGATTACTGAGCCTAAGGAATCGTGGAATTTCGTAAACGATTGTTCTGGAAGATATGTTGCGAGAGCCTCTCTAACTCCGCAATAAAGTGGCAGAACTTTGTTTTTTTCTGCTGCCCATTGCTCTTGTTCCAGTACAAATCCGGCTATCAGTTCTCCTGCTTTAGGATAGGTCTTGTTGCAATATTCTCTGGTCAATGCCTTCCAGTCATTATTAGGATTTAAGAGAAGCTTGCCAATGATATAGTGGTGTAGCTGGCTGAATGTGCTATAGTCGGTGCCGCTACCATTTAGAAATACACCTTTGACACCGGCATCTTTATACATCTGCAGACGTCGCTGCATGATACCCATAATAGGGAAAGGGGTCATGTAGTCATCAAAGTCGTTGATATAGTCCCACACATAGACGTGCTCCATCTTCTCACTCCATTTTTTCAGCAAGTTCTGGAAATCAATCTCTGCCTTCGTGCCGGTAGCTTGTAACGGATAGGACATAGTGCTTACCAATACTCCTGTATTCTTTGGCATATCATGGTCTGGCACCTCGCGTGTTGACATATAGTAAGAGGTGAAAAAGAGATGCCCGTCAAATCGCTTGGCTAATCTTTCCAGCATATAACTTACAGCTGGAGTAGCGTTGTTGGCGGTATTGCCGTGACTGCGACACAGTTCACATGTACATACCATCGCGTTGTCATTAGGCAATATGGCAAAACGTTCTTGCTTGTTTTCTCCGTAGTTGTCCTCTATATATGTTACAATATAATCATACAACTTATCTGACGAAAAGCAATATTGCTCGTCCGTTCTGTTGCCGTTGACCAAAGCATATATACTTGGAGCTGGATTCTGGGGTAGTACAGTATGCAGGTTATGCCCCCATATCCCCCAGTCGGCATCAAGGTTGTTTAATCCCATGTCTTTGGCTTCATCAGAGCCTCTTTCCGGGAGGTATATCTCTTTGTATTCAAAGGGCGAGTCCTGAGCTGTTCCGCAGTTGCAGAAGCAAGCTATTAGGAATATGAACAGCAGGGGGCGAAGTCGTTTTGTCATTGGTTGAAATTGAAGTTAAAAAGAAATTAAAGACCAGAGTTAGAATGCTACATGCAGTTGTGCAGTTATGCTATATATGTTACGATATGAATCATGTAAATTGCCATCGTTATCACGATATGGGTTGAAGCAGGTGTTCCAACTGCCTGCCAATCCCAAGTATAAGTTGCGAGTAACCAGATATTGAGCGTCGAAACCAACCATCGCGTTTGTGTGCGACACATTACGCAATGCTGTCTGCTCGAAGAATGTCAGTTCTGGAAAAGAGCCGATACCGGTGAGCAGAGAGACTGATGATATGTTGTCGTCGTTTATGAAGAGTTTGCCCTTCAATCCGACATTATAGTATATGGAACCCTCCATGAGTGTCACATCTATATTGCATGATGCTTTAATGCCTTCCCATGACTTCTCGACAGCAGGGGTCACTATAAACAGGTTATACTTGTCATTTTTAGATGTGCCGCTGTCAAGGTACAGATATGTTTCAGGTGTGCGTCGGTAGCCTAATCTCAAAGAAGGAGTCCATCCACGCTCCATGTGATATGCTGCCATGATGTTTGCGCCTATCTTGTTGAAGAAGCGGGTAGAGTAGGAGGCATTTACCATACCGTTCCATCTGTGATTGAAGGTGCGTTCCCATTGTGCCATGAATTCCAAGCCGACACCGCCAGAATTGCTGTCGTCATCGTTGTGGTATCCGTCGATACCCTTATAGCTGACTTGTCCGGTATAGGTGTTGATGCTGTCAATACGGCTATACGCTATGGTGGCTACGGAATAGAGGTGACTGCTGATGGCAGGACCGTCATGACGGGAGTCAAAGGCTGCATAAGTGTAGGAAGCGTCAACACGGTTTTTCCTGCCTCGGAAATAAAGATATCGTAGATGCTGATAGTATTCCTGCTGTTCAGCATTGCTTGGAACGTAATATTTCTTTTGGTAGTCGTATGCCTTATCAAACACTTTCATTTGCTCGTATGCCAAACCTTTCAGGTAAAGCAATTCACGATTCTTGGCATCGTGGATAAGGGCACTGTCGATGACGCCCAGGGCAATGTCTGACATGTGGACTTTGATGAGTTGCTGTGCCCATTCGGCACTGATGCCGGAGAATGCGGCATCAAGCATGGCGCGATCCTTTTCAATAGGCTTCTTCAGTAGTGCCAATGCTTCGGAATTGCGTCCTTGCTGCTGTAGCGAAACAGCCTGCTTTACAATAAAGTATGGCTCGTTAGGATATGTCTCATATCCCTGTTGGGCATATTTCTGAAACAAATCGTTCTTCTTCAGTGTTTGGCTCATGTTGATGCAACAGCGCAGGGCAGTTTCGCTTTGTGGTACCACTTCCAGTAGCTGTTGACCTTCTTGCAAAGCCTCACTATAGTTTTCTTCTTCTATGAGGAAGTGCAGCCTGTTAGCCACGATGTCTTCGTATGCCGATGCAAATCGCTTGCTGTTTTCCGGGCTTTTGGCTGCTGCATCCCTATATTGCTGGCGAGCTTTGTCATATTGCCCCATGTGTCCGAGACACGTAATGCGGCGTGATACGGCGGCAGGCCATGATTCGTTTGTGGTTGGCATTATTTCGAGAACCCTCTTCAGGTGTTCTGCCGCATCTGCCCATTGCTCGCCAGCCATGTCATTGATGGCAAGCTGTAGCATCATGTCTGAATATTCCGTCTTCAGCTCTTCGTCGTTAGGATTCATGGCATATAGCTCAAGAAGCAGCTTGTGCATCTCGCGTTCATTGCCCATACGTTTCTCAAGGGCGTACTGCTTCATCAACAGCCTTGCCGAGCGTCCTTCTAACTTCATGCCTTCGCTGAGATACATGCGGGCATCGTCATAATAACCTCGTGTCAAGGATGTGTTGATAAGGTATGTCAGCGCATCCCTGTCGTGGGTCTCTGCATACAGCCTGCCGTGAATGTCGTAGCTGTCGTGCATTCGCGCCTGTGCTGCCACTTCATGTAACAGATTGTTGTATGCTGTGCCGTGAGGGTCGTAACGCTTGGCTATGTCAAAGGCTTGGGAGTAAAGTCCTAAATCAGTTAAGATTCCTACCATCTTGTTGACGAGAATCTTGTTGCCTGGGAATTGTTGCAGGCCTCGGTTTGCTACACCAATGGCTTTTTCAAATTCTCCCATCCTCTGATAGACACCAATCAAATCAAGGTAATATTCTAAATTCTTAGGATCTTTATCCAGCCATTGTTCTATTGTCGCAGCAGATTCGGTAAGGTTGCTGGTATGAGTTATGTTGCGTAGATTTTCGCGGCGACGATTTCTGATATCTTTCGCTATCAAAGTGTCGTTGGGATATATACGTGACAGGCGCTCCAATGCAGCATCGGCCTCTGTGTGATTGTTCATCTTGCGGTATAGAGCAATCTTGCGTCGCCATAGGCCAATGTCGTATGGCTGGAATTCCAACAGTTCATTGATATAGCATATAGCACTGGAATAGTGCTTGGCATCATCTTCTACATCTACCAGAACACGCTTGGCTCTGAAATGCTGGTCTTCAACCTGGATGGCTTTTACCAAGTTGTATCGGGCTTCATTAAGATGTCGTGCCTGATAATAGTATCTACCATTATAGTAACGCAGGTCTGGATCTTCCGGATAGATTTTCAGCCCTTCGTCAATGACACGTTTCGCTTCGTTCCATGCTCTCGACTGAATATAGGATTCTGCCCTTGATATATAGTAACGTGGAGTATAACCGTCAGCAAATAACGCTAATGGCATCAATAGAAAACTTATTATAATTATCGCATTACGCATAATATTTCACTTTTCACTTTTCACGTTTGATTCTTCACTTTTTACTTTTGCCTTGTCGGGCGAAGTCTCTCTCTTCTTCACGCCTGTTCGCTGTATAGGCTTCCATACGGCCGTTGTATTCATGAGGAACCTCCAATATCCGATGTTTGAGAATATGGTGATAAGAGGGTGATATATGAAAGGTTCCAACATTGATGCTATTATCAGTTTCGTATGGCTTTTCCATACTTTGTGCCATTTTATGGCTTTTATCTTGTAGTCGAAATATGTCAGCATGAAGGACATGAATATACAGAATATGTATATCATACCGAAAATGATAAAGGCTGTTCCCCAGTTGATACCACCGACGAAAAGCAACCATATCATGAAGATTTGTCCGGAAAACTCCAGTACCGGGGCAATAAACTCAAAGATAAAGACGTAAGGCAAAGTCATTGCGCCGATAGGGCCATAATGCGGGTTAAAGAACAGCTGTCTATGGTTTGTTATGATTTCGCATAGTCCGCGTGCCCAACGTGTTCTCTGTCTGTATAGCGCCTTAAGTGTTGAAGGGCCTTCTGTCCAACAGCATACCTGTGGCACTTGTGCCAAACGGAATGGCTTGCCATTATTCTTCATGTATGTCACCATTCGCAGCAGCATATCCATATCCTCCGCCATACTCGTTTGGTCGTATCCGCCAGACTTCACTACGACGTCAGTATCAAACATGCCGAAACCACCTGAGATGTTTGGCAGTGCATTCATTGTTGCCCATCCTAATTTACCGATAAGGAATGAGCGCATATACTCCAGCTGCTGGAACATAGGAAGTAACTGGCTTGGCACATGAGCCTCTGCTACATGACCGTTTTCTACGATGCAGGCATTGCTCATAAGCATGGTGGCGCTGACACCTATCATGGGCTCGTGGCTGTTTACGACAAGCCATATCATGCGATAGAGTGCCATTGGCTCTATGATACAGTCCACATCGGTACATACGAAGTATTTGTTTGTGCAGACATTGATGCCGGCATTGGAACCATCACTCTTTCGTCCACCATGTTCCTTGTCAACGACTACCAGTTTGCTGAACTTAGGGTCTGTTGATTTCAAAACTCGCTTGATAGGTTTTGACGGCACCTTCATGGCAACGTCGTATGGCACCTCTGTTAGCGAGAATTCATTGATGAGCAGTTCGAGAGTCTTATCAGTACTTGCGTCGTTGACGATGATAATCTCGTAGTTGGGATAGTCAATGCTCATCAGTGAATAGACGTTATCAATGATGGTCACCTCTTCGTTGAATGCCGGGGCTATGATAGACACGCCAGGCGTCAACGGTGAACCCTCCAACAGAAACTTGATGCTCTCATCGCTGGGCATATCTACGCGCAATGCTTGTTGTGTCCTGTAGCTCTGGAATGCCAGAAACAGGTAACTCAGCATAATCAGGATAGAATAGCCGAATATCAGATAACAGAATATGTAATATATGGTCAGCCACATAGTTAACTCCAGTTATAAACCATTTCTACAGATGGGTGATATGCCTGCTCTTTGTCAAGGCGTATCTTCTCCAGTGTAATAGGATTATGGAAGAATGCGAAATATTTTTTGTCAGCTTCAGATGCTTGTTTCTCAATCTCAAAGAACCTCTTTTTCCCCTCTTCTCCGTAGTTGTATAGGCAGCGCAATGCCTCGAACCTTACATGAGGGTTCGTGTGAGTGTAGAAGCTTCCGGCCAGGAACTCAAGGCTGTTGCCTGTGGCAAGACGTGTCAGGGCATGCATGATGGCTACCTTCGTGTCGTCAGGTTGCATCATCAAGGCATCAGTCATCAGCTGTTCACCATCCAGATAGTGCAGGTATCCCCATGTTCGCGAAATCTCTTCAATTAGTTTCTTGTGCTTGCTCTCCTTGTATAGCTCAACGAGTTGATGGCAGGTTTCTTTTTGGTCAAAACGCCGCATCAATCTGACGAAGATGCACTTCGTCTCAGGGTGCTCTTGCCTCAAAGCCCATGTAGCAAGGTTCGGAAGTCTTAAACCGTTTCTCTTACGGCGATGCAATGCATAACCAAGTTCGATCTCGTCATAAATGCAACAATTCTTGTCGAAAAAGTCTGTTTCGTAGTAGTCCAAATCGTTATCGGTACTTGACATCACCATTGCATACATCGCCAAACGGCGCTCGCGCAGGTTGTGAGACTCAAGCAGTTTGTTGAGAACCCAAGGACTGATGTATAATTTGAAAGTTCGTAGCATGCTTAGGCATTTTACCCTGTGTCGTCTGCTACCCATGCTTACTTCACTCTCCAGATATTCCTGCACTTTGAATAGCGTGAGCATCATCTGCAGATTGTTCCAACGTCCTTTTTGTACACTGCACGATGTACATGCGTGATATACTAAACGGCAGAAGATCCATTTCTCACGCTTCGTCTTCAGTATAGCCTTCTTTTCGGCAATGTCTTTTTCAATGCCCATAGCATGCATCACCTCACGACGGCTCATGTTAGGATTGGCCTCTTCTGAAATTATATAGTCAAGCCCCTTTCCAAAACGTCTTTTTATTTTTTCTCTGATCTTTTTGTTTAACCTTCTGCTGTTTCTTTTTCTTAAGAGCAACAGCCTTATTGCAACTATGCCTAACAATGATGCTGTTGTGTTAATGGCGGCGATTCTTACTTCTATTGGGTAACCTTGAAACATGTTAATGAAATATGTTACATAATAAGTACCATATGCCATTAACAAATTAAATAGGTATGTAATCCAAGAAGTTGTGTACATTAGATTCTAGTTATATTTTATATAATCGGGTGCAAAAATATAAAATATTTTACTAACAGCCAAATTTTTTTCAATTCTTTTTGTCTTTTTTGTTAAAAGAGCAAAACAAATTGGATTTTATCTGGATAATTCCTTGTCGCGTTTCTCAACTGCATCATAGAATTTGTTCTGGGCATCAAAAATCTTTCTGTACTCTTTTTCAGAGAACTTGCTCTTGTTTGCTCCTATTCTGTTTTGTAAGTCTTTTACGTTATCTTGCACATCAAAAGTAATCTTGGCTAACTTCTTCTTGGTCAAGGCTTCTCCCGCTTTGTCTGTGCCGTCCTCGTAAATCTCTATGTAATCGTCAGCAGATGATGAACATGCCGTAAGAACCAGCGCAACAACTGCCAATGCTAAGTGTTTTCCTATTATTATATACAATCTTTTCATTTGTTATCCGTACTAAAAACGGGCGCAAAAGTACAAAAAATATCTGAAACTGCAAAATAAATATCAAAAAAAAGGTAGAAAAAACATTTTTGCGGAGGGACTTTTTTGTTTTCTGACGTGGGGGATTTTCTCTTTCTCCCCGATGGAAAATAATTTCTCCCCAGGGGAATTTTATGTTCAAGGCCATTGAACATATGTTTCAGGCCCTTGTACAGTAGTTTACAGCCCTTGGACAGGTGTTTCAGGCCCTTGAACATAGCTTTTCCTTAAGGGTAAAATATTTTTTTACGTAAATAAATTTATTATTTCTTCTTGTGTAATCAAATTTTTTCGTATCTTTGTGCCTTGATACGCTTAAACATGCAAAACGATGCTGTTGCCTTATTATAAGAAAGGAGTCGTAGAAGCTGGCTGCGATGAGGCTGGGCGAGGGTGCTTGGCTGGCAGTGTATATGCTGCTGCCGTGATATTGCCGCCTGACTATCACAACGATATTCTTAATGATTCGAAACAGCTGAGCGAAAAGACTCGCTACCAACTGCGTACAGAGATAGAGCGTGATGCTATAGCGTGGGCAGTAGGAGTGTGTACAGCACAGGAGATAGACGAGATAAACATCTTGCATGCCTCGTATCGTGCTATGCATAGAGCCTTAGATCAACTGAAAGTGCGACCAGAGTTCCTGATAATAGATGGCAACAAGTTCGACCCATACTATCCTGACGGAGGGATAATGGCAATGCCTCATGCCACTATTGTGAAGGGCGACGGGAAATACCTGTCGATAGCAGCTGCCAGCATATTGGCAAAGACATATCGTGATGACTATATGGCACAGCTGGCGGAGGAATATCCGCAGTATGACTGGCTGCAGAATAAGGGCTATCCGACAGAGAAACATAGGGAGGCAATAAAGAAATACGGCCCTACACCTTATCACAGAATGACATTCAGGTTTTGAGGACTCCCATAAGTCCCATAGGCCCCATAAGCCTTATAAGCCCAATAGGAAATAATTTTCAATTATCAATATTCAATTTTCAATTTTCAATAAACAAACATGAACACTCCATTAGCTTTTTGGTTGGTGCCTATAGCATCTATTGTGGCACTGGGTATGGCGTGGTGCTTCTTCCGCCAGATGATGTCGGCAGATGAAGGCACGCCTCGTATGCGTGAAATTGCTGGTCATGTGCGTAGTGGCGCTATGGCTTATCTGAAACAGCAGTACAAGGTGGTTACGATTGTCTTCGTAGTGCTTGCTGTAATCTTCTCATTTATGGCTTATGTACTTGAGGTGCAGAATCCTTGGGTTCCATTTGCCTTCCTTACTGGTGGTTTATTCTCTGGCCTTGCAGGATTCTTCGGAATGAAGACAGCTACTTATGCCAGCGCTCGTACTGCGAATGCTGCCCGCAAGAGTCTTGACGGCGGCTTGAAGATTGCCTTCCGCAGCGGTGCCGTAATGGGCCTTACTGTCGTAGGTCTCGGCTTGCTGGATATTGCAATATGGTTCCTTGTCCTGAGTCATTTCTATCATGGCGACCAGATGGCGCTTATCACTATCACAACGACAATGCTTACCTTCGGAATGGGTGCTTCTACACAGGCTCTCTTTGCTCGTGTGGGTGGCGGCATATATACTAAGGCTGCTGATGTTGGCGCTGATATCGTAGGAAAGGTTGAGGCTGACATTCCAGAGGATGACCCTCGCAACCCTGCTACTATTGCTGATAATGTAGGCGATAATGTAGGCGATGTCGCTGGTATGGGTGCCGACTTGTATGAGAGCTATTGCGGCTCTATCCTCTCTACTGCAGCCCTTGGTGCTACTGCCTTCGCTATGGCTCCTGATATGCAGCTGAAGGCTGTCATCGCTCCTATGCTGATTGCTGCTGTCGGCGTGTTCCTTAGCATCTTCGGTATCTTCCTGGTTCGTACAAAGGAAGGCGCAACAATGAAGGACTTGCTTCATTCGCTGTCTGTAGGTACCAATGTTTCAGCAGTATTCATTGCTGGTGCTACATTTGCTATCCTCTATCTGCTTGGCATCGAAAACTGGCTCGGCTTGTCATTCTCAGTGATAACAGGTTTGTTGTCAGGCGTTGTCATCGGACAGGCAACAGAATACTATACTTCCCACAGCTACAAGCCAACACAGAAGATTTCTGAGGCTGGTCTTACTGGTTCTGCTACTGTTATCATCAAGGGTATCGGAACAGGTATGATTTCTACCTGCATTCCTGTCGTTACCATCGGTGTGGCAATTATGCTGAGCTATCTCTTTGCAAATGGTTTCGATACCGAAATGTCTGCTGCCGCCTTGTCAAAAGGTCTTTATGGCATCGGCATTGCTGCTGTTGGTATGCTCTCAACGCTTGGCATCACCCTTGCTACTGACGCTTACGGTCCTATTGCCGACAATGCCGGCGGTAATGCCGAGATGAGTGAACTGGGTGAGGATGTGCGTCATCGTACCGATGCCCTCGATGCTCTCGGAAATACCACTGCAGCAACAGGAAAGGGCTTTGCTATCGGTTCTGCTGCCTTGACGGCTCTGGCTCTGCTGGCATCTTATATAGAAGAGGTGAAGATTGCTATGGAGCGTACAGGTATGCAGCTTACCAACCTCAAGGGCGAAGTAATCAATGCTGCACAGGCTACTATTCCTGACTTCATGAACTACTTCCAGGTTACCTTGATGAATCCAAAGGTACTCGTTGGTGCCTTCATCGGAGGTATGGCGGCATTCCTGTTCTGTGGTCTCACTATGGAGGCAGTAGGACGTGCTGCACAGAAGATGGTGGAAGAGGTGCGTCGTCAGTTCCGCGAGATAAAGGGCATCCTTGAAGGCAAGGCAACTCCTGACTATGGCTCTTGTGTGGAGATTTCTACTCGTGCAGCACAGGCAGAGATGATATTCCCCTCTCTCCTTGCTATCGCTATTCCTATCGTCGTTGGTTGTGTGCTTGGTGTAGCTGGAGTATTGGGACTTCTCGTAGGAGGTCTTACCTGTGGCTTCACATTGGCTGTCTTTATGGCAAATGCCGGTGGCGCCTGGGATAATGCGAAGAAGATGGTAGAAGAGGGTAACTTCGGAGGCAAAGGCTCCTTTGCCCACAAGGCTACTATCGTAGGTGATACAGTCGGTGACCCATTCAAAGATACCAGCGGCCCATCACTCAACATCCTGATAAAGCTGATGTCAATGGTCAGCATCGTAATGGCAGGACTCACTATTGCCTTCGGATAAGTAATGTTTACGATAAAAGGAGAACCAGCCATAGTTGCTGAGACAAGAAATAAAATCCTCTTGGAGTTCAAGGACCTTGAATTCCATGAGGAAGGTCATATCTATATCCTCAACGGCTGTCAACTTCCCTCTGTTACGCAGTTAGCGCATCGCTTTATCCGCGAGCCCTTTGATGAAGCGTTTCAGGCGATGCGTTATGCAGAACGTCATGGGAAGACTCCTGAATACTGGATAAGACAATGGCGGCAAAATTCCTTTCGGGCAACCTCACTCGGTACCAAGACGCATGAGTTTGGCGAGAGCCTGGCATATCTTCGGGCTGGACATCCCGAGATGATAAGGGAAAGCGTCAAAGGACAATATAGTGAGGAATATTGCTATCTGGCTCCAATACATCCCAAGGAAGAGGCGGTAGAAAAGTTTCTTGATGCCTTGCCACCTTCTTATCACCTCGTTCTCAACGAAACAAGGGTATATAGCGGAAAAAATCCTGATGCGTCCCGTAACCTCAAGGAACAGATATGCGGCACCTTCGATATGCTATATTATTACGATGGGGGAGGAAATCCAGAGAAGGCTGGCTTCGTAATTTTCGACTATAAGACAAACAAATGTCTTGAGAACGAGTTTAATCTTCGCTTCGGAAAATACCTCCAAAAACCCTTTGACGACCTCGTAGAGCAAGACCTCAGCCTCTATACCATACAGCTGTCGCTCTATGCCCTGATGCTTGAGGATATAGGCTTGAAGGTCATCGACCGCAAGCTCATCTGGCTCAAGGAAGACGGCACCTTCGAAAAGAAAACCGTCCCCGACGTAACAGAAAAGCTCCGCACCTGCGACTTCGCAAAGTTGCAAAAGATGTAAAGTAAATATTTATAAACTCGTCAGAACTAAAAATGTTTGACGAGTTTTTTTGTCATTTGCTTTGTTTTTTATGCAGATATGAGCATAAGAATCCAACTGGAAAATAGGTGTTCCGTTTTCCCACTTGCCCCAGAAAGTGAATATATATGCAAAATTAATAGTATTGTAGCTTCGCTCGGCTTGTCCGCTTGCATCTTTCAATGTTCAATAACCGTTCTTTCTTGAACAATAAAGGCGGGTTATTGAAAAATAAACGTCATTTAAAAAGAAAAGCATCGCTTTTTGCGACTTTATACCCCCAAATTGAGAATAAGATGTGATTTTTTAGAACGCCATTATATTCGCAAAGTAAAGGAAAATTGTCAAGACAAGGGGTTAATACACGTCTTTTGAGGCCTTTTAGAGCCAAAAAGTGATAGAATTTGTCCTGTTTTAAAGCCTTGATATCAATTACCAAAATCGTAACTTATTGAAAATCTGTCTTTTAGTTGAATTAATGTTCCAGTTCCAATTGTTCCAGTTTATTTTTAAGGGGTATCTCTCTCTCTATTATATATAAATAATTAATTATTAATTAGTTATATAGTATATGTAAGGAATTGCATACCTTGTTTTTTAATTGGAACAACTGGAACTGGAACACTTAACCTCTAACGAAAATTGTCAATTGTCAACTGTCAATTAATAATATCTTCTTTACAAGGCCTTATATAAGGAGAGGGATTTGTTTGCAACTGCGAGCGCGTATTTCTCTGTAGAGAAAACATATTTTGAAAAATCTTACAAGTTTTCTTTGTAGAATAAAAATTTATTCTTAATTTTGCAAGCGAATGCGGGAAAAGCCTCAGCGGAGGTGCCTGCATGACTTTATTGGTAAAAAAGCATTCGCTATTATTTCGCGTTCAGCCAAAAAGCCTCGCAAACTTTATTTTGGTATAACAAGTTCGCAGATAATATGTGACAGGTGGCTCGTACAAAGTCCTCTGTTCTCACTTGGTATAGCAATGCACACACATAGGTGTGGTGCATTACAAGTGAGACGGAGGTACCAATGCGAGGCTGCCTCTTGCTGAACGCAAAAGTGCATCACACTTTTTTGCGTCTTGGCGTGATTGATAGTCGATGCTATACTAACTTAAACTATCAATCATAGAATGGCAAATACTAACTTAGCAAATGCAAAGTCGGCAAAGAACGATGAGTTCTATACGCAATACCAAGACATTCAGAATGAGATGAATGCCTATTTGGAGTATAACCCGGATGTATTTCGTGGCAAGACGGTCTTACTGCCTTGTGATGACCCTGAGTGGAGTAACTTCACCAAGTTCTTCGCACAGAATTTTGAATTGTTTGGACTTAAGAAACTGATTAGTACCAGCTATGCTGTTGAGTCAAAGAAGATAAAGGAATGGAAACCGACCCTCTTTGAAACTGAAAGCCCTTATTATGATGCAGATAAGAGCCGCACCAACGGCAAGATATTTATTCTTGATGAGGACATTAATAGCGATGGGCGTTTCAATATCAAAGATTTGCAGTGGTCATATCTCAATGGTGATGGTGACTTCCGTAGTGATGAAGTAAAAGCCTTACGAGACGAAGCAGACATTATTGTAACTAATCCGCCTTTCTCGTTGTTCAGAGAGTTTATGATGTGGATTATGGAGGCTAACAAACAATTTGTTGTTGTTGGAAATCAAAACGCCGTATCATATAAGGAAATTTTCCCGCTAATTAAAGATAATAAAATTTGGTTTGGTTTAGGATTCAAGGGTGGAGCGACACATTTCATTAGTAATTATCAAGATATTGCTACAGCAGGAAATCATATTGAAGGGATGATAAGAGTCTCTGGGGTAGTTTGGTACACTAACATTGACCATGGTCGTCGTCACGAGCCACTTCCTTTAATGACAATGGAGGATAATATCCTTTATTCAAAGCATAAAGAAATCAAAGGTAAAGGTTATGTTCATTATGAAAATTATGACGCAATTGATGTTCCTTATACTGATGCAATACCATCCGACTACGATGGTCTGATGGGGGTACCACGAACATTTCTTGACAAATATTGTCCAGATCAGTTTGAGATTATTGGTAATGCAGAGGGAGATGCAGGAAAAGAACTTGGCTTTAAACCATATCCACGTGAATTGAGGAAAATGAATAAAAGCCTTAGGGATGGACAACCATATTATTTTGATGAGAATGGTGTTCCTCAAAAACCTTTTGGAAGAATTATAATCCGCAAAAAACAATAGTTATGCAAACAACATTGATGACCGACCTTACGGTCAAAGAAATATGCGAGGGCTTTGTCTATAACCAATTGGAAGGCAAAGGCCTGTTTGGATGGGCTGGCAAACTGACTATTCAGCCTGAGTATCAGCGCAACTACCTCTATGCTGAGAACGATGGCAAGAAAGAAGTGGCTGTTATTGAAAGCATACTGAAAGACTATCCGATAGGACTAATATATTTCAATGAACCAGAGTCTGGCCGCTATGAGATTCTTGACGGACAGCAGCGTATAACAAGTATTGGTCGTTTCGTCACAGGAAAGTTTGCCATAAAGGATAAGTTTGGCATGGAGCAATACTTCACAGGACTTAATCCTGAGGAACAAGAGAAGATTCTCAACTATAAACTTCTTATCTACATTTGTAATGGTACAGAGAAAGAAATCAAAGAATGGTTTGAGACTATCAATATTGCTGGTGTGCCACTTAACAAACAGGAACTGCTGAATGCTACCTATTCAGGCCCATTCGTTACAAAGGCAAAGGAAACATTCAGTAACTCTCGCCATCCACAACTGCAGAAATGGAGCAGTTATATAAAAGGTAATGCTAACCGCCAAGAAATCCTTCATGAGGCTCTTGTATGGGTGTCAAAGGGGGAGGAAAATGTCGGAGGCTATATGAGTCAGCATCGCAACGACGACAATATTGAAGAGCTGAAGACATATTTCGATACCGTAATAGAATGGGCAAAGACTCTGTTTGGTGAGCCAAAAAATGAAATGAGAGGATTGGAATGGGGAGACTTCTATGAGAAATATCATACATATTCTTATAACCCTTCACAATTGCAGCAACGAGTGAACGAACTCTATGCTGACGAGTTTGTAACCAACAAACGCGGAATCTTTGAATATATACTAAGTGGAGAAACAGACAAGAGCCTGTTAAATATCCGTATCTTTGAGGATAGCGTAAAGAAAACTGTCTATGCACGACAGACAAACGAAGCTCGAGAGAAGGGTATCAGTAATTGTCCAGAATGTGCAAAAGGACATGATAATGTGCGCACCAAGATTTACAAGTTTAACGAAATGGATGCTGACCACGTGACTGCATGGAGCAAGGGCGGCAGCACCTCAATAGAGAACTGCCAGATGCTATGCAAAACGCATAACAGAGCAAAAGGAAACAGATAAAAATAGTAATATGGCAAAAGTACAATTCAGTAGAACCCAAGCCTGTGCAACTAAAACGTTGTACGCTGTGATGAAAGAAATGGTAGAGCGTGGTGGGAGTATTCCTGCTAAGGAAATCTATCCATGGGTGAACCAAAATGTAAATTTAACAGATTGGGAAAAAGAGCCTGCAGGGAAGATGCAATATATACGTTGGACCAATAGTTTTCAATTCTATTCCATAGATTATCAGAAGGCAGGTTTTATCATTAAGAAAAATGGAACATGGTATATTACTCCCGAAGGTGAGAAAGCGTTAAAAAAGTCTGCTGAGGAAGTGATGACTATAGCCAACAAAGCCTATGATGAATGGAGAAAGTTAAATCCTAAAGAAGAGAATAATGATAAAGAGCCTACAGATGAGACAGCAGAGAAAGATAATTCTATGAACCTTGATTTGCTTGAATCGGATGCAAGAGAACGTATTAAGAGCTACATTGCGTCAAAAAGTCCATATGAATTTCAGGACTTGGTTGCCGCATTGTTAAGAGCAATGGAATATTATACACCTTTTGTTGCTCCAAAAGGCAAGGATGGAGGTATTGATATCATTGCATACTTAGACCCACTTGGTGCAAAGACTCCACGAATAAAGGTACAAGTAAAGCACAAACCTGAAACTGCAATTGGCGCTTCTGAGGTTAGAGCCTTGCTAGGTGTGCTAAAAACAGGTGATATTGCACTATTTGTTACGAGTGGCACATATTCAGCAGATGCTCGAAATGCTGCAACAGGTAGTGAAAAGTTCTTGCGTCTTATAGATGGTGACGAGTTTATCGAAATGTGGCAGGAGTATTATAATAAGATGTCTGATGAAGATAAGAATATGCTACCATTGAAACGGATTTCATTCTTGGGAAGTAATGAATAAAGAAGATGCAGGGCTATGAAAAAGTCCTGCATCTTTGTTTGGGGTAATTTAATGCTACAATGTATGAATGGTTGATGACTTCCTCGAAATCTTTTCCATCAATCTTTAAGCCATCCCAGACGTCACCGAAAAACTCCGCAACTGTCTGTGATATCAGCGGTTAGAGTTTAATGCAGAGAATATATTGCTACAAATTGTTATATAATGTATGTTTGATACAAGCAAACCTTTTGGCTTGCCTATAACTTGCTAAAGGCTTTGGTAGGGCGGAAGAATGGTGATGTAAGATGTCTTGGATATTATTTTTCACCTTTTTCCTTGTATTCTACCATCAGTTCATCTGCTAAATATTCATCGCTGCGACAATGCATGTCTGCGACACCTTCGCTTATCAGTTCATAGGTGGTTGAACTATAGAAAAAGGATAAAGCATCTTCTAATGTTATATCTGCTTGTTTTGCGAAGATGGCAACTATGCGTGCATATTTCATTTGAAGTACTGTCTTGTCTGCCTTCATAATTATACCCTCTCTGCTTTAATAAAATGAAGATGGCGATTGAGCATTTCTTCATTTAAAATACACATCTGATGATTAGGCTTCTCATATTTCAAACGACCTAAAGCTTCTTCCTTTGAAATAAGTCCTGCAAAATATAAATCAACCGTGTTAAATACATTGTCATTAGCTACTCCGCCTGAAACGGCATCATATTTTGGCGCACTCTGTTCTCCTTTACGACAAAGTGTGACATAGTTGAGCCACTCTTCATCATAACTTTCAAAAGTCTTAGTGGTAAATCCGGGTGTGTCGTCGTCTAATTCATATTCATTGATGAAGGCTTCTTTACCTCTTCTGATAAATCGTTCGGAATAGCGTATAGCCTGTTCACGTAAACTTGTGAGATAAAAGCCTCGACCAAAGTCCAAATTGTCTCTGGAATGTAAGACGTCAGGATTCTCGATGCATAATGTGGATGCGTGATATAGTTTCATGCTAATGCTCCTCTCTCCTTTAAAACCTCCTTGAGGTCTTCAACTAAATATTCTTTGCTGAATGTGTGTAGAACGTCATAACACGGTATAATGTAGTCGTTGAGTATTCCAGAAGAGCGTAATGCATCATATACCTGTGATGGACTTTTATGTAGAGCCTCTGATAGGTTGCCTACGCAGAAGGTTATGAAATATAGATGCTCTGTTGTCATATTCTATATCTATTTGCCGACAAAATTACAACAAAAACGTGAAACAGACAAATAAAATAATAAAAAAGTGATTATCCATACCTTGATGTCACAGTGAAAGACTTTTGATGTAAGATGTCTGATGTAAAATAAAAAGAATTTCCGTACTTTTTTTGGAAAGTGTTGAATTTTTCTTATATTTGCACCCAAAGAGTGAAATCTTTAAATCGTATAACTAATCTTTAAACAATAACTAAACACAAACGGACGTATGAAAGTAGGAATTCCAAAAGAGATTAAGAACAATGAGAACCGCGTTGGTATGACACCTGCGGGAGTTGCAGAACTGGTGCGTCGCGGACATGAGGTCAGCGTGCAGCATACGGCAGGCGAGGGGAGTGGATTCTCCGATGACGAATATGTGAAAGCCGGTGCCCGCATACTGCCGACGATAGAGGCAGTGTATGGCGAGTGCGACATGATAGTAAAGGTTAAGGAACCGATAGAACAGGAATATGGACTTGTTCGCAAGGGACAGTTGTTGTTTACGTATTTCCACTTTGCCAGCGAGAAGGAACTGACGGAGGCTATGCTGAAGAGCGGTGCCGTATGTCTGGCGTACGAAACGGTGCAGTTGCCTAATGGTTCTCTGCCATTACTGCAACCTATGAGCGAGGTGGCGGGACGCATGGCGACGCTGAATGGCGCCTACTACCTGCAGAAGACCCAGGGCGGAAAAGGCAAACTGATAAGTGGTGTACCGGGAGTTAGCCCTGCCAAGGTGCTGGTATTGGGCGGCGGTGTAGTAGGAGAGGCGGCTGCCCGCATGGCGGCAGGTCTGGGTGCCGATGTAACGATTGCCGACATTTCCCTACCACGTCTGCGTCAGCTCGACATAGAGACGCCTGCCAATGTGCATACCTTGTATTCGTCGGAACATAATATCCGCCAGCTGCTGCCAACAGTTGACATTGTGGTGGGCAGCGTATTGGTGCCAGGCGACAAGACGCCTCACCTGATAACGAGGGATATGCTGAAACTGATGGAGCCTGGGACGGTGCTTGTGGATGTGGCAATCGACCAAGGCGGATGCTTCGAGACATCGCGCCCAACGACCCACAGCGACCCTGTATATACCGAGGAGGGCATCATACACTATTGCGTGGCGAATATTCCGGGGGCTATTCCTAATACTTCGACATTGGCACTGACGAATGCAACGCTGAAGTATGCTGTTGCTTTGGCTGACAAAGGATGGCAGCAGGCTTGCAAAGACGATGCCGCTCTGGCAAAGGGACTGAACATCGTGGAAGGCAAGGTGACTTTCAAACCAGTTGCAGACCTTTACGGATTATCATGACCCCCTCCCGACCTCCCCAAGGGGGAGGGGTAAGGGGTATGGGTTAATGGTTAAGGGTTAGCGGTTAGCGCCCCTATACACTTTCAACTCTACACTTGCCACTGACTCTAAACTATAAACTCTCAACTATAAACTAAACAAAAACTCCCCTCGGCGATTCTGCCGAGGGGAGTTTTTGTGTGTTATTATGAAGTCGCTTACTTACTTTCCTCAAGAGGAACAGCGAAGTAACCCTTCTTGCCTGTTGGATATACACCCTGGATGTAGAGGACTGGGTCCTTTGAGGTGCTTGCCTCTTTTACGAGCCTCTGGATGTCGTCGATAGTCTTCACGGTTTCGTCGTTAACCTTCTGGATGATGAAGCCGCGTGCTATGCCGGCATTCTTCAGGGCACCGTTGTTGACCTTTGTTACTTCAAGACCATAGCCAATCTTGAGGTGTTCCTTCAGCTGGTCGGTAACCTCGCGGAAGTTTGCTCCCAAGATGTCGAGGTCAGCCTGCTTTACAACACCAGTGTTGCCCTGAGCATTCTTCAGAGTGATGGTCGAAGTCTTTGTCTTCTTCTTGTGAACATAGGTAATGCTAATCTTGTCGCCAGGACGCTTTGTTGCCATATATTCCTGCAGTTCTGCCATCTTGGTTATCTTCTTGCCGTCAATAGATGTTATGACGTCACCTTGCTCAAGACCAGCATCGGCACCGGCACCGTCTGGCTCTACCTTATCTACATATACACCTTCGTTTACACCAAGGTCAACTTCCTTTTCCTGTGCCTTCTGAGCGTCAATCCACTTATGTGCATCAACACCCATAATACCGAGCAGGGCGCGTTGTACCTGACCGTATTTCTTGATGTCATCTACCACCTTGTTCATGATGGTTGTAGGAATGGCAAAACCGTAACCGGCATAAGAACCTGTCTGGGAATAAAGCATGGCATTGATGCCAACCAGCTCACCACGGGTGTTTACGAGCGCACCGCCAGAGTTGCCTTGGTTTATGGCTGCATCGGTCTGTATGAAAGACTCTACGCCGTTAGCCCCAAGAGAACGTGCCTTCGCACTTACGATACCAGCTGTTACGGTGCTGGTGAGGTTGAATGGATTGCCTACAGCAAGCACCCATTCGCCTACTCTCAACTTGTCAGAATCACCTATTGGAAGTGCTGGCAAATCTTTTGCGGAAATCTTTATGAGAGCAAGGTCGGTAGTCTTGTCGGTGCCGATGATTGTAGCGGAAAACTCCCTGTTGTCGTTAAGGGTTACCGTCAGTTCGTCAGCGCCATCTACCACGTGGTTGTTTGTTACGATATATCCGTCGGTAGAGATTATGACACCAGAACCGGAAGCCTCCTTCTTAGGAGTCTGCACTTGCTGCTGACGTCTTCCGTTGCCAGGATTGCCAAAGAATCCGAATGGGTCGAAGAAGTCTCCGAAAGGATTTGACTCTACCTCTACAGTCTTTGTCTTTGCATTCTGCACATACTTAATATGTACTACGGCAGGCAGAGCCTTGTCTGCCGCATAAGTAAGATCTACAGGCTGACCTGCTACGGCAGGGGCAGGAGCTGCGGGATGTGCTGCGTTTACCTGAATAAATGCACCAGCAGAAAATGCAAGGCTGACAACGCATGCTGCTGTAACTAAATAATTCTTGAGATTTTTCATAATTATTATACTTAAAATGGATGTTTTGTTATCTAATAATACCTTTTTTGTTAATTCACGGATGCAAAAGTAATAAAAAAAGAGTATTGCTTGACAACATTCCCTCCATTTTCTTTCTTAATATTGAGATTTTTTAAATATTGCGCCTTCTATATTAACGGGAATTAGTAATAATGCCCTTACTTTAAAAACTCCTTAACCATATCAGCCGCCCTTTCGCCGTCTATTGCGGCAGAAACGATACCTCCGGCATATCCTGCGCCCTCTCCGGCGGGGTATAATCCGCGTACTGCTATGCTGCAAAGCGTCTCTGGGTCGCGGGTGATGCGGACAGGTGCTGAAGTGCGTGTCTCCACGCCTATCATCAGTGCCTCGTTGGTGAGGAAACCATGTCTTTGCTTGCCAAAAGCATTGAAACCCTCCTGCAGTCGCTTGGAGATAGGCTTTGGCAACCAGAAATGCAGTGGCGACGATATGACGCCTGGGGCATAGCTGGTTCTTGGAAGGTCATACGAGAGCCTGCCATTTACGAAGTCGCTCATGCGTTGTGCCGGAGCCGTCTGTTTCATGTTGCCCTGCTGCCAGCACATGCGTTCCAGTTCCTCCTGATACCTCATCATGCTGAGGGCGTCCTGTCCTTCTCCGATGTCCTCTGGGCGCACCTCTACCACCATGCCCGAATTGCTCCATTGCCCGTTTCTGTCGCTTGGGGACATGCCGTTTACTACTATCTGCTCCGGTCCCGTAGCTGCCGGTATCACGAAACCGCCTGGGCACATACAGAAGGAATAGACGCCTCTGCCATCTACCTGCGTCACGAAAGAATATTCTGCTGCCGGCAGATATTTTCCTCTGCCAGCGGGGGAGTGATACTGTATCTTGTCAATCAGTGCCGACGGATGTTCTAAACGTACTCCGACGGCAATGCCCTTGGCTTCTATAAGGTGGCTGTCGGTCTTTGCCAGATAGCGATATACATCCCGAGCACTGTGCCCCGTCGCAAGAATAACAGGCCCTTCGAACGTTGAACATTGACCATTGACCATTGACCATTGAACTCCTTTCACTTCTCCGTCTTTTATCAGCAGTTCCGTCATCTTTGTCTGGAAGTGTACCTCGCCTCCCGATGCCAGAATCTGCTTCCTTATATTCTCTATTACGCGGGGCAGCTTGTCGGTTCCGATGTGTGGATGGGCGTCGGAGAGGATGCTGGTGCTTGCCCCGAACTGACAGAAGACGTTCAGTATCTTCTCTATGTTGCCGCGTTTCTTCGAGCGGGTATATAGTTTTCCGTCGGAATACGCCCCTGCGCCGCCTTCGCCAAAGCAGTAGTTGCTCTCGGGGTCAACGCTCTGCTGCGACTTAATCATGGCGAGATCTTTCTTGCGTTCCCGCACATCCTTGCCTCGTTCCAGGATGACAGGCTTCAGCCCCAGTTCTATGAGCCTGAGGGCAGCAAAGAGTCCGCACGGTCCTGCCCCGACGACGATTACCTGCGGAGCGTCTGAGACATCGGGATATTCCGTCTTTACATATTCTTCGTCGGTAGGCATTTCGTTGATGAAGATGCGAAGCGTCAGGTTGACATATATCTGCCTCTGTCGGGCGTCGATGCTCTTTTTCAGCACCCGCACATGCTTCACGGTGCGTCGGTCGATGCCCATCTCGCGGCTGACGTGCTCAATGATGTTCTGTTCGTTGTACGCCACCTGCGGGGTGACCCGAAATTGCTGTTCCTTTATCATTGGTTAATTGTTATTTTGAATGTCTCACGTCCACGGACAACAACGTATGTGCCAGGGTGGAGCGTGGACAATGCCTCAGCGTATTGCTTCTGTTTGCAGAGACAGATACCGTTGGAGTTGTATATATCTACCACGTCGTCAGCAGATATGGCTGTCGCTTGAATCTTCGTAATGCTTGTTACGCGCAGCTTGCCGTCAGTGAGTAATGTGGAGCTGTCAAATACATACCCCATACCACCGTCATCCACCTTCACAAAGAATGTTCCGGTGTGTGTGCCGCTTACATTATATATGGTAATTTCATCGCCTACGTTGAGTTTGCGTGAAGTCGGTACGACAACAAGGATGGTGTCACCGTTGTGCTGGAGGTTTCCCTTCACGGTGAGGCGCGTATTGCCTGATGACTTAAGTTGGCAGAGCGTTATGGCTTTTTCTTTCATTGTAAGGTTCTGTACGGTGGCTGTCCCCGTGATGATGCCATTGGCAGAAACGGTAATCAGTCCTGTTGTGACAGGTGTGGAAGACGTGTTGGTGAGTTCCAGCGTTCCACCGTTGACAGTAATAGGTGACGTGCTGCCTGCGGTTTTCAGTGTCAGTCGCCCTGTACCTTCTTTAGTAATGGCACTGCCTTTGAAAAGACCGGAGAAGGTCATGTCAGTATTGAGATATCCAATCTGATAAGTGGTCTGGCCTTCAAGTACGCCGTCGGTGGCAGTTCCTGTGATGGCACCAATCTTCAGTGTGGCAGCCTTCTGGCTTCCGCTGCCGCTACCATA
>DJWZ01000108.1 GCA_002449535.1 Prevotellaceae bacterium UBA7017 | reverse complement strand
TGAAATCAAAATGGTGAAGAAAGCATGGGGATTCACACGTATATATAATAATGTGCCACGTTACCAAAAGGCTGAAGCCCGCCAACGTGTTATGAATTACTTCAGCAGAGGTTGCGGACCATATTACCGCTACCATCATGGCGAAAACAAGCTTTCGCCCCGTGAACAGGAGGACATCATTGCCATTCTCGCCAAGTTCGGCACTACAGAAGGCATAGCCTTCGACCATTATGAAACGAATTGGGATTTTGACTGACAATATTGATGTTTCAGCGACTGTTTCGAGGATGATGATGTTCTATCTCGTCTCTGAGAGTAGTCATGTCGATGTGGGTATATATCTCTGTCGTGCCGATGCTTTCGTGACCTAACATCGCCTGTATGGCACGCAGGGAGCAGCCTCCCTCAAGTAATGCAGTAGCAAAGGAATGACGCAAAGTATGCGGTGAAATGGTCTTTTTTATGCCCGCATCCTTGGCATACTGTTTTATCATGATAAGAATCATAGTGCGTGTAAGGTGCGCACCACGACGGTTGAGGAAGACAAAATCTTCCTCACCTTTTTTTATTGTCATCTTATTACGGTAATCATACCACAGGTGCAGCTCATGTATTGCCTTGTCAGAAATCGGTATCAGGCGTTCCTTGGAACCTTTTCCCATAACGCGGATATAGCGTTCTTCCTCATATACCTGGGACAGTTTCAGGTTTACTAACTCAGATACTCGCAGGCCGCATGAGAAAAGAACCTCTATAATGGCACGATTTCTGTGACCTTCCCATTTGCTGAGGTCTATCGCCGACTCCAGCATATCAACCTCCGTAGTAGAAAGCACTTCCGGAAGATGTTTCGCCTGTATCGGTGATTCCAATAATTCTGACGGGTCTTGGTCTATATATCCGTCTATCTCCAGAAACCGATACAACGCCCTGACACCACACAATATACGAGCATGCGACGAAGGAGCAATACCTAAATCGAACAATGAAGCCGAAAAAGCCTCAAGGTCAGCAAGTTTCAACTGTTTTACTTTGTCATCAATAGATTCTTCGATTAGCGAAGCAGCAGAGTCGATAACTTCCCCCTTCCCTTGGGAAGGTCGGGATGGGGTCACTTCCATCTCCCCCTCTACCCACGAAAAGAGCAGCGACACATCGTGCAGGTAAGCCTCCAACGTATTTGGAGACAAACCCTTCTGCAAACGCAGGTAGCGACGGAACTGTTCTTTTAAATTTTTCATGCTTTTCTGCTTGCAAAGGTATAAAAAAATTCTATTTTCTATTGCATTTCACTCTTTTTTTCGTATCTTTGCAGCAAAATGAAGCAACTGTTTCATATAATCATTTTTTCTAAAAACCTATTATGGATTTACAAGAGATTAGAGAAGCCTTGTACAATATGTACGGCGGTGAGAACAGACAAATTACCGATGGCAACTACGATAAGTCGTTGGCTGTCAAGTGTATTAACGGTACCTTCGTAGGCAGGAAGAAGGAGAATGTCATAGCCTACAGGGGCATTCCGTATGTCGGCAAGCAGCCCGTCGGCGACCTACGTTGGAAAGCGCCAGTGGATGTCACTCCTGACGACGGCGTATATGAAGCTTTAACGGAAATGAAAAGCCAATGGCGAAGAAGTCTATAAAGCGTGAACATGTTCGTTATATATAATTAAAAATCAATATAAATTTAAGTATGGTACAAGACTTATATGTTTTGATGATTACAGCTGCTGTAGTCAGTATTCTTTTTAAGTTGTTAAAGCAGCCAGTAGTGTTAGGTTATATCGTTGCAGGTGTCTTGGTCGGTCCCCACCTGTTTGGCAAGACCCTTGTAAATCCGGACAACGTGAAGCAATGGGGCGACATCGGTGTGCTCTTTGTCTTGTTCTGCATCGGTCTGGAGTTCCGCCTGAAGAACCTCATCAGCAGCGGTAAAGTGGCAGCAATAGGTGCGTTGACAATCGTCGTGGGCATGATGCTCTTCGGCTACGTTGTGGGAGTGGATGCTAAACTTGACATGATCAACTCCCTGTTTCTGGCGGGCATGCTTTGTATGTCGAGCACCACTATCGTGATGAAGGCCATCGACGAGGCAGGCTTGAGCAAAGAGCGTTTCGTCAAGGGAGCGACCAGCATCCTGATTGTTGAGGATGTGGTGGCTGTAGTGCTGATGGTATTGCTCTCCAGTATAGCCATCCGCCATCAGTTCGAGGGTGCCGAGCTGGCAAGCAAGGTCATGGATCTTGCCATTACGCTCGCAGCATGGTTCATCTGCGGAATACTGATTATCCCGACACTGATACGCAAAATAAAAAAGCACCTGAATGACGAGACGCTTATCATCCTCGCCTTGGGTCTGTGCCTGGGTATGGTGCTGACGGCAGAAGAAGCAGGGTTCAGCAGTGCACTCGGTGCTTTCGTGATGGGTTCCATCCTTGCCGAGACCGTGGAGTCGCATCGTATCGAAAAACTGATGACACCGCTGAAGAATGTCTTTGCCGCTATCTTCTTCATCTCTGTAGGTATGCTGATTGATCCGTCTTCATTGTCGGAATATTGGATGAGCATCGTCTATATCAGTCTGATAATTATCGTCGGGATGATTCTCTTTGGCACTTTGGGTTGCTGGTGGGGCGGACAGACGATGCGTGACTCTATGCTTACCAGCTTCTCATTCGTCCAGATTGGCGAGTTCTCATTCATTATCGCTGGACTGGGTGCCAGCTTGGGTGTTCTGAGTCCTATCATCTACCCTGTCATCGTAGCATCCAGTGTGGTGACCACCTTCCTCACTCCTTATATCATGAAGGCTGCAATACCATGCTATACGTTCCTTTATAATCACTCTTCAGACAGCTTCCGTGCTAAGATTGATAAGCGCGAGCAGCAAATAGCGGCAGCAGAGGCAGAGGCGGCTAAACCATCCAGCGACAAGAGCACATTTGCAGACAAAGTGCGCCATGCCGTCCGTCATACCTTCATCACGAAGCATATTGTCAACCTGTTTATCAAGAACATGAGTGCTCATGATGAGAATGCGGGATAAAAACGGCAAGACGAAAGAGTGTACATAATAACTAATCGGCAAAGGAGTCTGAACTGAAGATAGTAGATTGGGAGAGGACCTATTTCCTGACCAATTATTATATGCCTTGATTTAGTAAAAAAACCGCCCGAGAGCCATTTGCAAGCTTTCGGGCGGTATTTTTTTTTGCAATTTGTATTATTCGATATTTTTTTACTACCAAAAACTACTATTGACGCAAGCTGGGCGTGCGACAGTGGATATGGGGATGATTAAACTTCTGAGATTTTCATTGCAGAAAACAATCCTTACAGCTTAAATTTTCCCACATCGCCAGGTTTGCGTAACCTTTGGCGTCGATAACCCGGGGCGATGTTGTACTCACGTTTGTAGGTCAGGTAGAGATTGTTGGCAGAGCCTATGCCAGAACGCTTTGCAACCTCTGCAATCGACATGTCCGTATAGCGCAACAGTTGTTCAGCCATCCACAGCTGATACTTCAGGCGGAAATCCACCCCTCTCATGCCAGTCAGCACAAACACCAGCGAGTCGATGTCATCACGCCGCAGACCATGCTTATCGGCAAAAGCCTGCAAGTCGGAATTGCCGTCAGTAAGATATTGCAGGTAAGCATCAAAGATGCGTATTCCCGTCGGCTCCGTCTTCCG
>DJWZ01000095.1 GCA_002449535.1 Prevotellaceae bacterium UBA7017 | reverse complement strand
GTATATGATGAATATGACGAGCAGTACCAATGGTTCGGAGTGCTGGTTCTTTTATTCATGATAGTAGAGGTGCTCATCAGCGAGGCAAAAAGTCCGTACTTTAAGAATCTGAAATTGTTTAAGAAGAAATAAATGTTATACAGGCTACTCATAATATTTCTGTTAGTCGCTCCCATGCATTTGGAAAGCAATGCCCAGGGAGTGCGCTCCCATATACGTTCCGGTAACAGGGATATGCGTGGGGGTGCAGAAGGTGCTGCATCAAAGGCAGAACTGAAATATCGCAAGGCAATGGCTGCTGATAATAAGAATGCTCAGGCTATGTATAACCTTGGCTGTGCATTGTTGGCACAGAATAAGGATTCCATGGCATACGAGATGTTTGAGAAGGCTTCTAAAACCGAAACGAGCAAGCAGAGGAAGGCAATGGCATATCACAATATGGGAGTGATAATGCAGAAGCAGCAGCAATATGGTCCTGCTATGGAGCAGTATAAGCAATCGCTGAAACTCAGACCTCACGATAACCAGACGAGATATAACTATGTGCTCTGCAAAAAACTGAAGAAGGACCAGGACAATAATCAAAATAATAATCAGAACAACCAGAACAATCAGAATAACCAAAATAATAACAAGGACAAAAATAAAGACCAGAACAAGGATAAGAACAAGGATAAGAACGAAAACAACAACAAAGACCAAAACAAGAATAATGACCAGAACCAAAACAAGGAGAAGCCTCAGGATGGTCAGATGAGTAAGGAAAATGCCGAGCAGTTGCTCAATGCTGCCGTACAGGAAGAAAAGGCAACACAGCAGAGACTGCAGAAGGCAATGGCGCAGCCACGTCGCCGCAACATAGAAAAGAATTGGTAAATGCAGAGATTTTTGACTATAATACTATGCACACTGCTTACGATGCTTTCACTGGGACTGCGGGCTCAGAGCATCAGGGTTGACGGTCCTACGGCAGTGTATAATGGTGAGCAGTTCCAGATAAGATATATCGTAAACACTACAGACGTAAAAGGTTTTCGCTTGGGAAATGTTCCTGATGCCTTCGAGGTACTCATGGGACCATCTACTTCTACGCAGCAGAGTTTCTCGATGGTCAACGGAAAAACATCACACTCCTCATCCGTAACATATACTTACGTCCTGATGGCTCGCAAGACGGGTACTTTCGTAATACCTGCTGCCCATGCCAATGTAGCGGGCTCAAACGCTGCTTCACAGGCATTGAAGATAAACGTCACGGCAAATCCTAATCCTAATGCTTCAGCGCAGAATGGCGGACGTTCGCAGCATCAGCAGCGCAGTCCTGCACGCGTAAACCGAGCAGGGACGCAGATTACGGGACGCGACCTCTTCATAAAGGTGTCGGCGAATAAGTCGCGCGTATATGAGCAGGAGCCGATATTGCTGACATATAAGGTATATACCCAGGTGGAACTGACACAACTGCAAGGAAAGATGCCAGACCTGAACGGATTCCATACCCAGGAGATTCCTTTGCCGCAGCAAAAGAGATTCCATGTGGAGAATGTCAACGGCAGACCATACAATTGTGTGACATGGAGCCAGTATGTGATGTTCCCGCAGATGTCAGGAAAACTGGAGATACCGTCGATTACCTTCAAGGGTATCGTTGTGCAGGAAGACCCTAATGTAGATCCTTTCGAAGCCTTCTTCAATGGCGGTTCCGGATATGTAGAGGTGAACAAAGACATCACAGCTCCAGGCGTGAGCATACAGGTAGAGCCTCTGCCGCAGAAGCCTGCAAACTTCTCTGGCGGTGTGGGCGTCTTTACCGTTGAGGCATCTCTTGACAAGCAGCAAGTCGGGGCTGGTGACCCTGTAAACCTACACTTCGTAGTAAAGGGCGTGGGTAATATGAAGCTTATAAAGGAACCTGTCATAGACCTGCCAAAGGTGTTTGAGAAATATGATGCCAAGGTGACCGACAAGACAAGTCTTACCAGCAACGGAGTGTCTGGCAGCATGCTATACGACATCCTTCTCGTTCCACGTTCGGAGGGAGAATATACCATTCCAGCCATCAACTTCGTATATTTCGATACTCGCACGTCATCCTACAAAACCCTTACCACGGACCCCATGACCCTAAAGGTGACGAAGGGTAAAGGCGGAGGCACTGCAACGGATTATTCGCAGCAGAGCGACAAGGATATCCACAACTTCATGATTGGCGGCAACGATGCAGAAGACCCGCAGAATACCTTCTTTGGAAGCACTGCATACATAGCTCTCAATGGCATTGTGCTGGCGATATTCATAGTGCTGCTTATCATCTTCCGCCGCCGCGCAATGGAACTGGCAGACATCACTGCTTATCGTGGAAAGAAAGCCAACAAGGTGGCAACAAAACGCCTGAAGAAAGCCGCTAAGTTGCTGAAGGCTGGCAAGACAAATGAATTCTATGACGAAGTGTTGCGTGCTTTGTGGGGATATGTCGGTGACAAACTTGCTATACCGGTAGAGCAGCTGACGCGAGAGAATATCTCCGAAAAACTTTCATCACGAAAGGTCAGCGAAGAGACGATAGGAAAATTCATCGAGGCACTTGACGAGTGTGAGTTTGCCCGTTACGCTCCTGGCGACCCGGCAGTGGCAATGGAGCATACATACGACAAAGCCTCCGAGGCTATTGAGACTATTGAACATTGACCATTGACGATTGACCATTGAAAATCCCTCCTCCATAAACGGGGAGGATTGAGGTGGGGCTTTGAATATTGCGGATATATAATTATGAAATATAGATTATTTTTTATCATAGCTCTTATGGCATTTGCCCTTTGCGCCCATGCAGGAAAGACTGCTGCAACAGCAGCCCATGACCCTGACAGCGCACAGGAATATTTTCAGCGTGGCAATGCCTTCTACAGGCAGTGCGACTACGCCCATGCCATGGTGTGTTACATGAGGGCCCAGAAGTCTGAACCCCTCAATAAGGACATCCAGCACAATATCAACATCACACGCTCAAAGACCATCGACAAGATGCCGCCAGAGAGCAATATCTTCTTTGTAGAGTGGTATAAAGGGCTCGTAATGCTCAATACCATCGACAACTGGGCTGTCATTTCGATAGTGGCGCTGATAGCAGCCTTGCTGTTGTTCTTGGCATACCTGTTTGTTGGCAATATGTTGGTCAGGAAGATTTCTTTCTATTCGTGTGTCGTGCTGTTCTTTACATTCTGCTTCTCCGTATTCTTTGCATGGAACAGGAAGTATATACTCAATACGCACGATACGGCAATAATAGTAAAAGAATCAGTAGCAATAAAGAACCTTCCTTCGACCAAGGCTCTGGAAACGGCTATCGTTCATGAAGGAACGTGTGTGCGTATTACTGACAAGGACATGAAAGGATGGTACGGCATACGCCTCTCTGACGGAAGGGAAGGATGGGTGAGAGCTGCCTATGTGGAACTTATTTAGGAGTTAAGAGTTAAGAGTTAAGAATTAAGAGTTAAGAATTAAGGGGAGTGAGAGGGACAATACAAAAGAGCCTAGAGAATTCCCGCCAGTAATAACAAATGTCCCTTCCACTCCACTTCCACTCCACTTCCACTCCCTTTTCACTCCCTTTCCACTCCCCTTTAAGTTATTAAACATTGATTTTTATGAACGAGATAAACTTTTTTGACCGAATTGGCATACTCCTCTTCTGGGGAAGTGACAGCAACTTGTTAGATCACCTTGCATTGCG
>DJWZ01000096.1 GCA_002449535.1 Prevotellaceae bacterium UBA7017 | reverse complement strand
GCGACGAGACAGTTCCCGTACTGTTAGGATGTATCACCACGATAGGCTCCTTTATGGGGCTTATATTCATCAAGACAGACCTTCTTCAGGACTTCGGTCTTTTCGCAGCCTTGGCTATCATCGGCACAACGATATTCTCACTCGTATATCTGCCACACCTCATGGGCTTGGAGGGCAATAAGATTAACAAGCGTGCCTTCGCTGTGGTAGATAAGATTAACAACTACCCAATAGATACTAAAAAGCCACTCCTGTACCTCATTGGTATCATCATCGTAGTCTTTGTTACCACTTATGCTATCAAAGGAACCGACTTCGATGCCGATATGAGTCATTTGGGTTATCTCGCTCCGAATACAGAATATGCCGAGCACCTTCTCGATGCCAAGACGACTCCTAAAGGCGGTGTTATCGACACCACGAGATATTTTGCTGCCCAAGGCAAGACTCCAGAAGAAGCCCTTAAGCATTTCAGCCTGCTGCAAAACAAGCTCGATTCCCTGCATAAGTTAGGATTAGTTAAAGACTATACCCATACCAATTCCATCTTTGTACCTCTCACTCAGCAGAAGGAACGCATAGATGCCTGGAAAACATTCTGGACACAAGAGCGCATCAACAAGGTGCGTCCTTTCATTCCTGCCGACTCTCCTTTCTACGAGTTGGTAGAGGGTGACTATCAGCCTACCCCACTCTATAACACCGACATCATTCCGCCAGGCTATCAGTCAACCCTTATGGAGCAGACAATGGCAGGCGACTGGCTCATATTCACCAATGTCTCCATGCCTCGTAAAGCAAAGGCATATAACGCTGTATGCGATGCCATTGCCAACGAGCCGAACATGATGGTGCTCGACACCAACTACTACACCAAAGACGGTCTGACAACCCTCAACAGCGATTTTAATGTACTTCAGTGGGTCAGCATGGCATTCGTCTTTGTAGTATTGCTGCTCAGTTTCCATTTCAACTGGCGATATGCCCTGCTCGGTTTTGCCCCCATCCTTATCTCGTGGCTCATAGTCTTGGGAGCAATGGCACTGTTCAATATTCGCTTCAACCTCATCAACATCATCATCTCTACCTTCATCTTCGGTATTGGTGTTGACTATTCTATATTCATCATGTCAGGACTCATTGGCGAGAAGAACCACACCACTGCCCACATGTTAGCTTTCCATAAGACGGCAATCCTGTTCTCTGCCTTCATACTCATCACGACAGTTGCCTCTATGCTCCTTGCCAAGCATCCTGCCCTCCAGTCGGTAGGCTTTGCAACCCTCGTGGGTATGATATCAGCAGTGGCACTGTCCTACATCCTTCAACCCGCTATTTTCCGTTGGCTAAAGAAGTAATCATAATCGGTTCCGGACTTGGTGCCCTTGAGTGTGGCGTTTTCCTGTCAAAGGAAGGTTTTCATGTGCGCATCCTCGAACGCCAGCATCAGCCAGGCGGATGCATGCAGAGTTATCGCCGCAATGGCATGGACTATGACACAGGTCTTCACTATGTAGGCGGTCTTGCAGAGGGGCAGGTGCTCCATGAGCCTTTCAAGCAACTCGGCTTGCTATCACTCCCCTGGCAGCATCTCGACCCCGATGGCTTCGACTTCGTTACCATTGGCAGCGAGACATTCCCATTTGTAGAAGGGTACGACAATTTCCTGCGTACCATGTCAGAGCGTTTTCCTTCCCAAAAGGCAGGTCTGCAGAAGTATATCGACGTACTCCGCGACAGCGACAGCGATACCCACATGCACTATGCCGATGTCAACGCATGGCAGTGGCTCAACGAGACTTTCTCCGACCCACTGCTCATAGGAGTCCTCTCTGGCACTTCCCTCAAGATGGAACTAAACCGAGACACCCTACCCCTCTTCAACTTTGCCCACGGCAATGCCTCTTTCATACAAAGCAGCTGGCGGCTCAATGCCCCTGGAAATGTTCTTGTAAACCAACTCGTCAGACAGATAGAAGACTGTGGCGGCGAGATACTTTGCAGTAGCGAGGTGACAGAACTCATAGAGAAAGACGGCAAACTCACTACCGCCGTCTGCAAGAATGGCGAACGCTATGATGCCGACATCTTCATTTCCGACATCCATCCTTCGCTCACCATCAGCCTCATCAAGGAGAGTAAAGTCATCAAGGGAATCTATCGCCGTCGCATGACATCCTTCACCAATACCTTCGGCATGTTCACCTGTTCCCTGCGACTCGACACTGACGGGTTCTATGCCAACCACAACAAATTCCTCTACTCCACCCCCTCTGACGTATGGGACAGAAACGGCATCCTCATTTCCTTTGCACAGCCCAACCAGATAGACATCCTCACCCCGATGCTGTGGAGCGAGGTGCAGCAGTGGCAAGATACCACCCTTGGACACCGTGGCAACGACTATAAAGCCTTCAAGGCTGCCAAGGCACAAGAACTTATAGCCAAGGCAGAAACCCTCATGCCAGGACTACGCGATGCGGTAAAAGAAATATATTGTTCTACCCCCCTCACATGGCGCGACTATAACAATGCGCCAGAAGGAAACGCCTATGGCATCCGTAAGGACTACTCTAATCACCTGATGACCATTCTCACCCCTCGCACCCCACTGCCCAACCTATTTCTTACCGGGCAGAGCCTCATGATTCACGGCATCCACGGCACCACCATGACAGCCTATTTCACGTGCAAGGAAATCCTTAAATAACAGGGCAACATGTTGTTTTTTTCCCCATCTATAACATTTCCTTTCTGCACATCACCTTTTTTATACATAGTAACAAATAGCTACGACAAACAGCACTCATTCTGGGTGAAGGGCCAACGGAATTCTTCTACTTCAAGTCCCTATGCGATGTATTCAAGCGTCTAACCATCAAGCCAGACTATCCGAAGCATACCAATATCAAGGAACTGGAAGGCAATATAGCCGAGACAGCCCTCAAAGCATAAGAAAAAATAAAGATCGTAAATGATAGCTATTCATGTCTAGTAGAATCAGCAAAACATCTTAGGCTTATAGACAAGGATGGCGCAGATGAAGACGCCAAGAAAAAAGACGAGGGAAGAGGCAGCGAAATTGCAGAAATTGTGTTGTATGGAATAATGAAGCATCATTTTAATGCAATTCCTGCCATACCCAAAATTTATTATAAGCAAAATGACAACATGAATGCTTTTGGGGATGATTCTGTGCATATTGTTCTCACTAAAGAGAATGATTTTCAGATATGGCTAGGAGAGGCTAAATTCTATAATGACTTAGATGATAAAAGATTTATTGAGCCTCTCAACTCTATTGCTCAAATGCTAAATTCTGCTATCATCCGAAAAGAATTAGGGATACTCACAGGATTGAACGAACTGGATATCGTGTTAAGCGATACTCCAGAAATGCTTGAGAAGGTAAAAAGCACACTAAAGAACTTTACCTCTATTGATGAAATAAAGAAAAGGTTGCATGTCCCTATTCTGCTTTTGCACGAGTGTGAAATTCGGTTTATCCGACATTTTGTTCCTTAACTATTGCTTTTTTGTTCCCTCACTACAGGGATATTTTTCCGGGCGACGGAATGATTGTATAAAAACTATTTTTGTGGAGTGTGTACCCTATCACCTGATGAAGTTTGTCCACTCGGGAGATTCTGCAGTGGGATGTCCTTCTTCTTCTATGTTCAGGCGCTTTATCATCCACGCCATGTTCTGACCCAAGGTGCGCATTGTCTGCATGCCCTCTTCGTCTTTTGTCACCTCTCCCTGATTCATGCCATACGCCATATTCCAATACTGCGAACTGACAACAGGCATCTTGCTTATCGTGAAATACTTATTCAGACGGTCAAAGGCTGCCGATGCACCACCACGTCGGCATACTACGACGCTGGCAGCTGGCTTGTACTGCAATTCTTGTCCCAAAGAATAGAATACTCTGTCGAGCAAGGCGCACAGCGAACCATTAGGACCGCCATAATAAACAGGCGAGCCAACTACCAAGCCGTCAATGCCATCTTTCACAGCGCGCCATATCTTGTAATACAAATCGTCATTGAAGGTACACTTCCCCATCCTGCTACACCAGCCGCAGGCAATACAACCCTGAATGGCACGCTTGCCAATGCCGACAATTTCTGTTTCGACACCTTCTTTGTTGAGTGACTGAGCAACTTCATTGAGTGCCAGAAATGTATTTCCGTTATCGTGCGGACTTCCATTGATAAGGAGAACTTTCATATGAGTGAAGGGGAGTGAAAGAATCTTTATGAACAAAAGCGCACTATCGTTTTGGTTGTGCTTTCGTGAGGCTCTGTAAGGAAACGCTTTTTACTGCTGGTGCAGGTGAGGTTGATACAACTGCAGCTGTCGCAGCAGAGGGATTGTAATACCTTCTTGCTTCTGGCAACCAAGCCTGTATCTGCTTTATTCTCTTTTCGTCAGAGGGGTGGTCGCTGAAGATGGAGTTGGAACTGTTTCCGACCGCTGCCATGCGCTGCCAGAAGGCAACGGCGACATCAGGGTTATAGCCCGCCATTGCAGCAAAGATAAGTCCTATATGGTCTGCCTCGCTCTCCTGCTTTCGTGAGAAACCGGACGACCAAGCCTTCGCGCCGACACCAATAGCAGCAGATGCTATTGACTGTATGCCGGAACTGACGCCGGCAGCTCCTGCCACACCGCCAATAACAGACATTGCCGTCTGTTGCTTGTAGGAATTGCTGATGCGTTCAGCGGAATGTTTTGCTACGGCATGTGCTATTTCGTGACCGAGCACAACGGCAAGAGAAGCCTCGTCTTTTGTAACAGGCAGGATGCCTTCATAGACAACAATCTTACCGCCTGGCATACACCAAGCATTTACCTGACTGTCTTGCACCAAATTAAACTCCCACTGGTAGTTTGCCACCTCATTACCCATATTATGGGCATTGAGATACGCCACCACAGCAGTTGCCAAGCGCTGACCGACACGTTTTACCATAGCCGTATTGACAGCATCCGTAGAAGGCTTTGCCGACTGCATATACTTGGTGTACTCCTGGCTGCTGAGTCCAAGAACTTGTTCGTCACTTACTATCAAACGTTGTTTTCTACCTGTAATTGGCACGGTACTGGCAGTACCACAACTAATCAAGATAACTCCAGCTATCGCAACCAAAAGGAATTTTATTTTCTTCATCGCTAACTTTATTTTTTTTTTCGTTGCAAAGGTACAATTAAGTTATGAGAAACACAAATAAAAGATTGTTTTTTTGTGATATTGTATTTTTTTTGTAATTTTGCCGATGAATTTGGAAATGCATATTTTCACATCAATTATTTATCAACTCAAAATTTAACGACAATGAAAAGAATGATGTTTCTGGTATGTATGTTTCTGACGTTGGGAACTACATACGCTATGACAGAGAAGAACACCGCAGTAGAAATGGCAAGCGACGGGTACGTAGTGGGCGTTAATCAACTGCCTGCAGCGGCACAGGAAGTGATAACAAAATGTTTTGCTGACAAGAAGATTCTCACCATATTGAAAGAAAGAGGCGAATATGAGGTGATATTCCAAAATGGCGAAAAGATTGAGTTTAACAAAAAAGGAGAATGGACAGAAGTTTCATGTAAAATGAGTCAGGTGCCTGACATCCTTATACCAAACCAAATAAAACAGCGTATCATGGCAGATTTTGCAAATGCAAGAATAGTCAAGATAGACAGAAGTAGCAATGGCAGGAATTACGATGTAGAACTGAGCAACGGTTTGGAGGTAGAGTTTGACAAGAAGTTTAACGTAAAAAAAGTGGACGATTGATAAAGGAAACCGGAACGGATATCGATTCAGCGACTTTATGAGAATAGGTCTGCTGATGAACATCATCATACTGGCTGCCAACATACTGATAGTGAATATTGTCTATCCACTGACACCATTACCATGAAGACAATTGATAATTGAAAACAATAAAAAAGAACTCACACAGAAATCAAATCTGTGTGAGTTCTTTTATAATATAATGTATATCTGTTATGCTTTCTTGATGTAGTCAACAATCCACTGACCGACTTCCTTTGTGCCGTACTTTGCACCACCCTCTACCTGAATCTCCGGTGTGCGGACATTCTGGTCGAGAGATGCATCAACAGCCTTACGGATGAGAGCACCTTCCTCCTTGAGGTCGAAATACTCATAGAGCATAGCAACAGAGAGAATCTGTGCAAGTGGGTTGGCAATATTAAGACCCTTACCCTGTGGCCATGAACCGTGGATTGGTTCGAAGACAGGTGTTGAAGAACCTGTTGATGCTGATGGGAGCAAGCCCATAGAACCTGTGATGCAAGAACCTTCGTCGGTAAGAATGTCACCAAAGGTATTCTCGGTT
>DJWZ01000014.1 GCA_002449535.1 Prevotellaceae bacterium UBA7017 | reverse complement strand
AGGTCGGATGAAATCCAACAAGTAAAGAATAATATATGATAAGCGTAGAAGGACTAAAAGTAGAATTCGGCATCAAGCCCCTCTTTACGGATGTGTCATTCGTAATCAACGAGCGTGACCGTATTGCCCTCGTCGGAAAGAACGGCGCGGGAAAATCTACCATGCTCAAGATTCTTGCCGGGCTACAAAATCCTACAGAAGGAACTGTTTCCATTCCCAACGACTGCACCATAGGCTATCTGCCGCAGGTGATGAAACTGCAGGACAGCACCACCGTCCGCGACGAGGTGCGCAAGGCGTTTGCCGACATAAGCAAGATGGCATCCAAGGTAGAACGCCTGCAGAAAGAGATGGAAAGTCGCACCGACTACGAGTCACAGGATTATATGGACCTCGTAGAACGCTTTACCCTCGCCCACGAACGTTACATGATGATGGGGGCAGAATCGAGGGAGGCAGAGATGGAACGCACACTAACGGGACTGGGATTCCTGCGTACCGACTTCGACCGCCCGACATCGGAATTCTCTGGTGGCTGGCGCATGAGAATAGAACTTGCAAAACTGCTCCTCAGCCATCACGACGTGATACTTCTCGACGAGCCTACCAACCACCTCGACATCGAATCCATACAGTGGCTTGAGCAGTTCCTATCACAGAGTTCACAGGCTGTGGTGCTCGTCTCCCACGACAGGGCATTTATCAATAACGTAACAAACAGGACCCTCGAAATATCCTGCGGACACGTCATTGACTACAAAGTAAAATACGACGAATATGTCGTACTGCGTCAGGAGCGCAGGGAACAGCAGCTGAGGGCTTACGAGAACCAACAGAAGGAGATTGCCGACACGAAGGCTTTCATAGACCGTTTCCGCTATCAGGCATCAAAGGCTATACAGGTACAGCAGCGCATCAGGCAACTGGAGAAGATTGTGCCCATAGAGGTCGATGAGGTGGATAATTCCGCATTGCGCCTGAAATTCCCTCCCTGCCTGCGTTCCGGTGACTACCCTGTCATCTGTGAGGATGTGAAGAAGAGCTACGGCGAACACAACGTCTTCCACGATGTCAACCTCATCATCAAGAGAGGTGAGAAGGTGGCTTTCGTCGGAAAGAATGGTGAAGGTAAGTCAACCCTCGTGAAATGTATCATGAACGAGATAGATTTTGAGGGTTCCCTGAAGGTTGGTCACAACATCCAGATAGGCTACTTTGCACAGAATCAGGCGCAGCTGCTCGACGAGTCGCTTACGGTCTTCGAGACTATCGACAACGTTGCACGCGGCGACATACGCCTGAGGATAAAAGACATACTGGGAGCCTTTATGTTCGGCGGTGAGGCATCCGACAAATACGTAAAGTTCCTCAGCGGCGGCGAACGCTCCCGACTGGCAATGATACGCCTGCTCCTGGAGCCTGTCAACTTCCTTATTCTCGATGAGCCGACAAACCACCTCGACATGGTGTCAAAGGACGTGCTGAAAGATGCCATAAAGGCTTTCGACGGCACTGTCATCGTCGTTTCCCACGACCGTGAATTCCTCGACGGACTCGTTGACAAAGTTTACGAATTCAGCAATGGCAAGGTGCGTGAACACCTTGGCGGCATCTACGACTATCTCCGAAACAAGAATGCCGAGAGCATAAACGAAGCCGTAAGCCAGCAGAACGTGCAACCTGCCAAACAGACAGAGAAACCAACGAAAGAAGCGGCAAAGGAGGGCACTCCGACACTAAGCTACGAAGAGCGTAAGGCTGAGCAGAAACGCCTCAATCGTCTGGAGAAACAGCGAAAGAGTCTTGAGGAGAAGATATCATCATTAGAGAAACGCCGCGACGAACTCAACGACCTACTGATGATGCCTGAAAATGCCGCAAATATGCAGATGGTGAATGAATACACTACGGTACAAGAAGAATTAGACAAGCTGGAAGAAGAATACTTCGCTCTAGAGGGCTAAATAGAAAAGAGTACCTAACTCCTAAGAAAAGGGTACCTAAGTCTCCGGAAAAGGGTATTCTTTTCTCCCGAAACCAAATATCAATGTTCAATCTTTAATATTATTTAATCTCTATAAATGCCTTTAAGACTACCCGACAAACTACCCGCAATCAAGATGCTCGAAGACGAGAACATCTTCGTCATCGACGAAACTCGCGGACACTCACAAGATATCCGTCCCCTGAAACTCGTTATCCTCAACCTCATGCCGCTGAAGATAACGACGGAGACCGACCTCATACGCCTTCTCTCCAACACTCCGTTGCAGATAGACGTTACCTTCATGAAACTGAAGTCGCATACCTCCAAGAACACCCCCATAGAACACATGCGTCAGTTCTATATAGCCTTCGACGAACTGAAGACACGGAAATTCGACGGCATGATAATAACAGGAGCCCCCGTGGAAGACTTTCCTTTCGAGGGGGTCACCTACTGGCAGGAGATACAAGAAATATTCTCCTGGGCAAAGACCCATGTCACCTCTACCCTATACATCTGCTGGGCAGCACAGGCTGCGCTGTATGAGTTTCATGGCATAGACAAGGTAAAACTGCCCAAGAAACTCTTCGGCATCTTCCCGCAGACTATCAATCCTGATATACAAGACATCCCTCTACTGCGTGGTTTCGACTCATTCTTCTATATGCCACATTCACGCCATTCTGGTACTGACATCAATGACGTAAAGGCATATCCGGAGATTAGCATCCTGACAAAGTCTGATGCTACGGGACCGTCTATCATGATGGAACGTGACGGCAGGGAGATATACATCACGGGACACATGGAGTACAACCCAGAGACCCTCGATACAGAATATCGTCGCGACCTCGGAAAGAGAGATGACGTGGAAAAGCCGCTGAACTACTATCTTGACGACGACCCAGAAAAAGGACCAGTCGTAACATGGCGTGCCCACGCAAACCTCTTCTTCCACAACTGGATTAACTACTACGTATATCAAAAGACTCCATACAACATAGAAGAAATCAACTAATAAAACCAAACAATAACAACTATGAAATTCAATCGTATTCTGCTGAAGCTCTCAGGCGAGAGCCTTCAAGGTAACCAAGGTTATGGCATCGACGTTAACCGTCTCAATGACTATGCTCGTCAGATAAAAGAGATAGCCAACATGGGCGTACAAATAGGTATTGTAATAGGTGGTGGCAACATCTTTCGCGGATTGTCTGGTGCCGGCAAGGGTTTCGACCGTGTCAAGGGCGACCAGATGGGCATGTGTGCCACAGTAATCAATTCCTTGGCACTCTCTTCCGCCCTCGATGCAGCAGGTCAGAAGAATCGCGTCCTGACTGCCATCCGCATGGAACCGATTGGCGAATTCTATACCAAGTGGAAGGCTATCGATGCCATGAAGCAAGGAGAGGTAGTCATCATGAGTGGTGGCACAGGAAACCCATACTTCACAACCGACACCGGCTCCTCTTTGCGCGGCATCGAGATAGAGGCTGACGTAATGCTGAAGGGTACCCGCGTTGACGGCATCTATACAGCAGACCCAGAGAAAGACCCTACCGCAACAAAGTTCCACGATATAACATACGAAGAGGTTATAGCACGCGGACTGAAGGTGATGGACATCACTGCAACAGCAATGTGCATGCAGAACAACCTGCCCATCTATGTCTTCAATATGGATATCCTCGGCAACCTCAAGAAAGTAATGAACGGCGAAGAAATCGGAACGCTGGTGCATAATTAATTCTTCACTCTCTATGTACAAGTGGCAAGACCTTAGTAAGGTAAAGACTGTCAATGACGTCAATACCGTCATAAAGACAGGATACTCCACTACCCTCATCAATGTTGGTGAGGCATGGCAGGAGCGTCAGTTGGCACATATAGCCTACGATATATCCAAACACAAGGATGTCCGTGTTGTTCTCATAGCAGGACCATCAAGCAGTGGTAAGACAACCACCTGCAAGCGCCTTTCCATCCAGTTAGTGCTTAACGAGATATGGCCTGTAGAACTGAGTCTCGACGACTATTTCCTCAATCGTGAGCAGACACCTCGCGACGAGCATGGGGAATACGATTTCGAATCACTCTACGCTCTCAACCTACCATTGTTCAACGAGCAGCTCAATGCCCTTATCGCCGGTAAGGAAGTAGAACTGCCACGCTACAATTTCATGACAGGCAAAAGCGAGATGAGCGGTGAGAAGATGAGCCTTGCCCCTAATGAGGTTTTAGTGATAGAAGGCATCCACGCCCTCAATCCGGAACTCACGGCAAACATACCTTCAGAACAGATATTCCGCATCTTTGCGGCACCAATGATAGTATATCCCTTGACAGCAGACATAGAGCTGCGTCCAGAGGACAACCGCCTGCTCCGTCGCATCATCCGCGACTACAAATATCGCGGTGCAAGTGCTCAGGCGACATTGGCTCAGTGGGCTTCTGTACGTGCTGGAGAAAAGAAATGGATACTACCATATAAAAAATATGCCGATGCAACTTTCAATACAGGCATGCCATACGAGGTAGGTGTCATAAAGAATCAGGCTGAACCACTTTTGCAGAGTGTTCCTCAAGATGATGCAGAATATGCCAAGGCACAGGAACTGCTGTCATTCATGACATATTTTGAGCTGATATCCGAGGCAGACGTCCCCAAGACCAGCCTCCTGCGCGAATTCCTCGGCGGCAGCAGTTTTGTATATTGAAGGTAAGAAGGGGAGTGAAAAAGGAGTGAAAAAAGGGAGTGAAGAAATGGAGTGAAAAGGGGAGATTTAACTCCATGAGCGAAGCGAACTAACTTAATTTAAAACAACTATGTCACACGGAAATTTTGGAAGTAAGTTAGGTATTATCCTTGCAACAGCAGGCTCAGCAGTAGGTCTGGGCAACGTATGGCGTTTCCCATATATGACAGGGCAGAATGGTGGTGCAGCCTTTATCCTTATTTATATAGGCTGCATCATGCTGCTTGGCATCCCCGGTATGCTGAGCGAGTTTATTGTCGGACGTCATAGTCAGTCAAATGCCGTCAGGGCATACGACAAGCTCTCCGGCGGTCGTCCGTGGAAGTTTGTCGGCTACCTCGGCATCCTCACTGCCACCATCATATTAGGATTCTATGCCGTCGTTGCCGGTTGGTGTCTGGAATACCTCTTTGCTTCTCTTACAGGACGCACCTTAGGCGATGCCGAGTATATCCAGAACTACTTTGCAGACTTCTCCAGCGACATGTGGCGTCCCCTGTTATGGGGCTGTGCCTTCATCATACTGACCCACATGGTAATAGTGCGCGGTGTACAGAAAGGCATCGAACAAGCCTCCAAGTGGCTCATGCCAATCCTTATGGTACTGCTGCTCATCCTTGTGGTAGCCTCCTGCTGTCTGCCAAATGCCATAGATGGCGTACGCTTCCTGCTGATGCCCGACTTCTCAAAAGTCGATGGCAAGGTATTCCTCGAAGCCCTCGGTCAGGCATTCTTCTCCCTGTCATTGGGAACAGCAGTACTCTGCACCTATGCCAGCTATTTCAAGCGTGAAACGGACCTGTTCGAGTCTGCCGGAGAGATAGCCATCCTCGACACCATCATTGCCATTCTCTCGGGACTCATGATATTTCCTGCCGCCTTCTCTGTAGGCATCAGCCCCGACAGCGGTCCGTCACTCATATTTATCACCCTGCCCAACGTCTTCCAGCAAGCCTTCGGTTCCATACCGGCACTGGCATACGTTATCAGCATCATGTTCTATGCCCTGCTCGTCTTTGCAGCCCTCACCAGTACCATCTCCATGCATGAGATAGGCACAGCCTTCTTCACCGAAGAACTGGAGCTGCCACGCTGCAAGTCAGCATGGATAATAACAGGCGTCGCCTCCACCATCTGCATACTCTGTGCCTGGTCCGTAGGTGCCTTCGAAAACATTCAGGTGCTGGGACTTTCACTCATGGATTTCTGTGACAAGCTGACAGCCAACTTCCTCCTGCCGTTAGGCTCTATCCTGACATGTCTCTTCGTAGGCTGGTTCATACCGAAGCAAACCGTTTTTACCGAATTTACCAACGACGGCACACAGAACACCATGTTCTTCAACATCTTCCTCATTACCGTCCGCTACATCTGCCCCTTCGGCATAAGCCTCATCTTCCTCCATCAGATGGGAGTGATTTGAAGTGAAAAGTGAAAGATTTTATTACTCATTTCTAACTCCAGATAGTTTCTATACCTTAATCAGCTCTGCCATTACGTCATTAGAGACATAGAGTCCTTGGCGGGTGAGGGATATACGGCTGCCTTTAATTGAGAGGCGACCGTTTTTTATTTCTTTTTCGGCACACCGTGAAAGGTATGAACGATAGTCTTTTCCCAGATAATTCTCCACAATGTCGAGGTCGATGCCTTCCTTGGTGCGCAGGGCTGTGGTGATAAGGTCGTTATAGCGCATATCGTCATCAAGGATTTCTTCTCCGGCAGTATAATGTCCCTCGATATACCGCTTTACATCACACACATTCCAGGAGCGACGCTTGCCGTCATAGGAATGTGCTCCAGCCCCCAGACCAATATAATATTTTTCCCAGGGACGCCAGTAGTCGCTGTTATGCTGTGAACGGAAGCCCGGCTTGCAGAAATTGCTTATCTCATAGTGTTCATACCCTGCTGCCGTCATAGTGTCAATAAGGCTGTAATACATCTCGCGACAGGTCTCGTCATCAAGGGCGTCTATCTTACCCTCGTCAAGCATTCGGGTAAGAGGAGTTCCGTCTTCATACATCAAGGAATATGCCGAAATATGTTCCACATCGAGGGCAAGAGCCCTCTGTAGGTCATCGCGCCATTCTTCAAGAGTCTGCCCGGGAAAACCAAATATCAGGTCAACAGAGATATTCTTTATGCCAGCTTTACGAAGGGCTTTTACGGCAGGAAGTATCTGGGCACTATTGTGGCGGCGACGCAGAAAGCGCAGTCTGTCATCCGAGAAAGTCTGCACTCCCATAGAAACACGATTTATGCCTCCGTCGGCAAGAAGTTTCGCAAGCTCTTCTGACATGTCATCGGGATTACATTCTATTGTCCTTTCCCCAGAGGTAAGAGGCACGAATACGGCAAGCAGTTTCCGCAAGTTCTCAAAAGACAGCACAGAGGGAGTACCACCACCTATATAAAGTGAAGAGTGAAGAGTGAAGAGTGAAGAATTATGCTCACCTTGCACTTCTTGAGCTCTTAAACTCTTGAACTCCTTTATAAGGGCTTCTACATACAAATCCTGTTGCGACTTCCCCCCAGTAGTAGAGAAGAAGTCGCAATAGAGGCACCTTGAGGTGCAAAATGGGATATGTAAATAATAGTTGATAGCTGAGAGTTGATAGCTGAGAGTTGATAGTTGACAGTTGAGAGTTGACAGTTGAGAGTCGGTTTAAACTTTACTTCCTCAACGCTGCATTCTTGCGTGCGAGTTCCTCACGTTTCTTCTGCAGTTCCATCTGCTGCTGTTGCATAGCCTGCAGACGTGCTGCCAGTCCTGACATCTTCTTGGGGTTCTTCTTG
This sequence comes from Prevotellaceae bacterium UBA7017, assembly GCA_002449535.1. Lineage (GTDB taxonomy): Bacteria > Bacteroidota > Bacteroidia > Bacteroidales > Bacteroidaceae > Prevotella. Next base: position 5,854 of record DJWZ01000014.1, on the reverse strand, counting down.
TTCTCCTCACGGCGTGCCTCCAAGTATGCCAGGAGTTTCTCGTCGTTGGTAGTCTTCCTGAGAGTCCACATTATAGCGGCAGAAAAGAAGAGAGAAATGAAGTAATAGAAGTTAAGACCTGAAGAATAGTCGTTGAACATGAAGAAGAACATCAGCGGCATGAGCATCATCATCCATTGCATCATCTTCATCTGCTCTGCCTGCTGACCTACCATCTGGTCTTTCTGCTGACGCATTGTCATCCAAGAATACAGGAGGTTGGCAACACAGAAGAGGATACATGTCAATGACAGGTGGTCACCAATAAGCCATATATTTGTGCCCCACTCTACTATTGGGTCATAGGTTGAGAGGTCGTCAATCCACAGGAAAGACTCTCTACGCAGTTGTATGGCATTCGGCACAAAGTTGAACATAGCAATCCAGATAGGCATCTGTATGAGCATTGGCAGACATCCGCTGAGAGGGCTGACACCATACTCAGAATACAGCTGCATCATAGCCTGCTGCTTCTTCATGGCATCCTCCGGCTTGTCATACTGCTTTGTTGCCTCGTCGAGTTTCGGACGCAGCACACGCATCTTGGCACTTGACATATAGCTCTTCTTAACCATTGGGAAGGTGATAGCCTTCAGCAACAGTGTTATAAGAATGAGGATGAAGCCCATAGGGATAGCCATCTCTCTGAGGAAGTCGAAGACATACAGTGTAAACCAACGGTTGATATAACGGAACAAAGGCCATCCGAGATATACGAGTTGTTCCAGTTCGAGGTCTTTTCCGAAAGAGCTCTCGTCTTCTACCGACTGCAGCAGACGGAAGTCGTTCGGACCATAGTAGAACTCCAGCTGTGTTGGCTTTACGCCAGTTGGGTCGAAAGCGGTCTTCAGCTTTGCCTGATAGTATTTCAGGAAGCCCGTTTCCTTCTCCTGCGGAATGCTTGTAAGCTTCACAGCATCACCATAGCCGTAGCCGTCCTTTGCTATCATTACGGCAGAGAAGAACTGATTCTTAAATGCTACCCAGTCGATAGCCTCGTCAACAGTTTCGTCTGTCTTCTCGCTTGTCTCGTTGAGATAGTCGGTACCGCCATCTGTGAAGTGATATGTCAGAGTAGCATATCTATTCTCGAAGCTGAAGCCTTTCTCCTGCTGCTTACAACGCTCCTGCCAGTCGATGTCAAGATTTGTAGTGTTTGGAGCGAATAGTCCGCCCATGCCGTTTGCAAGGATAGAGCAAGAGAGGATGTAGTCTTTGTCAAGGCTATATGTGACAGAGATGTTCTTGCCAGCCTCGTCGCCAGCCACAAAGACGAGTTGCTTGCCGCCATTGCCCTGCTTTACGTCGAAATAGAGGTCTTTGGTGGCTATGTTCTGCTCCTTTGTGGTAAGGATGAAGTTAAGGCTCTGGCTGGTCTTGTCAAAAAGGGTCAGGTCTTTGGCACCATTAAGGTCCTCAAAGTTCTTTATTACGACCTTTTCCACTACAGCACCCTTAGTGTTGAATGTAAGAGCCAGCTTGTCATTCTCCAATGTCACACGACGTTCAACACCCTTCAAGTTATTGAAGAATAACGAAGTGCTGTCCTCTGCCATAGCCTTTGCAACGGCAGCCTGTCTTTGTATCTCGGCTATCTCAGCCTGTTCCTTCTTCTGTTGATTTACAACAGCCAATGAATCACTCTTGCGCTGTGCCTCGATATCTTCTGCCGAAGGCTGGTTAAACCATGTAAAACCAAAGAGTACAGCAGCAATAAGTGCAAAACCGATTATAGTATTCTTATCCATAAATATCTTTTTTTGAGCTGCAAAGGTACGAAAAATTTGGTTAAGTGAGAAGAAAAGGAGTATATTTCTTTTCTCGAACGTGAAAATTTTATGCAATAAGTTATGAGAAATACAAATAAAATGCATTTTTTTATTTTATTTCAATGACGGAGCACCTTCGACGGAGGTCAAAGGTACTAATAAGTGAGCAAAATACCAGAAGAAAATCGAATTTTCGATATTTTTTTGTAACTTTGCACGCAAATTTGAAAAAGCACTATGGAAGAAAAGCTCGGTTTTACTGCTATCCGCACCCTGCTGAGGGGCAACTGCCTCTGCCAATTAGGGTGGGAACGTGTTGGCGATATGACATTTATGACAGATGCTGCGGAGATAAACCGCCAGCTGTCTGCCATACGTGAATTTCGCAGGCTAAAGGAAGAGGCAGAGGAACTGCCATTAGAGTTTTTCTTTGATGTCAGACAATGTGTGGCACGCCTGAAGCTGAAGGGCACCCACATGGAAGAGCAGGAGTTGTTTGAACTCATGAGATGCCTGCAGACAATCATCGACTTCAGGGAATGTCTGAAAGGAGAGGATGATGATAACGAAAGCGAAAACGATAAACTCTCAACAGCCTCTCAACTAACAACTCTCAACTCTCAACTCTCAACTACCCCTTATCCTACCCTTTGGGACCTGGCAAAAGACGTGCATGCATATCCGAATATCGCCAGAAGGATATCCCAGATACTCGACAAATACGGTCACATAAAAGATTCCGCCTCCAGTGCCTTGTTCCATATCAGAGGCGAACTGAAGAAGGCAGCCGGCTCCGTATCGCAGACGCTGAATTCCATACTCCGAAAAGCACAGCAGGACGGACTCATAGAGAAAGATGTGACGCCAGCCATGCGCGACGGCAGACTTGTCATTCCTATTCCTCCAAGCATGAAGCGCAAGATTAGCGGCATTGTGCACGACGAGTCGGCAACAGGAAAGACGCTCTTCCTGGAACCTACTGCCGTAGTGGAGGCAAACAACAGGGTACGCGAACTGGAAGCCGAGGAAAAGAGGGAGATAATAAGAATTCTCACAGAGGTGAGCGACGAGATACGCCCCGACGTTGACGGCATACTGGAAAGCATGAAGTTCCTTGGCGAGATAGACTTCATACAAGCCAAGACCCAGCTGGCACACGAATTTGACGCCATAGAGCCAGAGGTGCTACCCCACCCCCACATCGACTGGGTGCAGGCATGCCATCCACTGTTACGCAATTCCCTGAGACGACAGAACAAAGACATTGTGCCCCTCGACATTACGCTGACAAGCAATGAAGAGAGAGATGCCTCACATCCGAAGATACTCATCATCAGCGGACCGAATGCCGGTGGCAAGTCGGTATGTCTGAAGACTGTCGGACTGCTACAATATATGGTGCAGTGTGGACTCAGCGTGCCTATGAAGGAGAACAGCACAATGGGAGTTTTCGACACCATTATGATAGACATTGGCGACGAGCAAAGCATCGAGGACGACCTCTCGACATACTCTTCCCACCTCCTGAACATGAAGCGCATGATAAAGGCATCAAATGACAAGACGCTGCTTCTCATCGACGAATTTGGTACTGGCACAGAGCCACAGATTGGTGGTGCCATAGCAGAGGCTGTCCTGAAACAATTCTGGGAGCGGAAAGCATGGGGAGTAATCACCACACACTACCAGAACCTGAAGCATTTCGCAGAAGACCATCCTGGAGTCATCAATGGTGCAATGCTCTATGACCGTCACCAGATGAAAGCCCTCTTCCAGTTGCAGATAGGGCGTCCCGGTTCATCCTTTGCCATTGAGATAGCCCGCAAGACGGGACTGCCCGAAGAGGTAATCAACGATGCAGCGGAGATAGTAGGACAAGACTACATCCAGAGCGACAAATACCTGCAGGACATAGTGCGCGACAAGAGGTACTGGGAGCAGAAGCGACAGACGGTACACCAACGTGAGAAAGATGTCGAGAAGACCATTTCGCGCTATGAAACCAACATCGAGGAGATAGACAAAGAGCGAAAGGCTATTCTCCGACGTGCCAAGGAGCAGGCAGAAGAAATGCTCAAGGAAGCCAACAGACGCATCGAGAACACCATCCGCGAAATACGCGAGGCAGCAGCCGAGAAAGAGCGTACAAGGCAGTTGCGCGAAGAACTCAATGACTTCCGCAGCGAGGTGAAAGAGATTGACACCACCGAGAAAGATGCTGCCATCGAGAAGAAGATGCAGCAGATTCTGGCACGCAGAGAACGCAAGGAAAAGCGCAAGGCAGAGAAGGCAGCACAGGGGCAGCAGGAAGGGCAAAAGTCAAAGATCGAAGGTCAAAGGTCAAAGGCGCAAGAGGCTCAGGGTCCAAAGGAACTTTCTCCTATTGAGAAGCTGCTGAAAAAATTCAATGAAGGAGACACCTCCTTTGATGTCAAGGTGACCAAGAAGAGTGGCATTGGTGCCATGATGGATGCCGAGCGCAATAAGAAGTCATCAATGACTCGCAATGTTATAGATGAGCACACACGTAATTTCCGTCATGAGATAGATGTTCGTGGTTTGAGAGGTGATGAAGCCCTTATGGAGGTGCAGCGCTTTGTAGATGATGCCATCATTATCGGTGTCAGTCAGGTACGCATCCTGCATGGTAAGGGAAACGGCATCCTCCGCTCCCTGATACGCGATTACCTCAACGCCCTGCCCAATGTCATCGGTTGCAGAGATGAACACGTACAGTTCGGCGGTGCAGGCATCACAGTCGTGGACCTTGGGTAATTGACAGGTGACAGGTGATAGGTGATAGGTGACAGGTGACAGTTATGCCCCTTACATCTTACATCATCCTTCATCCATTAAAGGTTATCGTTATCGTTGAAAAAACTTTCACCATCCCTCATCTATAACCCTTTTAATACAGGAATCCAAAAGCCCAAAGAGGAATAATGTTGCCAGAACCATATTCGATATCATCTTTGACTATGTAACCCTCTTTTGCATCAGACAATTGTTTATTGCCTTTTTTCTTTCCACCCACCTCAAAAGTCTTTCCGTCAATCTCAAAGTCACTGATTCGCGAATTGATAACACCAGTGACAACACGCGTCTGATTATAGAAGAAAGTCTTACGGATGTTACCTGTATCAGTAGCATTATCACCTAACAGATAAGCCATATTAGTATTGTCGAGATATACTTTTTCCACCTTACCGATTCCCTTGACTCCACCAGTGTCATCACGCAACTGCCCAATCATTCCTGCCTGTTCCATATAGAGGAAATAATCTGGCAGCACATTGCGACTCACACCAACAACGGTGGCCAAAGAGTCCATAACTGGTTTGAAGGGTACACTTTTAGCAATGACGGACAACAGTTTCTTCAATTTCCTGCCAGTAGAAGCATTCATGTTGGCATATTGCGGAATATCTACCTCCATCGTTTGGTTGATAACTTGACGAAGGCGGAGTTCAAAGTCAGTATCACCAGCAAAGGGATAATAGCCTTTCTGGAGATAACTGCGGAACAGCGGCAGAGGATGACTCACATCTGCGATTTTCACTTTCAGATTAACCACTTCGGCAAGTGAAAAAACAGGAACCTGTATGTTATGGAACAGTTGAAGATACTCTCTGAACGACAGCCCTTGCATCATGAAAATGGGAGCGCGACGACTCAAGTCAGCGAACCCTTTGTAGATATCGAGTACAGACGAGCCTGTGAAACCCACCTTCACGTCAGGGTGAGTATCATAAATCTGTTTCAACTCACGCGACCAGTTTTCGTACTTGTGAATTTCATCAATAAATATCTGTTCGCCACCTTCTTTAGCAAACTCATCCACAGTCTCAACAATGGTATGTGATGAGAAATACAAGTGATCGGCACTTATGTAAAACAGACGTCTTGAATCTCTATGCACCTTAATATACTGCAAGACCATAGTGGACTTGCCTACACCACGTGGACCAACAAGACCAAACATGCGCGATTCCCAGCTAATCTTATCGTACATATAACGGTGAAAGGTTGAAGTAGTTTGCTTCAAC
>DJWZ01000073.1 GCA_002449535.1 Prevotellaceae bacterium UBA7017 | reverse complement strand
TAATTTCTTAATATTTTAATATCTTAATATTTTCATATCTTAATATCTTAATATTTTTTTAATATCTTAACTTCTGCTTCAAATATATTTTCGTCATCGCAGTTTATCCATCCACATATGGCACTCTGCGTCCCTCTGTCACCAAATGAGGCATCGACTATCATGTTTATCATATCGTCAGCCCTCTGCGGCAGGATATAGAAAGCCGTCTCGCCATGATATCCGTTTCGTATAGCTATTTCGCCGGCAGCAATGTTTGGTAATGTATAGACGAAGACGGAAGGACTGGGATAAAATCCGTCTGTAATGGTACGGAGGAATGCCCTGTCTGATGCAATGGATGCCGTATGGCTGAACAGTATCACTGCCCTGTCTTCTCCATGGCCATCGCGGTTACCCTCGGCTTCAAGCAGCATTTCCGAACAGACAAAAGCCACTTTGCTGAGAATATCCATTTTGTAATATCTGGGATAATCTCCCACGTATTTTTTGTATAGCTCCGTCAACATATCCCTACCCCTGTTCCGGGTCGGGACAACCTGCCCGTCAAGTGTCACACTGTCACTGGCAAGCCTTACCCTGTGGGAAACATTCAGGAGGTGAGAGGTGAGAGGTGAGAGGTGAGAGGTGCCCTTTGACAGTAACAGGGCTGCATTACATCCTCCGAAACCCGATATTATCTTCAGCAGGGTATGTCCTTTTGTCCCGATGGGAGCATTGGAGATATTCACCTTTGCCGAGACGCCGGGTTCTTCGAAGCCTTTTGAAGGTAATGTCTTTCCATCCTCTATGCAGCAGAGTGAAATGATTGTTTCAAGTATTCCGGCAGCTCCCATGGTATGTCCGAGAAAGCCCTTTAGTGCCAATGCCGGAACTTCGGACAGGTTGTTTCTTTGTAATGCAACAGCCTCCATCTGGTCATTATATAACGTGGCTGTTCCGTGAACACTGACCAATGACAGTTCTGAGGCATCACAGGATAAAGACTTGATGGCGCGGTAGCACCCCTCTGCCGTCTTCGACGGATTGCTGATATGACCGGCATCATTTCTTACATCACCACCGACGATAGTCCATGTAGTGTCAGCATGCTCCGCGTCAGTTCTTCCCAACACCATAGTGGCAGATGCCTCTCCCAGATTCAGTCCCGTCCTGTCCATATCGAATGGTCGGCATGGCTCTGGAGAAACGGCTTTTAGGGAAGAGAAGCCCGCAACGACAAATTTACTCAGGCAGTCAGTGCCGTTGACAATCACATAGTCATAAGTGCCTGACTCTATCAGCCTTAACGCCAACACCTGAGCCGAGGTGCTGGAGATGCAGGCATTGCACACTACAATTGGCATTGTGGTAAAACCTACCCTCTGGGATATGACCTGGGCCGACTCGGCAAGATTGACTCTTACGCCGCCATGCTCCAGCTCCTGAACATTTCCCTTTGTGGATGCCAATACGAAAGCGACTCTTTGAGACGTAATATCGAAAGTGGTCTTCTTGAGCGCATCCTTTACAGACGCAACAGCAAGGGACTCAAAAAAAGTGAGACCTTCTGTCAGGAGTTCTTTTCTCTGATCTCCACTAAACAATGATGCACATACCGGTTCCGGAAGCCCCCACAGATTATCATGAAGGCATAGCGATGTCTTACCTGACTTCAGAGCCAGGTAGTTTTCTCTTGTAGTGAAACCCAACGGAGAAATTATATTATCAGACAGTACGCTTATCAAAATAACGTTTATCGGTTATCGCCCCTTCACCCATCTTCCATCTTCCATCACCCTCACTTCACCTTCCGCAATCAACGTCTCGTCTATATATGCTCTTGCCACGACAAGCACTATTCCGAACACCTCTTCCTTTACCTCGACTTCTGTGGTAACGACATCTCCCACATGAGGCGATTTGTATATCTCAAGGTCCTTGACAGCCCCAATCATCCCTGCCGCTATTTCTTTCTTCAGGATGTACTTGTTGATGTATCCGATGCGGGCCGCACATGTCTGGGCAATATTCTCAATGACTCCTGACGAAGAAAGTCTTCCATCCGATACAAAGAGGCAGTCGCTTTTGACTTCAAAACGCGTCACCGTCTTGGTCATGTCAAAATGCAATAGAGAGTCAACCATAACAAAAGGTTTCTGTTGTGGCAATATCTCTTGAATATCAGAAGGCAATATGTAATTCATAATTCATAGTTTACAGTTTACCGTTTACAGTTTTCGTCCTGCCCTGAGCCGGTCGAAGGGTTTTCGTCTTTCGTCTTTCGTTGAAATACCTTCGACCTTAGACCTTTGACCTTAAACCTCAACTCTCCAAAACTCATAATAGTTGTACCACTGTTCCGGATATTTTCTCACGATACGTTCCAATTCCCTGACATAAGCGGAAGAGAGTTGCTTTATCTGCTCATTCTTTGCCGCTGTCTTATCATAGGCCAACGGTGTAATGACGATTTTATATCCATCTGACGATGTCTTCATCACATTGACAGCAAGCACATCCAGAGAACGGGAGGTGGCAACCGCAAACGGACCTGCAGGAAAGGATGCCGTCTTGCCAAGGAAGGTATGGGAAATCTGTTTTGTCGAACCAAGCATCCTGTCTGCCGGCATACTGACAATTTCACCATTTGACAGGGCATTGTTGATTTCAAAAAGATGACTCATATCACTGCCTATTCCTATCATACGTATATTCGCCTCTTCAAACATGCGGTTTCTGTTGGCCATGACGGTTTCTTTTTCACCACCGAACACCAGGGCATTGAATCGTTTGTTTTCTGCCTTTAAGGTATAACCGGCTATCTCGTAGTTTCCGACATGGGCACTCAGCTGTATGAATCCTTCCGGCTGCTTTTCCAATTTCAGGAAATGGTCATATCCTTCTATCGTTATGCGGAACTTCTTACCGGCATACATGGCAAACCTGTCAACGACAACCTGTCCGAAGAGGTAGAAGTTCTTATATGTCTTCAGGAACGACGTCACAGGGCCTAATCCCCATATCCGGCGAAAATAGTTGTATATTACCTTTCTTCCGGGATTTACGACCAGGCAGACGGGTATCACGAATATGGCCATAAATGCGTATATGACCTTGATATTGAAAAAGCGGAGCAACCTGACGAGCCAGCGATGCATCCAGCTGTTTCCGTATGTGGTACCAACCCATTTCTTCTCTGCTGCCATAATAACGTTTATCGGTTATCGGTTATCGACCCTTCATCCATCACCCATCATCCTTCATCCATCACTTTTGACTCTATATAATCATAAAAATCATTAAGCGTCTTGACATCCTTCAACTCGCTACTCTGGATTTTGAATCCAAACACACGATGGACAATGACGACTATATCAATATAGTCAAGGCTGTCAATGCCGATATCCTCCTTCAGATGAGCCTCCGGAAAAATCTTTTCCTTGTCTATCTCCAATTCCTCTATCAGGAAATCATTTACTTTTTCAATAATCTCTTTTCTATCCATTACTCTATTTTTATTCATAATGCATAATTTCTACTAACTGCCTCTCAACTGCCTCCGAACTCTAAACTTTAAATTCTCACCACTATCACACTATGCCCCTGACCAAGTCCGTCATAGATATCCTCCACGACGAGTCCCGCCTGGTTAATCAGCTTTATCATGTTTTCCGAATGGTACATCTTACTGTTACCATTTGCCATAGCAGCAAAATACAGACTTGTCATCGTCAGGCAGAATGCTGCTGGTTCAAAGCGTTGTCTGTCCCATAATGTCTCCATGATAAAGAGGCGCGTATCCTTCGTCATTGCTGTCTTGACACGGGTAAGAATGCTTACTATCTCTTCCTCCGAGAAACAATCCAGGAACTGACTCATCCATATCGCATCCAAGCCTTCAGCACACGACGGAAAAGAGGTCTGGGAATCCAACAAGTTAATGCCATAGCCTTTTATTCGATCGGCTCCTTCCCTACCCTTTATATTCTCTCTCATCATCTCTATCTGCTGCGGCAGGTCAAGAATCGTGACGTTTACATCCTTGTCATACGCAACACATTGCAAAGCCCACTTGCCTGTATTCCCACCAACGTCATAAAGGGTACGGGTGGTGTACTTTCCAAAGACTATTTCCAACGCCTCAGGAAAGGAGGAATCGCTATAGAAATGGTCAAAGCCGAGCCAGCTCTTCTGAACCTCTTCGGGAAGGCTTGACAAGCCCTCGTATATCGTTGGCCATTCACCGAAATGTTTCAGGCCGACAGGACGTCCTTCCTTGAGTGACTCTTCCAGACGAAACCATCCTTCATAGTTGACATCATGATTGAAATCCATGTTGACCCTTGTGGCAGGGTCGTTAAGCAAAAACCAACCGGTCTTGGAGATGGTATATTTATCCGTTTCAGCATCTATCAGGACTGTACCAATACTCAAAGAAGCCTCCATCAGACACCTCACCGCATATTCCGACAACCGCGACTTCTCCACTATCTCACCAAGAGTAAGGCCGTCCTTGCTATCACGAAGCATGTCGAGAATGCCAAACTTCACCATAAGGCGAGAAGTCTGGAAGACAGCAGGTCCCCATGCGATAAACTCAGCCAGCCGCTGAGCCTCGCGAGCAGAAAGAGTCTCCTCTGTATATCTCTTGCTAAGTTCTGGAAATAACTTCACCACCTGAAATCTGAAATCCTACCCCTTAGGTCCTTTAATCACAATAGCGCTGTTTGTTCCGCCAAAACCGAAAGAATTGCTCAGCACAACGTTGAGTTCCTTATTTTGCGTCGCAGAAACAATATTCAGGTTCTTTGAATATTCATCTGCATTTTCAAAATTTATATTCGGTGCAATAAAGCCATTCTTCATCATTATAATAGAATAGACCGCCTCACTTGCGCCAGCCATCCAACATTCATGTCCCGTCATACTCTTAGTGCTGCTGACTGGTGTGTTATATGTAGCAAACAGCCGTGACAGGGCTATCGCCTCACACATATCACCCTGGCTGGTGCTGGTGGCATGGGCATTAACGTAATCTACATTCTGGGGAAGGATACCGGCATCTTCCAATGCACGGGACATCGCAACATAAGAGCCCTCTTCGCTTGGCTGGTTGACACCGCTGCCATTGCTCGAAAAACCATATCCTATTATCTCCGCAATTATTGTGGCACCACGAGATACGGCATGTTCATAGCTCTCAAGAACCAAAGCGGCAGCACCACCGCTGGGAACCAGGCCGTCTCTGTCTCTGTCAAAGGGACGTGAAGCCTTTTGTGGTTCATCCAACCGCTGCGAAAAAGTCCCCAAGGCATCAAATGACACCATGGCATATTTATTCACCTCCTGCGCGCCGCCACATAATATGACATCCTGAAGCCCTTGCTTGATAAACATATAGGCAAGACCTATGCTATGACTACCACTGGCACAGGCAGCACTGACACTGAAATTTATGCCGCGAAGATGGAAAATGGTACTCATGTTCATGTTTACGGTAGAGTTCATTGACTGGAAGATATTCCCCGACCCGATCAACTCCGAATCATGTGTCTTGTCAATAATCTCTTTACACTCAATAACGGCTTTTGCAGAAGAATCGTTTCCAAAGATAACACCAACCTCGTTTTGTCGCAAATAGTCATCATCGATATGAGCCATATCGAATGCTTCTTTGGAAGCCATAAAGGCATATTCGGATTCTTCCGACATTCCCATACGCACACGACGGTCTAACAGATTCTTCAGTTTCGGCTTAGGAATAATGCCAGTCAAGCCGGAATGATAACCATAATCCAACCTTTCCTGCTCAAGGGCAATACCTGACTTTCCAGCACGAAGAGACTCCATAACCTCCTCAACATCCGTCCCCAAGCATGACCATATACCGATACCTGTAACTACGACTCTATTTGACATCATTTTTATAATTTACTACCATAGAGAGTAACTTTGTACAAGCGTGTTAAACCACGACTATTCGGCAAAATTATAAAAAAAAACGCAAACAGGCAAATATCCACACTTTTTTTAACCTATTTTATTGCATACTGCGAAAATATTCTTACCTTTCACCTGCGGTTGAGGGTACTAACGTTTTGGAAAATTGCAAAATTTCTCGTTTTCGTGTTCGTTTTCGTTAAATTATTCTTACCTTTGCACTTGCAAACATATTCATTAGTTCATCAATTTATTAACCCTTTAAAAACTAAAAATTATGAAGAAGATTATCATGATGGCAGTAGCCGCTTTCATGGCTACAGCAGCAAATGCACAGTTCGAGAAAGGCACATGGTCATTACAGCCATTCCTTGGTGTTGGTTTTTCATCCATCACAAATACAAGCGACCTTCCCATCGGTAATAACAAGACATTAGAAAAGAAAGTAAAAGCAGTAAGTGCCATTGGTGGCGAGGCAGAATATCAGTTTGCTGAGAAGTTCAGTGCTGCTGCAGGCATCAACTATACCTCACAGGGTGTTGCATGGGATGACTACAATGATGGTAGTGTAAAATACAAGGACATCAACGTCAGTTTGGGCTATATCAAGATACCACTCGTAGCAAACTACTATATCTTCAAGGGTTTTGCTGTAAAGGCTGGTGTGCAATTCGGTTTCCTTATAAATTCAAAAATCAATCTGCACGCAGAAGGTAAGGTAAATATAGACGGTGAAAGAGATGCTGACATATATGCCTCTGTTGATATGAAGGACCAGTTCAAGAAGTTCGACTTTTCTATCCCTGTTGGCGTTTCTTACCAGTTCAAGGTGCCCATCGCCATCGATGCCCGTTATCAGATCGGTCTGACAAGACTGAACAAGAACACGGCAGATGGCGTAAAGAACAGCAAGAACAGCGTATTCACCCTCACTGTTGGTTACAAGTTTGCTCTTTAACCAAAATATCATAAAAAAAAAACAGAATTGGAAGCGCAAGAATTTCCAGTTCTGTTTTTTAGGAACTGCTATTTGGTTGATGGTAATGATATGGGCAAGAGAAACACGATAATCACATATCAGATGACTGGGCTTTGTGCCCTAATGCACCTGCTGGTTGACGGAATATGTGTCTGTTGTCTATACCTGATGGCTTCTCACTTCTCTACGTCACAAACCGTTGAGATATGCATCGTTTACAATGTTTTGGCTTTTATGTCCCAGCCACTTACGGGAATGTGGGCGGACAGGTTGGAGCAAAAGCACTGGATGCTACTGGTTTCTGTTCTGCTGCTGACCTTGGCGGTATTGGCTACATCGGTCGTGATGTTTATGCGGATCTTCGGAATGTCTGTTGTTGCAGTCTTGCTTGGAGCAGGAAACTCTCTCTTCCACGTGTGGGGCGGCAAGTTGGTTGCAGTCAGTACAAGAAATGACATCCGGGACTTGGGAACATTTGTTGCCACAGGTGTATTCGGTTTGTCACTAGGGGCTGTATTCTGCTCGTGGCATATGCTTTACATCTTTCTTATCTCCCTATGTCTCCTGTCAATAATGATGCTACACATAGACAAATCCACATCAACAAAAGGCTCTTCTGAAGTCATCAAAAACAGGTTTGGTGCAACGTTTGTGCTATTGTCCGCTACAGCCTTAATGGTGGTTGTCATGATGCGTTCATTTGTTAGCGAGAGCTTTTCTGGAGGACTACGAAAGAGTTCCGAAATGGTGTTGTTTATAGGGATGATGTCCATGTTGGGTAAGATGGCAGGAGGATGGATTGCCCATAGCATTGGTATCATCAGAACGATTGTTATGATACTGCCATTACTTGTATTATGTTTCCTTTTCAGAAATCAGAGTATGGTAGCTTTATTCGTGGGCATGCTTGCAATAAACTGCACGATGCCCATTACGCTGTATCTTGTTAATGTCATACTTCCGGGCAGAGAAGGATTAGCTTTCGGACTTCTCGCAGCAGCACTCATTCCCGGATACCTATTTACTTTTGTACTATAATGATTATTCCGATTCTTATACTCGCTCTTATCCCAACGATTCTGATAGAATTAGTTGTATTGTTGCTTCTGCACGAACGCAGGAGGCGAGTACTTGCATCATCGGTTGTGGTCAATATCATTACAAACGTTCCGCTTAACCTCTATGTTTACTATGTCAGCAGCAGCCTTCCAGTTCTCCTGCTTGGAGAGGTAATTATTGCTCTTGTAGAAGCATTATGGTACTATGTTTTTATCAGGAATCTGTCGTGTTCCTTCACATACAGTATTCTGTGTAATGCCATCAGTTTCCTCACAGGACTGTTTGTACAGATTTTATACTATTTCTTTCAAAATATATAAATTATAAACTTTGTTATTATGCAGTTATTAGACATTATTATCGACGGGCCCTCCCCCTACATCTCCAGACCAGCAGCTACTTATGCAACACCTCCTCAGGATACTTCTCATGTGGTTTCAAGTGTTGATGTTTCGGGAAACATGCAGCAGATGGAAAATGTGATGCCAGATTCCTCAGGCATTGAAGAGATGCTTGGAACCAACATGATGTTGGCACTTATAGTAGTTGCTTTAGCCCTATGCCTATGCAGCTATTTCGTTTTTAAATATCGGAGAAGTCATTCTGACGTAACCTAATTGAAAGGGAAGGCTATATGCAGAAATACTTTTAACTCTCGCCTGAGTTTGTTACCTTTAAGGGTTGCAATTTTTCCCTTAGGGGTTACCCCCATTGAGTTTTTTCTCTTTGCTGATGGTCAATCTCTTTTGGGGATTTTGCAGACGAACTTGTTCGTATGCCGAAGAACCTGTTCTCAAAACCATCGGCACACCAAAGCGTGATTTAACTGATTGAAAGCCTACAAGATTGTAAAAATACCCATTTCTATATTTCTTTCTTGGATTTCTATATTATAAACAATATTGTTTTGTTAAATATCTATAATATAGAAAGAAAAAGAATATTTTAACTTGCGTGCATAAATAAATATTATTACTTTTGCAACAAATTAAGGCTATGATAAGAGACAATCTAAAAGTCTATCAAGTTGTGGAAGAACTGCATAAACGTGAAATATTCGTTAGTGAAATAGTTTATCTGCAGTCAGGACGAAAGAAGCAAGAATAAGAATCAGCATTCTTGCGACTCATAAAAAATGGCAGCCGGATCATTTAGTAAATTCATTAACTGAAATAAGAAACATTGTTTCATTTTAAACCTTAGCAATATGGGAAGTATAATATCATCCGAATCAAATCAGAAAGCAAGGAAGCCAAGAAGGACAAAAGCTGACCTGGAAAAAGCTATTAGAGTGGCGGCAGAAAAGCTTATTGTTGAACGTGGTTTCTCTGACACTCTTGTAACAGATATAATGAAGATGGCGGACATTGAGCCCACAGTATTTTATAAGAGGTATAAGAATATTTCTGAATTTTACAGTGAATTTGTCAAGGAACGCGACTATTGGTTCAGTGATATCATTAAAAATGCCATGAAGGGAGAAGACCTGATGGATGATGTTTACAGTATGCTATGTTGTCTGCTTTCAGAATTGAGTGGCAAATCCCTTATGCTTGAGTTACTCAGGTGGGAAGTAGCCCAAGGTAATGACATTACAAACTATACTTCTAAACTTAGGGAAGAACACACTCTACCTTTAGCAGGCAAATACCTAAGTCACTATTTTGGCACTAATGTTGATATTGTGGCATGGTCGGCACTATTGATTGGTGGTATCTACTATCTTTGCCTACATAAAGACAGAGCTCCATTCTGTGGAATAGATGTCAATAATCCAGAACACGTAGAACGGCTCAGGATGGCGCTGCACTCTATTGTTGAGCAGCTTAGATGGCTGATGGAAAAGCAATCAGAGAAAGAAAAAATAGCAGAGAATCTGAGAAAGCAAGGAGTAAGTGAGGATATCATAAAAAAATGTGTATCCTTATGAGTTCAGTTTAATAGAAGTTTCCAACACAATAACTTAACACTTGATTTTGTAACTTTGCAGCCAAATACAACAGAAATGATACATATAACTAAAAACGAAAAATTATGAAGAATCAAATTAGCAAAAATTTCCATCTCTTTTTTGTCTTCTTTTACCTTTTCCAAATGTCGATAGGTAAGTTTATCAACAATCTATTGGGGTATCAGGATGCAGGACACAATTATTTCTACATTTGGGAATATACATGGTTCCGCATATTTGTATTTGCCGTACCAATCATACTGGTGCTGATATACAGGATATTTCTTCATGAAAATAAATGTCTGACAAAAAGAAACAGGGTTGCAGTTTATTTATCCGCCGCAATTATTCTAATAGTTGACATCATTCATATAGTTGATTTACCTTCATACATGTCTCTCGTAATTATATTTCTCGGCTGTGTATTTATGTTGTTGTATTACTGGAAAACTTCACGAGTATAAGAAACTTGTGCCAATTCTTAGCACCATTTACTGCAGTGCAGAGTAGGAATTACTACAGTGCGCTGAAAAAAGTTTTCCAGTGCACGGCA
Source organism: Prevotellaceae bacterium UBA7017 (assembly GCA_002449535.1). GTDB lineage: Bacteria > Bacteroidota > Bacteroidia > Bacteroidales > Bacteroidaceae > Prevotella. The sequence continues at coordinate 3,345 of DJWZ01000073.1, read as the reverse complement.
GTAAAAATTCTCTCCCTGCATAAAAACAGAAATAAAAATGCTATTTTATTTTGTAGTATTGATAATTTTTAGTACCTTTGCAGTGTGAAAAGAGTCTTTTTTCTTTACACTTTCTGCAAACAAACATTTCCTCATCAAAGTCTATACCAAGTCTATACCAAGCCTATACCAACTCTATACCAACTCTATTGTAAGTCATAAGCAAGTCATAGGCATCTCCTAAAGAACTCTATTAAATTTCTATTAGGACCCTATAAGAATTCTATTAGAACTCTATCTGAGCTCATATTCATAGAGTATGGAAATGGTAGAGAGGATATAAAGAAGATATAGCGATAGTTATGCGTTCTATATGACTCATCAGCGAATGACTATATTCGTCTTGCTGATGAGCATTTTATTAAGTACTGGGCTTTGCAGACGAGCCAATATCACACCTCAAAATCGAGACAGGTTCTTTGTACTGTATAAGGACGTACCTTGCTGTTGGCAACTGCCACATGCTCTGGATGGCTTGCATAAGCCTTCAGGGCAGCTTCGCTCTCAAGGGTGCTATCAAGCATCACATCGGCATTTGAGGATTCCAAGCGTCCATCAACATTCACTTTCGCATCTATCAGTCCCGGCACTTTCCCGACCAGTCCTTCAAGACCTTCTTTAATACCTGCCTTAACGGCTTTCTTCTCCTCTTCCGAGAGTTCTGGATTCAATGTCCACAAAATCACATGTTTTACCATAGTCAATATCTTGTTTGTTTTACTTTGGCTGCAAAAATACAAAAAAATCCGTACAAAGGCAAAATGAAAACGAAAATTTTTATTTTCGTTAAACTAATCGTACCTTTTACCTACGGTTGAAGGTACTTCGTCATGGAAATAAAACAAAAAACAAGCTTTTTATTTGTATTTCTCATAACTTAATCGTACCTTTGCAGACGATTTTAAAAATAGAAATAGTATGAAAAAGATATTAGCAACATTATTCATCGCCTTCGTGGCAATGACGGTATCGGCACAGAAGATGCCTGTATATCTCACCACAGAACTGTTGCCTGACCTCATAAAATGTCTGCCTGCACCGCCTGACTTCGACAGCCCGGAGTTTGCCAATGACATGATGCGTTACGCATGGGGTAAACAGCAGCGCACTGACAAAGGGCGTGCAGCCATGGCAAGGGGCGACGCCATCTGGAACCCTATCGACTCGCTGTTCCGCCAGTTTGCCGTTCCCTTCGGTCTGGAGGTCGGCAAGGAAAGGACGCCAGAGATATACAAGCTGCTAACGACGGCAATCTACACTACCGACCAGATGCGTGTGGCTCCTAAGGCATACTATCACCGCCAGCGTCCCTTTGAGCGTCTTGACGATGCGATGCTGACAGGCGAGGAAGACGACCTGCGTGGCGAGGGCAGCTATCCTTCTGGGCATACCATGCGCGGACAGATGTGTGCACTGCTGATGTCGCAGATAGCACCAGAGCGTACCGACACCCTGTTCTATCGTGCCTACATATATGGGCAGAGCCGCGTCATTGCCGGGGCTCACTGGCAGAGCGACGTTGACGCCAGCCGCGTAGGAGCAAGCATCGGTTTCTGTGCCTTACAGAACTGTCCTGAATTTATTGAGCAAATGAAGAAGGCACAGAAGGAATACAAAAAGATAGCAGGAAGATGAAACGGCTATTTTCAACCATATTTTTATTTACCACCTTGTGCATCACAAATATGTGGGCGCAATCTTCCCATTTCCGCCTGTTCTCGCCACTGAAATACGACCCTTCTGTAACAAGGGAGATAATGAACAGGGATAGTGCCGGACAGTCGCTGGAAGACAGGGTGCTGATGGATGTATATCTCAGACATCCGGAATTGGTAGAGAAGAACATAGAGGTAGCGCCATCTGATTTAGGGACATTGTCTCCAGAAACGCCACCCTCGCTATCGCTTACAGACACCACGAAAATATCGCCTGTTCCAACGCATGTACCGCTGAACGCTCCTACAGAACCCATAAATCTTTTCATCACGAAGCCTCATTTCTGGACTTTCATGGGAGACTACTTCCTGCAATTCATGCAGAACCACGTTTCTGACAACTGGTACCAGAGAGGCAGCAGGAGCTACTCAATGCTGGGCACCGTAACCCTGCAATATAACTACGACAATGCCAGAAAGCTGAAGTTCAACAACAAGTTGGAAATGCGATTAGGATTCCAGACATCAAGTGCCGACACCATCAACAAGTTCAAGACATCGGAAGACTTGATTCGCTACACCGGAAAATTCGACCGACAGGCGCACAAGCAATGGTATTATGCCCTGCAGTTACTGGCATACACACAATTCTCAAGAGGCTTGAAGAATAATGACAAGAAGACATATTCCGACTTCATGTCACCTTTCACCCTGAATGTCTCTCTCGGTATGGACTATTTCGTTGAGACAAAGAACAAACGCCTGAAAGGTACCATACACCTGGCGCCGATAGCCTTCAACTTCAAATATGTGGACCGTAAAGACCTGGCTGCAGCAAACGGCATAACAACAGACCATCACACTATGGAGGATTTTGGTTCACAGACAACAGTAGATCTTGAATGGAAGCCTATAGACAATCTTTCATGGAGGACTCGTTTCTATGCCTACACCACATATCACAAGCTGCTGATAGAATGGGAAAACAACATATCGTTCAGGTTTAACAGATTTCTTTCAACAAACCTGTTCCTATACCCACGATTCGACGACAGCGTAAAGCCCATCGAGCCTGGACACACACTGCTGCAATTTAACGAATACTTCTCCCTCGGCTTCAGCTATAGCATGTAGGAGAGTTAGGAATTCCTCATTGCGCGCTCCTCACTCAGTGTCAACGGGTTCGTCCTTGGTATAGCCACGTAGGATGTTGACGTCTTTCTTTATCTTAAAGACCTGACCATCGGCTCCTTTGGCAGTACACAATACAAAATACGTGCCTTGCTTCACTTGGTGACCGTTATACGAGCCGTCCCAGCCTTCTGCCGTTACATCATTCCACTCATAGAGCTTCTGCCCCCAACGATTGAAGATAATGGCACGGAACTCCACAATACTCTTGAATGTCTTTGGCTTGTAATAATCGTTTACGCCATCCCCATTGGGAGAGAAGGCATTCGGAAATGTCAATTCACTCTCACTTGCCTTAATGGTAAGAGGAGTAGCATCAAGGGTGTAGTATTCACGCTTGAATTCCAACACCTCCTTCTGTCCGATAGACGCATTCCACCTCTCAAAGGTAGCATAGAGGGCTATAGAGTCAGTACCGGCAGAGGTAAACTGTATAGTCGGATTTTCCTCATAACGAGTG
>DJWZ01000128.1 GCA_002449535.1 Prevotellaceae bacterium UBA7017 | reverse complement strand
GTTAAGTGTGCAATTGTTGCTATTGTTGTTGCAAGGGCTGCGGTAGTCGAACCTATGCCGAGCCATTGAGATACTCTTGCAGGATCTGTTTTTGGCTTGGTAGGTACAATAATCTGGCAGCCTGGAGTGGGCTTATCTCCTTCACCGACCTGATTTACCGTGCCATTCATGTGAACAATATATGTAGAACGTTTGCGTGCGCGGTTTCCATAGCCTCCTGCTTGATTGATATAATAGCTGGCACTCTTACCTTGTTTGTAGGCAACGGTATTTGGATATAGGACATTACCGCTGATAGTTACGGTATTATTGTATTCAGGTACAATGATTCTATCTCCTTCACGCAATACGAGGTCGTAGTCGGAGCCTGGATTTTCCAGAGCCTTGTCAAGTTGTATTCCTACATAGTAGATGTCGCCAAAATCTAACTTCTTGAGGTCTGTAGAGTCTCCAGTTGCAGCTTGGTTTTCAGCAACATCCAATACCTGTTGCATGCGAATGCGTTCTTCTGGAGTAATTCTTCTCTCCAATCTTGCTCCTTTGACATATGCCAAGGCATTCACACCACCAGCAGCTTTGACAATGTCACTGAGACGTGTCTCGCGCTTTGACATAGCATAGGTACCAGGGAAGTTGACTTCTCCATCGATATTTACATTCTGCTGTGTTTGATATCCTGGGCTCTTGCGAACATAAACTTCATCGTATGGCTTGAGGACAAAGCCTGGTTCACCGTCGATTACAAAACCTTCCTTCAGAGAGAAAGAGAAGTTTTCGGCAGTAATACCATTGCTTTCAATAGCCTTGCTATCAATAATACGGCGTGATACGTCCACTTTTACCGTTGATGCACTCTCTTTCAATCCACCAGCCTGAAGAACGAAATCTTCAAGGGTTTCGTTGTCGGCATAACTATATACTCCAGGGTACATTACTTCTCCGTGTATGGTAATGGTACGTTCTGTCTGCTGGTCTGTCTTGGAAGGTATAAAGAGTACGTCTTCATTTTGCAGAGGTACATCTGGTGCTGTGCCTGCGAGGATGCCACCGATATCAACTGGTAATACTGTAAGGGTACGATCAGGATTCATGCGGTGCATAACGCCGCGAGTGGTTATGGCATCTTCCATTACACCATCACATTGCTTCAAAAGACTACCAACAGTAGTGATATCACCTCCAAGTTGATACATGCCAGGACGGAAGACTGCCCCCTTTACTTCAACCATGTTTTCATAGCGGTCTATGATTGAGTCAACGCTGACTGCATCACCATCATTAATCTTGAAGGCGCTAAAGTCAAACTCCTCGACATTATATACCCTGCGCTTGGAGTCATTGTTGCGTATTACTCGAACAGCCTTTTTATATGCATCATGTCCGAAACCACCAGCATAATTCAAAAGGGAAGCAAGACTTTCTGTTTTCTTCATTTCATAATACATAGGGCGCTTTACTTTTCCTTTGATGGATACCATAGCGTCGTATGTACCTACAACTATAACATCATTGTCCTGCAGACGAACATTACCTGTCAACTTGCCATTGAGTATATAGTCATAAACGTCAACGACCGTAACAAGAGAACCACGACGGAAAACCTTAATATTTCTCAGTGTACCGAGTTCGCTGATGCCGCCAGCCATATAAAGTGCGTGAAAAACGCTGGCAAAGGAGGATAGGGTATATGTACCAGGTGCCTGCACTTCACCCATTATGTTGACAATGATGGTGCGAGTCTGCCCCAGTCCAATCTTTATGTTAGAAGAAGAGTAACGCGAACCAAGAGTAGAACGTAGGTGCGACTGTGCTCTGCTTACGGACATACCACTTACGTGAATAGGACCATATCCTTCAACGGTAATATCACCATCAGGGCTGACAATATAGACATTGCTCTTTTGAGATGCTCCGTATATGTCAAGTTTTATATTATCTCCAGGACCGATAACATAGTTCTGTGGTGTGGCAAGGTTCATTGCGGGTTCAAAAGTCAGGGAGGTGTTATTGAAGATATCTCTGCCGAAGACTTTGTGCCCGTTAAAAAGCATTTCCTTGTTATTTATACCAGAATTATTGGCATTAATTTCCTCTGTTTCCTTAGCTTCCTCCCCGGGTAATGGATTATCCAGCTTCTGAGTGCGAGCATTTCCTTCTGTGTTCTGACGCATCATTTGCCCCGCATTGTCAACTGCGGCATCTGCTACAGCACCGAGATTCTTTCCCTGTATCTCCCTCTCGTACTTTTTGCGGACACGGCGAATCTGGTTGATATCAACCCCCTGCTTCATCAAATTTGATACTATCTGTGCTTGAGAGGTTCCGGAGTTGTGCTCTTTTATGATATAATTCATTACCTGATCGTCAGACATGCTTTGTGCTGACAGGGTAAGAGCAAAGAACATGAAAAGAACAGAAAAACTGTATGAAAGCAATTTTTGCATGTTTGTGGTTTTTTTATGTATAGTTTTAGTTTTTATATAAAAAACGTCCGCGCACTTGATATATTGTGCACGAAAGTAGGAAATACACTATAGTTTGTATCCATAGGCCAAAGTATTCGTGCTCAACATCGGCAAGTTCTGCCCCCATGCTGCTCATTCGTATGAAGCCTCTTATGCCGAAGGTGCTGGGGAAAGCGTATGAAACGCCTTGCCAGAAACCGGAGATACTGCTCAGTGGCCAGCTGACACCGCTAAGGAATAACATGGGTAGTGATGTGAAGACAACTATGAGCATTACGCTCTCGCGGTATCTTACAAAAGAACTGACCGTGATGGCAAAGAATACGCACGCCAGCAGGTATGGCACAAGGAAGTGGAATAGGGTGGAGCCGTGAACAAGGCTGACGAACCCGAACATTCTTGGTACTACGAGGGTAATCCAAGCAAGCATGATGCTGAATATCATGAGGTATGCAAAACTGTGTCCCAGCATACCCGCAATCTTCCATTCCTGATCTGGTATTTTTTTGTAGTAGCGTTCCTCCCGTCGTGTTCCGGCTATCATGCCTACGCCGAGTAGCAGGGCTTGCTGTATGATGAGAACCAAAACTCCCGGAATAATAAAGTTACCATATCCGCCTGTGGTGTTGAATATCGGTACCTCTTCAAAATACAATGGAGAAAAGCCTGTTGCTCCCATATCGCTGCATACTGCTGTGGCTGTCTGGTAAATGGCTTTATATGCCAACATATAGCTCATGTCGCAGTATATGCTGATGTGTGCCTGGGTGTGTCGTCCAAGGCATTTGTCAAAGTCGTGGGGTATATAGATGATTCCGTAGGCTTCTTCCTTTCCGATGAGGCTCTTGGCTTCAGACATGTTGCCGCAACGGTATGCGATGCAGACATCGGGAGAGGCATCGTATTTCTGTGCAAATTCACGTGATTTTGCCGAGTGTGAATTGTCTATCAGTACAACGGGAACCTCGCGTGCTACTTCGTTATTGTATATCCACGAATAAATCAGGGGATAGGCAATAGGGAGGAACAAGAAGAATAGCAAGACGCCTTCGTCTTTGGAAATCATCTTCAGCTCATCCAGCCATGCGTCAAATATGGTGTTAAGTGTTTTCAATACCTTTTCTGTATAAATGTGGATTTGTTATGGTTCGTAGGCATAGTTGACAAAAGCGCGTTCTATGCGTTTTATCACGAGTAATGGCAAGAATCCGAGTGAAAGCATCGCAAAGATATTTATCAGTACCTCTGTCAGTGGATAGGTGTTAAGTATGCAGAGTTGGTATATGAGGTAGTAATGTCTCATTGGGAACATCCACGATACGCTTTGCAGCGGTGCATCCATAGCGAAGACTGGGAATGCTGTTCCTGCCATCGAAAAACTTAGAACTCCCCATAGTGAACATACGGACATTGCCATACGCATGGATGGTATGAGCCCGAAGATGAAGACTCCAAATCCCTGTGCCGATACTACGCTGAGGAAGGCGAGCAGCACTATTCTCCAGAATCCTCCAGGATGTGGGAAGTGTAGCCAGCCGAACAGATAGGAGTACACCAGTATGAAAACGCAGATGAAGACAAGTGTCTGCGGTAGTATCTTTGTAAATATTGCCATGCCGAAGTCTCCGTGTGCCATCTCTAACCATCCTTTGTTGTCTCTGTCGTTCTCGCGTCGCATACGGAACTTTATCTCTATTCCGAGGGAATATACCGTTACCAGGAATATGAGCAGTATGATGGTGTTAGGTATCAGCATCGCGCTGAGATAAAAGTTGTAGTTTACCCACGGATTGCCTATAAGGTGTGTGTCGAGTGCTATTGGCTGCAGGGTTGCCTTAATCTGTTCAGGTGTCATTCCCTTTGCCTGCATGACGCCTTGCCCTACGCCGGCAGCAGCCAGCATACAGACCGTCTTCATGTCTTTATATATCAGCGAGCCGGCAGTCAGCGAGGTGTTGCTATAATAGAATGACATCTTTGGCTGACGGAAGGCAAGCATGTCGCTCGTCATGTCTTTCGGGAAAAGCAAGAAACCGTATATGTCATTCTTCTGTATGGCATGACGGGCTTCCTCCATAGATGTGTAGTGGGCTACTACCTTTGTGCTCTGGAACGCATCTATCATGCGGGTCAGCTTGCGTGTTGTTGTCGTCTGGTCGAGGTCAACAACGCCTATCGGCAGATTTTGCGGTGCTCCTTCGTCCATCAGTGATGTGAAGAAGAACGTTATCAATAGCGGAGCCACCACCATACACATGATGTATATAGGGTGTACCAGCAATATATGTATTTCTCTGACGAAGAGTTCGCGCATTACCTTACTATAACACTCATTCCTGGTCTCAAGCCGTCAAACTTCTTCGTGGGACGCGCCTTAACCTCGAAGGTCTTCATGTCAAACTGACCATTGCTCTTTGTGGCTTTCCATGTGGCATAGCTGCCTTGGTCTTTTATGCTTGACACTTTCATTTCTATTTCTTTGTCAAAGGCAGGAAGATATGCTGTGAATGTATCACCTTTCTTCAGACCCTTCAGCTGGTCTTCACGCATGTTGAAGGCTCCCCACAGGTCGTCCATGATGGAGATTGTCATTATCGGTGAACCGCTGCCGATGAGTTCTCCCACCTTCGGATAGATAGTTGCGACCTCTCCGGCTATCTGTGCAATCTGTATAGTCTCCTTCTCGTAAACCTTTACCTCGTCCATCTGTCCTGAGAAAGCCTTTACCTGTCCCTTTGCAGCTGCTTTCTCTTCTTCGCGTGCTCCGTTTACTGCCATGTCATACTGGCTTTTTGCCGCTTTCTCCTGTGCCTCGGATGCCTTGAACATAGCGTATGTCTCGTCTCGCTTCTGGGCTGTCATGACGCCTTCGTCGAAGAGGCGTTGTACGCGGTTATATGACTTTTCGGCAATTTCCTTTGCTGCCTTGGCTTGCTGCCATAGTTCGTATGCACCCTTTATCTGCTCTTTGCGGGCACCGTTGTTTGCCATATTGCTGAGTGCTGTTGCGGCATCAATGGCACCTTGCGCCTGGGTAGCCTTTGCAGACAGCTCCGGTGCTTCAAGGATGGCGAGCGTGTCACCGACGTTTACGTAGTCACCTTCTTTTACGAAGATATGAAGGACGCGTGAAGGCACCTTGCTGGAAACGCGATATTCCTCTACGTCAATCTGACCCTGGATGATTTCAGCATCCCTGCCGATGGTGAAGAAACCTATCATACCGATTATGAGCACTACTACAATGAATGCTCCAAGTGCTATCAAAACACTATTATTTTTAGCTTTTCCCTTTGTCATTTTGGTTTTTCCTTTCTCCGTTTTATAGTTTTCCGATGGCTTTCTTCATTGCCACCTCTGCTGTCTTGACGTCTATCTCGGCGTCTATCTTTTCTGTTTGTGCTTTCATCCAAGCTGTCTGTGCAGCCATTACGTCAGTAGTGTTTATCACGCCCTCTTTAAAGCCCAGGTTTGCACAGCGTAGGTTTTCCTCTGCGCTCTTGATGTTTCCCAATGCTGTCGTGAGGTGTTTGTGTGCCTCTTTCAGCTTGAAGGAGCATTGGCTTACTTGCAGGCTTATCATCTCTTCTGCCTCGCTGTAGGTCAGCTCCGCCATTCTGGTAGAGTTTTTCGAGGCACGTATCTTGTATGCTGTTTCGCCCCAGTCGAGGACCGGTACTCTCATCATTACTCCCACGGTGAGGGCACCTTTGAATTTTCTTTCGAAACCATTATATACGCTGGGGTTTGAGAATACGGCGCCGCCTGTCAGTGCTATCTGTGGCAGGTATCCGGCTCTTGCCAGTTTTGTCTTCTCTTTTGAAAGGTCTATGCTCTTTGACAACAGAGCCAACTCTGGGCGAGCCGAGAAGTCTTTCTCTATTTCTTCTGTGTCGCCGCTATATGTTATGTCTTGTGCCACTTCCTCGTCAACCAGTGATATGTCGCTTTCGAGGTCCATGCCGCAAATCTGGCACAGGTACATCTTTGCCAGCGACAGTCCGTTGTCCACCTTTGTCAGTGTCATCTCTGCTTCGTTCACTGCAACGTCCACCTTCAGTCCGTCTGCTCTGGTGGCAACGCCTTCGTCTATCATCTTGTGCACGTCGCTGTTCAGTTTCTTCACGAGGTCGAGATAGTTTGTTGCCAGACGATGCTTTTGCTTCAGCGATACTACGAGCCAATAGGTGTTGTCGGTGTTGTAGATTATTTCCTGTTCTGTCTTCTCGATGCCTGTTGCCGTCATCTGCTCGCCTATGTCAGCCATCTTGTTGGCAGCGGTTAT
>DJWZ01000107.1 GCA_002449535.1 Prevotellaceae bacterium UBA7017 | reverse complement strand
AGGACACTTGCCCTTGAACACTACAACCTCTGCATCCTCGCAAGCAGTAAGGGAAGAATTCTCCCCTACCCCTAAATACACCTTCGCCATCTTGCTGAGGGCGGTCAAACCAGCTTGGAAGTCAGCCTCCTGCCCCTTCACTTCATACTCGAAGTCGCCTGCCAGCGGCATGTCGCGCAAGGCAGAGACGAAGATAGCCTTTGGCTCTGTCTGGTCATTGGTAGAAATAGCATACGGCAGCTGGTTGATGTAGCCGAAAAGACCTGCCTCCAAAAGAGCGTTCTTGACGTTCTCTCCAGAGAGGCTCTTTACATCTTTCTTGCCGAAATCCACAAATTCCTGCTGTGCATCTGCTTCTACCTGCACACTTAATACTTTTCTGCGTTCGCCACGCTCCACGAGAGTTACCGTACCACTCACGGGGCTTGCAAACTTCACCTCCGGATAAGCCTTGTTGATGAACAGCGGTTCACCAGCCTTCACCTTATCCCCTTCTTTTACGACGACCTTAGGTTTCACACCCACGAAATCGTCTGGCTGCAACGCGTAGGTTTTCCCCATCTTTACTGCGCATTTTTCCTTTGCGGCAGCACCTTGTAGGGAAATATCAAGACCACGATGCAGTTTTACAATCTTACTCATAAAACAAATAGTATTTGCCTTTATAGTTTATAATGAAATTTGAATTGTCATTTATACCTAAAGTACACATTAGGTGGGCAAAATTATAAAAAAAAACTTAATTTATGCCACCAAAAATATAAAGTTTTTATCCATTTTATGTTTTTGAGTACCAAAAAGTCACCTTTTGCCCACTAAACTTTACACTTTTCGACAGGGCTGAGGTCAATAAAAATCGAGTGAAGAGAAGGTTTGCTATTACTTGCGGGAGTTCTCTGGGCTCTTTTTGTATTGTCCCTCCCCCCTTCTTCACTCCACCCTCACTCCCATTCCACTCCCCTTCCACTCCTCTTCCACTCCTCTTCTTCACTCCACTCTCACTCCCCTTTTATACCTTTACATAGCCGAGCAGACCTTACAAAAAGGCGTAACGGCAGATGAAGAGGATTGCCAAAAGGATTGTTGCCCAGTTCATGTTGTTGCGCTCGTCTTTATCCTTTATCTTTCCTGAGCAGAGGTGAATGAGCACATAGGAGATGACACCCATGAGTATGCCGTCGGAGATGCTGGAGGTCAGAGGCATGAAGACAATGCAAATGAAGCAAGGGATGCCGGTAACATAATCGGAGAAATCGACTTTACGAATTTCGTACATCATCATTACACCTACTATTATCAAGGCAGCTGCCGTTGCTTGTGCTGGAATAGCAAGAAACAATGGAGCAAAGAGCAGGGCTGCTACAAAGCAGATGGCTGTTGTAAAGCTCGTAAGACCTGAGCGACCGCCGACATTGACACCAGAGGCACTCTCCACATATACTGACACTGTTGAGGTGCCAAGTATGGCACCTGCTGTAGTGCCGACAGCATCAGCCATGAAAGCCTGGTTTATATTCTTCACATTACCATCATCATCCATCATGCCGGCACGATTGGAAACGCCTATGAGGGTGCCGATGGTATCGAATATATCGATGAAAAGGAAGGTGAGCACAACGATTACCATATCGGCAGTAAACACATTGTGGAATTCAAACTGCCAAAATACAGGTTCTAAGGATGGTGGCGTAGAAAGAATACCGGAATAGTTGGTGATGCCAAGTGGTATGCCTACAAAAGTGGTCACAAGAATACCTATGAGCAAGGCTCCGGTTACATTTCTGACCAGCAAGACCGATGTCACCAAAATACCAAACATACTCAGCAGCACACTTGCTTCATGCATATTGCCAAGGGTTACGAAGGTGGACTCTGACGAGGTGATAATGCCTGCATTAGTGAGTCCTACAAAGGCTATGAACAATCCGATACCAGGACTGATGGCACGTCGAAGTACAAGAGGTATGGAATTGACAATATATTTTCGCAAGCCTGTAACGGTAAGGAGAATGAAGATGATACCTTCTATCAGCACAGCAGTCAAAGCAAACTGCCAAGTATAGCCCATCGTGAGCACTACAGTATATGCGAAGAAAGCATTCAGACCCATACCTGGAGCCAAAGAAAAAGGAAGCTTGGCATAGACCGCCATTACCAAAGTGGCAACAATAGAGGAGATACAGGTGGCGGTAAATACTGCTCCAGAATCCATACCTGCGGCAGAGAGAATACTGGGGTTTACTGCGAGGATGTATGCCATCGTAAAGAATGTGGTGATGCCACCTATTACCTCCTTACGCAATGTCATTGTTGACGAATCAAAGCCAAAAAGTTTTTGTAACATAGTTTTAAAGGGTTTTTAAAGGGGAGTGAAAAAGGGATTGAAAAGTTAAGGATTTTTTACTACGGAATAATATTTTTTTTCGGAATAGAGGGAGTCAACGCCTTGTTTTTCTTCTATCCGGAAATTTATGTATTTCTTGTTGCGTGATTCCCAACGGCTCAGAATGCTGGTTCTGTTGAACTTCAGAGTGTCGGTTGCATCTATCACTTTTACCTCTACAGATGACTGTATGGAGATAGGTTCTGAAGACACCATATTATAATAGAGCATACATCTTACTATAGTATCCGCAGCAGCACCCATATTTAAGCGCAATCCCTTACTGAAGGGCAGTTCCACATCCTCGTCTGTCACAATTTTGGTGACATAGCTGTTGCTGGCATAGATGTCGCACATCTCCGCCTTCAGGTATGAGAGGCTGCCGTCGCCTGTATCGTAGGGGTCACTTTTGCATGCCTGTAGCAGCAATCCAGTTACGGCAAGGATTAGCATACATGGTAAGTATCTTCTCACGCAGAAAATCATAATCAGGGTTTGGAACTTTTACTTTTGCTATCTGTTTGTTCAGGTATTTCTCGAAGGTTTGCTTGTCGGCTGCAGTATATTTGTCGCTGTTATTTGTACCATCAAGCTCATCCTTTGCTATCCAGTTGCATGGATATAGCCTGTATCGGGAATGTATCTCGGCATCAATATGCTGGGCTATCTCATGGAACATTTCTTTGCGAGGAATATCTTTTTTCCCCATTTCATCGAGCCATTCGTCAATGCAGGGGGATAATTCGTAGTGCACCCTACCCTTGAAACCCATGATACCAGTCTTCATATTGTTGAGGTCATCCTGCTTGCTCTTCTTCCACCCAGGAACATCGCGTTTATATTGGAACTCCTCGGCTTTAAGATAGTCACAGGGGTCGTATTCGTAACTGATGGTAAGGGGGGCTATATGCAGGTCTTTCAAGGCATCAGTAAGGGAAGTTCCTTCTGCTACCCCCATAGCGAACATTTTCAGAACGCTGTCCTGAGTGCGGTCATCTGAGTCTTTTGCCCTACCCTCGCGCTGGGCTATCCATATATTCTCGCCTTTTTCATTGACAGCATAGTGGATATACTCACTCATAAGGCGGGAAGAACGCATCATCTCATGGGCAGTAAGACCTCGGCGGACTGTAAAGCATTTGTTCATGCGAACTAACTTCTTTATCCAGGGATATATAAGGAGGTTGTCACCAATGCCTATCTCGCAGGTACGCTCGAAGCCATTATTATAAAGCATCAAGTCAAGAAAAGCAGAATCGAGAACTATATCACGATGGTTTGACACAAAAAGGTAACGCTTTTGCTTCACCATATCCTCAGGATAGGAAAAGGTTGTTCCCTTGGTACAACGCGCAATACATAGTTTTACAACAGGCTTCATGAAGCGAATCTGGAAGTCCTGAGCAGTCTTGACACCACGAAAAAGCAGCCGAAGAAGGAAATTTCGCACAAACATCGGCATCCAAGGAGCAAAGCCTTTCATGATGAGATTAAACTGTCTGTCTTTGAGAAGTTCTTTGAAGACTACAGGCATTTCATCCTCATTATAAGGGCGGATTTCATCAAAATCTGGATTGTATGACATCGTTTTCTCAATATTTTTCTGCAAAAATACAATGTTTTTTCGGAAAAAAAGAAATATTGAATATTTTTTTGTAATTTTGTCACCCAAAACAACCAAATCTTAAAAAAACATATAATCATAATGTCAAAACAC
>DJWZ01000085.1 GCA_002449535.1 Prevotellaceae bacterium UBA7017 | reverse complement strand
AAAGCCGATTCTTCGTTGCTGAAAGACGGGAAACCGTTCTTCGTACCTGACTTCATGGGGCGCATAGACTATGAGACAGAGGTGGTTGTGCGTATTTGTCGTCTTGGAAAGAGTATTCCGGAACAGTTCGCACATCGCTATTATGATGCTTTCACGGTCGGAATAGATTTCACGGCGCGTGATATGCAAAAAGCCCTGCGTGAGGAAGGACAGCCGTGGGAGATAGCGAAAGGCTTTGACGGAGCCGCAGTAATAGGAGAGTGGATTCCCAAGGAGAGTGTGCTGAATGAACAGCAGATGAAGGGAAAGGAACGTCCGACTGTGGATTTCTCAATGTCAATGAACGGAGAATTAAGACAGAAAGGAAACACCGTAGAGATGTTATGTTCCATAGACCGTCTGATAAGTTACATATCGCAATACTTCACTCTCAAGACGGGAGACTTGATATATACTGGAACCCCTGTGGGAGTCGGTCCTGTAAAGCCTGATGACCACATCGAGGGATTTATAAACGAGAAGAAAGTTTTAGATTTTTGGTGCAGATAATTCGTTTCATATTTGTTTTGCTGCTGATGCCTGTATTGGTGTCGGCACAGGATATGTATAAACTGGCGAGCAAGGAGATTGACGAACCGATAAACGAATATCTCCCCTTGTCAGGAAACTACAAGGATTCCACATACACTATGCGAATCCTTTATCCTGACTATACTCCGTTGAAACGCAAGGCTGCACGCAAATATCGCAAGAAGATAAAGAGAGAGAAGCTTACTTTGCCCGAAACACCGGCTGTTGCATACAGCGTTTTCGTTGACAGAAAGGAGACGGTAATGCGTGCTTCCTTCAATCCTATTGTGGAGCGTGACGAAAAATTATATAAGGTAACTGATTATGTAGCTCAATGGACTGCATCGCCACGTAATTCCGGTTCATCAGAAAATGCAGCGAGGTCGGCAACACGTGCCTCTGCAGTTACTACCGATGCTTCTTCATATTCCTCTTCATCATTGTTGGCTTCTGGAACATGGGCAAAGATTCGTGTCAGTGAGACGGGCATTTGCCGTCTGACGCCAGATGTCGTTTCCCAGGCAGGTTTTTCTGATATCAGCAAGGTGAAGGTGTATGGCTATGGCGGTGCATTAGTACCCGAACAGCTGACGCAGGAGTGGATTGCCGAACACGACGATTTGCCAGAGGTGGCAGTATGTCCGAAGGATGGACAACTGTATTTCTATGCCTATGGTCCGGTATCATACACTTCAAATACCGTAAAGACGCGCACCAGGAATCCCTATTCCGACTATGGATATTATTTCATAACGCAGACAGACGGCGCCCGCAAGGAATGTTCTGAGCAAGAGTTGCTTAGCAGTGCCGCTGCCAATGGCGTTGCCTATCATGACCTGTACGAGAATGACGGCTTTGCATGGCACGAGATGGGACGTGAGCTGGTGGAGTCCGAGACCATTTCCGCAGGCAGTTCAAAGACCGTAAACCTATCAGTGCCAGAGAATGCGGGTAACGTTACCATCACGGCAATTCTTACTGCCAGCGGTGTCACCGGCTATACTGTTTCCGCCAATGACGTAAGTAAGAGCGGCAACATCAGGACCTATTCCAGCGAGCAGGTGGCAATGTTTACGACAGTCACGTTGGAGTGTAATGCTTCCGGCACCTTCCCCGTTACGGTAGCATGCAACAGCGGCGGTCCTATCAGGATTGACTACATTCTCGCAACATCCGAGAATCCCAAGTCGTATGCCCTCAGCAGCGCATTGCCGGCAGCAGAGTTTGCAGAAAACGTAGCAAACCAAAACCATCATGCTGACGAGGTGGTGGATTATGTCATTATAATTCCTACATCGAAGAAACTATACAGCCAGGCAAAGCGTCTTGGTGATCTCCATGCCACTCACGACGGAATGACCTATCGCATAGTTCCTGCCAACGAGTTATATAATGAGTTCTCCAGCGGCACGCCAGACGTTTCAGCTTATCGTCGTTACCTGAAGATGTTCTATGACAAGAGCAGCGACGGCGGTGTGAAAAATGTCCTCCTGTTTGGCGACTGTATGTGGGACAACAGGATGAAGACCCTCGGCAGAGATTTTTCTGCCGATGACTATCTGCTGGTCTATGAAACATATAATTCCTACGACAAGACGAGGGCCGTGCCTATTGACGACTTCATTGCCATACTTCAGGACGGCATGACGGTGCATGCCGACGGCATTGTGCAGAACAATATGCAGATGGATTGTGGAGTAGGGCGCATCCCCGTTACGAGCGATGAGGAAGCGATGTATGCCGTAGATAAGATTGTTGATTACGTCGAGAAGTCCCCGTCGGGCAGTTGGCAGAACGGCGTCACGTTCATTGGCGATGACGGCGACGAGAATAGCCACATGAGGTTTATCAACGAACTGGCAGACGACATGATAGCCCGAGGCGGCTATAACGTCACGAAAATCATGGCAGACGCCTATAACATGAAGAAAACTGCCAGCGGAAACAGATACCCCGTTGTTGAAAGCCTTATCAAGCAGTTGCAGAACGATGGTCAGCTGATAATGAACTATGGCGGTCACGGCTCATGGACGGAGCTAAGCCACGAGAGGATAGTGACGCTTGATGATGTTAAGAAATTCAAGGGAGAAAACTATTCTATGTGGATTATGGCAGCCTGTGAGACGATGCCTTATGACTACAGCCACAGCACCCTCGGCGAACAGTTGCTGCTGAACAAGGACGGCGGTGCCATTGCCTCATACGGTGCTGCCCGTGCGGTATATGAAACCTACAACTCGAAGATAGACAAATACATGATGGAGAATCTGTTTGTCTATGACGACAACGGAAAGCCGCTGACCCTTGGCGAGGTGCAGCGTCGTGCCAAGAACCAGTTGGTGAAGGCAGGTGCCGACCTTACAGTCAACAAGCACCATTACGCGCTGCTTGGCGACCCAGCCATGTCACTTGCCATACCTACCTACAACGTGAAGGTTGACAAGATAAACGACATTGCCGCCGGCAGTCAGGCTATTCAGGCTAAGGCACTCAGCGTAGTTACCGTAGAGGGACATGTAGAGACTCGCGACGGTCAGGTTGCCACCGGCTTCAACGGCAAGCTCAACAGCATCGTGAAGGATGCCAAGCAAACCATCGTCTGCAGGGGAAATGCCGATACGGATGCACTCTTCCAGTACGACGACTACGACTCCAACATCTTCTCCGGCACTACGACGGTCACTGGCGGACAGTTCCGCTTCACCTTCCGCATGCCGAAAGACATCTATGACGAGAATGCCAACGGCTTGGTGGTGCTCTATGCCCTTGACGAAACCGGCAAGGTGGCGGCAAACGGACATGATACCTCGCTGTATCCTTACGGACAGGAGGCTGCCGTGAACGACTCTATCGGTCCTGCCATACATTCCTATCTCAACACTCCGTCGTTCATGAATGGCGGCAACGTGGGACGCACGCCGTTCTTCGTGGCAGAGATAAACGATGCCGACGGCATCAATGTCGCCGAGTCGTCATTGGGACATTATATGGAGCTCATAGTTGACGGCAGTGCCGAGATGACCTACAACCTCAACAACAACTTCACCTTCGATGCCGACAGCTATACCTCCGGTTCTACGTGGTATGTACTGCCAAACCTCCCTGTCGGCAAGCATACCCTTACATTCCGTGCCTGGGACGTGCTGAACAATACCAGCCAGGTGTCTCTCGACTTCAATGTCGTGAAAGGCTTTGAGCCGACGCTGACAGATGTCCTTGCTACGCCAAATCCGGCAAAGAGTGGTGAGAACATCACGTTCTACGTCACCCACGACCTGCAGGGTTCCGAGGCAGAGGTGAACATCGACATCATCGACATGACAGGTCGCATAGTAGGTCAGCTGCAGTGGAACGATACCTTCTCTTCTACCAAGCCTACCACGTCCTACAAGTGGGCTGCATCGGGTCTGTCTCAGGGCATGTATCTCTATCGCGTAAGAGTATCGTGCGACAACTCGAAATACGTTTCCAAGACAAAGAAGCTCCTGATAGGATACTAATACTTCGTACTAAAGCGAAAACTTGAAACATAAAGATAAATTTGAAATAAATGACAAACAAAATCAAAATCCTCTTCCTGTTGTCAGCCCTTATGCTGACGACGGCAGCCAATGCCCAGGACAAGCAGACGCTCTTCAACCCTGTGCATACGGCAATGGTGAGTCAGAATATTGCTCCTGATGCCCGTGCCGGCGGTATGGGTGATGTGGGTGTTGCCACTGATGCTGACGTATCATCACAATACTGGAACCCTGCAAAGTATCCGTTTGCTATTTCCAAGGCTGGCGTACAGCTCAACTATACCCCGTGGCTGCGCAAACTGGTCAACGATATGAACATTGCCTACCTGTCAGGATATTACAGGATAGGTGACTACAGCGCCGTTTCTGCTTCTATCCACTACTTCTCCCTGGGCGAGGTATTTACGTCGTCGGGCGGCACCAGCGACAACTACGACATGACCATCAAGCCTTACGAGATGAGTATCGACGCGGGCTACTCCATGATGCTGTCCGAGAAATTCTCTCTCGGTGCTGCCGTCAGGTATATGTTCTCCGACATGTCATACAGCTCTACCGAGGAGAAGAAGACGTCCGGTGCCTTCGCTGCCGACATTGCGGGCTACTATCAGAACTATATCAACATCGGCAAGCGTGAGTGTCAGCTGGGTCTTGGCTTCAATATCAGCAACATCGGCTCGAAGATGAACCTCACGGGTACCGACAGGTCGGAGTTCATTCCTACAAACCTGCGTATCGGTGCATCCCTCAAGGTGCCTATCGACGAATATAACACCATCACGGTTGCCACCGACCTCAACAAGCTCCTTGTGCCGACCTATCCTACTACGGAGCAGTATAACAAGGCGGTTGCCGAGGGTAAGACGACGGCGGCAAACCTTGAGCAGTATGCCGACGAGAAATACTACAGCGTCGGTTCCATTGCCGGTATCTTCAAGAGCTTCGGCGATGCCCCCGGTGGTTTTAAGGAAGAGCTGAAGGAGATACAACTCAGCGTCGGTGCGGAGTATTGCTACAACGACCGCTTCTCTGTCCGTGCCGGTTATCACGACGAGGCAGAGACCAAGGGTAACCGTAAATACTTCACCGTCGGTGCCGGCTTCAAGATGAGTGCCTTCTCGCTCGATGCTGCATACGTTATCTCTACTGCATCAAGCAATCCACTCGACCAGACCCTCCGCTTCTCTCTCGCCTTCGACATCGACGGCATCAAAGACCTCTTCGGAAGGAGGTAGTGGTTAGTTGTTAGTGATTAGTTATTAGTGATTAGTTGTTAGTTATAATCCGGAAAGATAAGCTTTTCGGATTTTTTTGCATAAAAAAATTTGATCCAAATTCAGACGATAATGGAAGTAGTGGCTATATAGTTGGTTATCTCATAACTTAATCGTACCTTTGACTTTGTCGAAGGTACTAACGTTCGAAAAATCCAAGAAAAAAAAATAAAAAATTCTTTTTTTTCTTGTTTTTTTGCTCACTTAATCGTACCTTTGACTTCGTCGAAAGTACTCCGTCATGGAAATAAAATAAAAAAATATCTGTTTTTATTTGTATTTCTCATAACTTAATCGTACCTTTGCAACCCATGTTGTGTGTATGCATACGCGCACGTGAAATATTGACCATTGACCATTGAACATTCTCCCTCCATCGGGTGGGCTGGGGTCTTTAAAGATTAGAAAAAAAGTGAAAGTAGCAATAGTAAAATATAACGCAGGTAATATCTTCTCGGTAATCAATGCCGTGAAGCGATTGGGCATTGAGCCTTTGTGGACGGACGATGCCGAGGAATTACTGTCGGCGGACAAGGTGATATTCCCAGGACAGGGAGAAGCCAGCAGCGCCATGAAGTATCTTCTCGAAAGGGGACTTGACAAGGTTATTCTCGACTTGAAGCAGCCCGTGTTGGGCATCTGTATCGGTCAGCAGCTGCTGTGCAGACACTCCGAGGAGGGAAACACAGACTGCCTCGGGGTGTTCCCGATGGACGTGAAGCGTTTCCAGCCACAGAAGCACGAGGACAAGATACCCCAGATGGGATGGAACAGCATATATGACCTCAAGACTCCGCTCTTCAAGGATGTCAATGAGAAGGACTTCGTGTATTTCGTGCACAGCTACTATGTTCCCTTCGATGAAAGATATACCATAGCGAAGGCAGACTTCACACTGCCGTATTCTGCCGCCATCAACAAGGATAATTTCTATGCCACCCAGTTCCATCCGGAGAAGTCGGGCAGCGTAGGAGCAAGAATATTGGAGAATTTTCTTAGAGGTGAGAGGTAAGAGGTGAGAGATATGTTTTTAAAGAACGAAACAAAGAAAAAATCATGATAGAGTTAATCCCTGCTATAGACCTCATCGACGGTAAGTGCGTGCGCCTTACCAAGGGAGAGTATGACAGCAAGAGAATATACAACGAAGACCCCGTAGCGCAAGCCAAGGAGTTTGAGAAGCTGGGCTTCAAGCGTCTGCACATGGTTGACCTGGACGGTGCCAAGAGCAAGCATGTAGTAAATGACGGCGTGCTGAAAGCCGTTACGGAGGCAACCAGCCTCGTAGTGGATTTCGGCGGCGGCATAAAGACCGAGGAGGACATAGAGAAAGCCTTCAATGCCGGCGCCTCGATGGTGACCGTCGGCAGCATCGCCGTTACAAAGCCGGAACTCTTCATGGGCTGGATGGAAAAGTACGGCGCAGAGAGGATGATACTCGGTGCGGACGTCAGAAACGGAAAGGTGAGCATCAACGGATGGCTGGAGGATTCGGAAGAAGACCTGCTGTCGTTCCTGAAGAAATATGTCGATAGGGGCGTCAGGAACGTCCTCTGTACGGAAATATCAAAGGACGGCACCTTGCAAGGACCAGCCACGGCACTTTATGTCGAGATAATGAAGGCATATCCGTCATTGCACCTGATTGCCTCCGGCGGCGTGTCATGCAACGAAGACATCAGGCAGCTGGAAGAAAAAGGTATTCCTGCCGTCGTATTCGGCAAGGCATATTATGAGGGGAAAATTAGGAGTGAAGAGTTAAGAGTGAAGAGTGAAGAATAATGTTCAATGTTCAATGTTCAATGGTCAATGCAAAAATAAGTTATGTTAGCAAAACGTATAGTTCCGTGTCTTGATGTAAAAAATGGTGAAACCGTAAAGGGAACCAATTTCGTGAATCTCCGCTCTGCCGGCGACCCGGTAGAGTTGGGCAGGGCATACAGCGACAGCGGTGCCGACGAATTGGTATATCTTGACATCACGGCATCCCACGAAGGCAGGAAGACTTTCACCGACATGGTCACCCGTGTGGCATACGAGATAAACATCCCCTTCACCGTAGGCGGTGGCATCAATGCCATAGAGGATGTTGACAGAATGCTTGCTGCCGGT
>DJWZ01000139.1 GCA_002449535.1 Prevotellaceae bacterium UBA7017 | reverse complement strand
AGGTAACGGCGTATATTGATAAAAGCTGGATAATAAATAGTGCAATAAGTGCTATAACAGGTGTGCGGGGCTCTTGGTATCATAATGGGGCAAAAAACTATTGGCATATATCTCCTTCTGCAAGTATTTTGTATGCTCCTGACAAAAGATTTGACATTTCATTGAGCTACTCTTTGCGCCGTCAGTATCTCGTACAGACAGGAATGTCATCTATAAACACTCCGTTGGAGTATTGGCTGAGTGCAGGAACGTATGGCGTAGAGCCGCAGTTGGGACATAATCTTGTATTGAACACAAGGTACAGGTTGCCCAATGGAGCATATTCGCTATCCTTTGAAGCATATACTAAATGGTTGAAGAACCAGACAGAGTACAATGGAACTATTTATTCTTTTATAGCAACAGAATATGATATTAGTTCTGTGTTACTACATGGTAAAGGACATAATTACGGATTTAACCTTATGTTGACTAAGGATAAAGGATGGTTGACAGGATGGATTGCCTACGCATTTAGTCGTGCTATGCGAACATACGATACAGAACTTTTGAGGGGGACATTCCCATCGTCGCACGAGAGGCTACATGAAATCAATAGCGTAGTGACATTTCATATAGGAAAAAGGTGGGATATCGGCTTTACGTGCGTATTTGCATCTGGAACACCTTTCACGGCACCTAAAATGTTTTATGTCCTAAACAGGAACATTGTGTCGGAATATGCTGAGCACAATGCCAACCGCTTGCGACCATATTTCAGGCTTGACGGCTCTTTAAACTACCACTTCCATTCTACCCGGCACATTCATGAACATGGGCTAAACCTCTCTGTCTATAATATGACGGCGCATGAAAACGACCTGTTTTACTACATGGACTTCTCCGGATGGAGCTATGAATATAAAAGGACGACTTTCCTGATGAAGGTGCTGCCGTCAATAAGTTATTACATGAAATTTTAGAATGACATGAAAGGAGTTTTTTTCCTACTGCTTTTTCTTATGACAGCCATTTTGAATGCCTGCTCCGATGATTATATCGGGGGGGCGGATGGTGAGGAACTGGTAGTAGAGGGTTGGATAAAAAACGGGGAGTATCCCATCGTCATGTTGATGACATCTGCAGAGGTGGAAATGACAACCCACAATGTTCAGGATCTCTATAACAACATCGGCAGCTGGGGACGCGTCGTCGTCTCAGATGGTGAGAAGTCAGTCGTGTTGACAGGTCAGTACGACTTTGATTATTACCCCCCATATATATATACGACAACAGATATAAAAGGAGAGTCGGGAAAAACATATACCCTTGATGTCGTTTATAACAACCACCATGCTATGGCATCAACCACAATACCTCTGTCAGTAAAACTTGATAGTATTACGCAAGCGCGAGTAGAGAATAACGATACGTTATGGACTCTGCAGGCACATTTTGCTGCTCCCATCGGAAAATACTACTACAGCCTTTTTGACAAGATAGGTGCCAATGAGCAGCAGTTTATAAAATGCGATGTAGGAACCTTTGACAATTCTGCTGTTAATCCCGATATGAACCAGTCTGTAAATGTCACGTATCCTGTCTATAGGACAAAGACGCTGGACGATTATTACGGCGTGACAGAATATTTTGTTGAGGGCGATACTGTTTGCGTAGAATTGTGTACAATGGATAGCACTTCATTTAATATATGGCAGGACTACCAGAATATCATATCCCTGTCAGGAAATATGTTCGTACCATATACTCGCAGTATAAGGACCAATGTCACCGGAGGACATGGATACTGGTGTGGATATGGCAAGAGCCAACAATGGTGTGTAATAGGTAAGTGACTATTGACCATTGACCATTCTCCCTCCTTTGGGAGGGTCGGGGTGGGGGGCGTTTTTTCGTTTTTGTTTTCGTATTTTTTACCTTTAGATAAGGTTCTACGTCATGATAATGCAAGAAAATAAAAAATAAACTCTTATTTTTCTTGCATTATTCATAACTAAATCGTACCTTTGCCCCGAAATATGTTGCTAACTATATAATAACTAATACAATTTTCGGAAATGGAAAAGAAAGTCACTCTCTGCCCTTCGGGCGAACCTCCTCACGCTCGGCATAGCTCAAAAGCATTTTTGACTCTGCCCTCGCTTAATCGGAGCTTTCACTCTTTATTCTTTATTCTTCACTCTTCACTCTTCACTTTATTCTTCCTGACGCAGGTGCAGGCGCAGGTGCAGCTGAAGTTGTTCCCTGACAAGTATGGCACAAGCCTTGCGGAGAAGCCATATGGCATCTTCTTCGAGGAGATAAACCATGCTGCCGATGGCGGACTGTGGAGCGAGATGGTGAAAAATCGTTCGTTCGAGGACAATAGTTACTATGCGGAAGAATGGTGGAGCAATAAAGGATGCGAGATATCTGTTGCCAATTCCAGTCTCATGAACTCTGCCCAACAGCAGTATCTGCATGTCGTACCTGGTTCGGAGGGTGCTTGCTTCGGCAATAATGGCTATTGGGGCATGAGGCTTGACGGGCAGTCGGCATATAACCTTACATTCTTTGTGAGGGCTGATGCCGCTTTCTCTACCACGCTGAAGGCAACTCTGCTCGATTATGAAAACAAAAATGTACTCATCAGTGCCTCAAGGAGCATTGATGTCGGTACAACGTGGAGCAAGGTGAGCTTAACAATCCTTGACGCAAAGGCGGTTACGGGAAAGGCTTGTCTGCAACTGGAGACCTCTTCGGCAGATGCCTTCGACATCGACGTGGTAAGCCTGATGCCTGCCGACACCTATAAGGGACACGGCTGCCGCAAGGACTTGGCGCAGATGCTGGAAGACCTGAAGCCGCGCTTCATGCGCTTCCCCGGCGGTTGCTATGTGGAGGGCGAATATCGCAACGGTGAAAGAAACCGCTTTGAGTGGAAAAAGACCATAGGACCGATAGAAGAACGTCCGGGACACTGGAACATAAACTGGAACTACAGGAGTTCCGACGGCTTTGGCTTCCACGAGATGCTGCAGCTGGGTGAGGACATCGGTGCCGTGCCGCTGTTTGTGGTTAACGTGGGACTGGGACATGGATGGTATCAGGACATAAACGACCTCGACGAATTCATACAGGAGGCTCTCGACGCCATAGAATATGCCAATGGCGACGTGACGACAACATGGGGTGCCAAGCGTGCTGCCAACGGACATCCGGAACCCTTCGGGCTGAAATATATAGAGATTGGCAACGAGAACTATAACTACAACATGTGGAACAATAGCGACCAAAGTTATCAGTACCCGGAACGCTATTATAAGTTCTATCAGGCAATAAAGGCGAAATATCCCGATATA
>DJWZ01000111.1 GCA_002449535.1 Prevotellaceae bacterium UBA7017 | reverse complement strand
GGAGAATCTCGGTTTGCCGGGCTTCGTTTCTGTTTTGAGTTGATATATGTCTGCCCCGGGGAGTAGCTAAGTTGCAGATATAGTTCCGTAAAGCGGAAAGAGCCTCTGTCGTTCTCGGTGACGACAAAGTTTGGGTCGCTGAATTTCTTGAAGAACAGGTCGCCCGCTGCTTCCTGATGTTCTACACGTGCACCGCCAGAGATGGCAAAGCCCCAATCTTCCTCGCGTTCGAAGTCAAGGGTCTGGCGTTTATAGTATGCCATATTCATCACCTTACTCCAACGAATAGATGCGAAGACGTTATCCTTATCAACGTTAAGGAACTTGTCTGACGGAGAGCATATATCATATGTGCTGGTGAAAGAGATATTACGACGCGGGAATTCGTCAGGAGTGTATTGCTTCTTATTAAAAGAATATGTGACCGTAGCGCCGTAGTAATTGTTGTTGGTCTTGAAGCCGTGGGCAATATATCCCTTCAGGAAGAGATGGTGGTTGAGGTTACCGGTCGTCTGTCCTGACAAACGGAAACGGAAGCCGTCAATGCTGTTCGTTGAAAGCATAGAATTGACAGGTCCGATATCAAACTTGCTGGGATGGGGGTCCTTGGTAGTCTCGATATAGTTTTCCATAACGGCTTTCAAGCCTACCAGCAGCCAACCGAAGCCCTTGGTATTCTTCATACCCTTGATAAACTTATCCATTCCTTCCTCACCACTTGTGAGAGCCACCTCACGATTGTCTTCCCAGTAATCTTTGTCACGCATCTCACTGTAAGGGTCACGTTTTTCAAGAGCCTTGCCCCTGAAGACCTTCTCGTCGATGGCAACAAAGGAGTAATCGTTACGGCGAGAGGTCCTGGTGATAAGGAAATTGCCTGTCCTCTGCCCTATCAACGCCAATTCTACAAGCATATCGTTGACATTAAGAACCCAATCTCCAGAAGGCAACTTGAGATATTCCTGCTCAATAGCCATATTATTGACGAAATTGACATCAGAACGTTTTGGGATGCTCAGATGCACCTTCTTAACATGAAGCATTGAGTCTTTGATAATCCACAAATCGCCACGGAAGCCAAAGTCCTGCTGGTTATTAGGAAGGAAGCTGACCTGTATGCAAGAGTCGCCCTTCACATCAAGGGTATCAACGATGTAGAAGCGATAAAAGCTTATTGCATCCCTTCCTATCGGAGAGGTAAAAGGATATTGCAACAGGCGCACCTGGTCGTCATAGATATCTACCTCGCTGAAGACATCCTTCGCCATCTTGGTAAAGATATCACCTGTTTCGATAAGGTCATTGACACCCGTGCTGTGTTCTGCATCTACATAGATGCGCTCCTTTCGAGGGGCCTTACGATAATACTTATGGAAAATCTTCTCAGTAGTGATGACAGGAAGGACATTCTTTCCTGTAATAGGATTCTTCTCTACCTGATTCTTCAGCCAAGGTCTGCGGGAATAAGAGCCGGAGTCGAGGGTTGCCTTCGAAATATCGTTAAGGGCAATGGTGAGACGCTCGTAGTTGCGATACTGATAGAAGTCCTTGTTCTCCAGCTTCGTCTGCTGCTTCTTCGCTATAACACGACGCATCAGCTCTACAGCAGGGTTTTCCTTCCTGGAGTAACGGGAATTCTTTGATTTTATCACCACCTCGCCGAGGTCATTCGTAGCGGGCTTCAGCTTTACGACAATATTATTATTTTTCTCACCCACATAGACGCTCTTTGCCTTATAGCCAACAGAGGTGAAATTGATATACATACCCTTATGGCGGGCAATAGAGAAACGTCCCCAGCCGTCCGTAATGGTTGCCACATGGCTACCTATATACTTTACGCTGACATAGGAAATGCTATCGCCAGTATCAGCATCGACGACAACGCCACGAATGGTCTGCGCCAAAGCCGGTACAGACATCATCATGGAAAGGACAACAATAACAGTCTTTAAAAAATACAATCTTTTTACCTTTATTTTATTCATATCTTATAGCTTCAATAGGATCCATGAGTGCAGCCTTTCGTGCTGGGAAATAACCAAACCCGACACCGATGATGGTACATACGATGAAAGAAACGACAATAGACCACATCGGGATACTTGTGGGAAGACCGAACAGCAGGTTCGCACTTGTGGATAGCAATGTTCCCAACCCTATGCCGAGGATGCCGCCTGTAACAGATATTATTATTGCCTCGATAAGAAACTGATTGGAGATATCAATGCCTCTTGCACCTACCGACATACGCAAACCGATTTCCTTGGTGCGTTCTGTTACAGAAACGAGCATGATATTCATGATGCCGATACCAGCCACGAGGAGCGAGAAAGCGGCTGCAACAACAAGGATGAGGGTAACAGTATCCATCGTAGAAGACATCGTCTCCATTATTTCCTGCTGTGAACGGATGGTAAAATCTTCTTCGCCGTCTGCTTTAATCTTATGCTGCTCACGAAGAATGGCTGTCAGCTCTGCTATTGCATCATCTGTCATCTCCTCCGTAATTGCCGAGCAGTTGATGCTTGAAAGCCACGTCTGGGCAGTAAGACGTTTCATTACAGTAGTATATGGAGTGATGCAAAGGTTGTCCTGATCCATTCCGAAAGAGTTGTAGCCCTTGCTTTTCAGCACGCCGATAACCCTGAAGGGGATGCTTTTGAAACGCACCATCTTGCCAACAGGGTCCTGTCCTGACGGGAAGAGCTCATCCACAACCGTCTTACCGATGATACAGACCTTTGCTGCCTTTTTGATATCCTCATCTGTAAAGGCTGAGCCGCTTGATATCTCCCATTGCTTGATGTCAAAATATTCCGTACTCTCACCATACATCGTGGTGCTTGTATTGTTGTTGCCGTTGATAATCTGTCCTGAAGAGGTTACCTCTGGCGACACATAGGTACAGTATTTTGCTTCTTCCTTTATCTTCTCATAGTCTTCCGGCTTCAGTGTCTGCATTGCAGAGGGGTCTTGGCGCACGCCGCCAGGACCTCTGTCGGCACCAGGGCGTATCATGATGATGTTGGAACCCATCTGCGAGATATTCTGACGGATAGACTCCTTTGAGCCCTGCCCGATAGCCATCATCACTATCACGGCAGCAACACCGATGATGATACCCAGCATCGAGAGGAAAGAGCGGAACTTATTATTTGCGATCGCCTTGATGGCGACCTTCATTAAGTTTATGAAATTCATTTTTCTAAAACTAATCGTCTTGTGGTGCCGGGAGTTGTGCTAACGCTTCCGCAGCTGATAATATATTGTCATTCTCTACATCCTCACGTATCTTGCCATCTCTGAGCATGATGTTTCTGGAGGAATAATGTGCTATGTCAGGGTTATGGGTAACGAAGATAATGGTGCGTCCCATAGCATGAAGTTTCTGGAAGAGTACCAGCATCTCGAAAGACGTTCGGGTATCAAGGTTTCCCGTTGCCTCATCGGCAAGGATGACGGCAGGATTATTGACGAGTGCGCGAGCTATCGCCACACGTTGCATCTGACCACCTGACATCTGGTTACTCTTATGATATAGGCGATCGCCCAGACCTACTTCGTTGAGTGCCTTGATGGCTGCCTCGCGACGTTGGGATGCGCTGTACTCGCTATTATACATTAGGGGCAGTTCTACGTTTTCTATGGATGTAGTCTTGGCGAGAAGATTATAGTTTTGGAAAACAAAGCCTATCTTCCTGTTACGCAGTCGGGCACGCTGGCTCTTTGACATTTTCCTGACGCTGACACCATCAAGATAATACTCGCCAGAGGTAGGAGTGTCGAGGCAGCCGAGCTGATTGAGGAGCGTAGATTTTCCGGAGCCAGAGGTTCCCATGATGGTAACAAATTCGCCCTCGTAAATCTTGAAGGAAACGCCACGCAATGCTTTTACGACCTCTGAGCCCACCTTGAACTCACGACGCACATTGTCTAATTCTATAACAACTTTTCTTTCCATAGGAACCTTTGTTTGGCTTAACGAAAACGTTCTTATTTCTTCTGTTGCTGTTGTCTGTTACGTGGACGAGGCATGAATGGGCTGTTTCCGCCATTATTCTCCTGGGCTGTTTCCTCGCTTGCCATCTTGAATTCCGTTATAATCTTCTGACCAGGTTTCAGACCGCCTGTGATTTCCGTCAACATGCCGTTGGTGATTCCTACCTGGACAGGAATTGCACGGAATGTATTTTCTTCAAGCACCCAAACCTTATGTTCTCCCTTACAATCCTTGATGGTCTGATCTTCTGTCAGCATCTTTTCGTTCGGAGCAAACTTCAGGGCTTTGGTAGGAACTGTCACTATATTGTTCTTTTCCTTTGTGAAGATGGTTACATTTGCAGTAAGTCCAGGCTTGAGTTTGAGGTCTGAATTAGGAGCCGAGATAACAACTTCGTAGGTTACAACGTTTGATTCTGTTGTAGCCTCAAGGCGCACCTGGGTTACTGTGCCACTGAAAGTGTCATCAGGGAAGGCATCCACAGTAAATGTAACACGTTCTCCTTCTTTTACCTCGCCTATGTCAGCCTCGTCGATATTTGCTATAACACGCATATTGGTAAGGTCTTGTGCTATGGTGAAGAGTTCCGGTGTATTAAATGATGCAGCGACTGTCTGACCCTCCTCTACTGACTTTGATATCACTATTCCATCGATAGGAGCTGTGATAGTAGCATAGCCAAGGTTCGTTTCTGCCTTCTTTACATTTTGTGTAGAGGTGAGCACCTGCTGCTCTGCCTGCTGGTAAGACAAGCGTGCCTTTTCAAAGTCATCAGCGCTGATAAGTCCTTTGTCGTACAGCTGACGCTGACGGTTGAAGTTTGCCTTTTGGTAAGACAGATTACTCTGCTGGGATGACAGATTGGCTTTGGCTGAAGCGAGCTCTGACATGAGGTTTGTCTTGTCAAGTTCGGCTATCACCTGTCCTTTCTTTACGATACTGTTATAGTCAACATAAAGGTGGGAAACAATACCACTAACCTGTGTACCAACCGTAACGCTGGTTACAGCCTCTATGGTGCCTGTGGCTGTAACGCTGGTGCGGATATCGCCTACCTCGACAGGAACTGTGACATAAGAAACTTCTGCCTCCTTGTCGCCACCTAATGTGAGAAATAATGCAATGGCAACTATCGCTACCACTACCAAGCCTATAATTTTCTTCTTCATTTTTTGTAGAATTCTAACATTTTAATGCAATATATCGTAGTGTATTTTGCCTGTAGTTCTGACTGTTGGGCAGTAAGCAGACGGGTTTTGCCTTCTTGCAGTTCAACA
>DJWZ01000091.1:1291-9900 GCA_002449535.1 Prevotellaceae bacterium UBA7017 | reverse complement strand
GTAAGGCATATAGCGATGCATCTCGCCATAAACTTCTATGTTCTTCACAACTTCTATGCGATATGCTTTCAAACCGCAATTAAAGTCATGCAGGTTATGGATGCCGCTGACCTTTCGTGCCGTGGCATTGAATAGCTTGGTTGGAATTGTCTTTGACAGCGGGTCGCCTTGCGAACGATTCTGCTTGTAGCCGCTGACGAGGTCGTAGCCGTCTTCCTTAATCATGCGGTAGAGCATAGGAATCTCGTCAGGGGAGTCCTGCAGGTCGGCATCCATTGTTATGACGACGTCTCCCTTGACAAGTTCAAAACCGCAATATAGGGCAGGGGACTTTCCATAGTTACGACGGAATTTTATGCCGTGGACGTTAGGATTCTTCTTCGCAATGTCTTCAATGACATCCCATGAATGGTCCGTAGAGCCATCGTTGACGAATATTATTTCGTAGGAGAAACCATTGGCAACCATTACACGCTCAATCCACGCATATAGTTCTGGTATGGACTCCTCTTCGTTGAAAAGGGGCACTACTACGGATATATCAATTTTATTGCTCATAAATAATTATCAATCTTCAATGTTCAATGGTCAATCTTCAATCTTCAATGGTTTTACTCTCTTCCCTATAAACCCTATGATTGCTCCCATGAAGATGGCACTGACAATGCCGTTAGAGAATACACTGAAAGCAAAATCAATGGGGCGTATTTGCGACAGCGCTTGCACCTGCTTCTCCATTTCCTGTATGTCCATACCGGTTTGCATTATTGACTGACGCACCTCTGGTGTGGAGAAGCTCTGCTGAAGGAAACCTATGAACGTTCCGTGGTCAAGGAAGTAAAAGTATATGTATGTCGCAGCTGCCATGATTATGGCGCCATATCCCATCGCGAGTGTCACGAAAGCAAAAGCCCTACGGAAAGAAATGCTTCCCTCAAGGACTTTGTCGCGAAAATGCTTCAGCCTGTAATATGCCAAGAACGGCGTTGCAAAACCTCCCGCAATGAATCCGAATTGCAACGATGGGTCTTGCATGCTATATATAAGGCATGCAAATGCCATTATCCACAATATGCCAAAGAATATACCATCCTGGCGGGCGTATGCTTTCAGTTGTATGTAGTCTGTAGAGGATATCATCTGTCTTTGAATATTGAATATTGAGCATTGACGACCCCCTCTAAATCTCCCCAAGGGGAGACTCCCTCCCTTGGGAGGGTGGGGGTGGGGCCATATTGGGCACAAAGTTACATAAAAGATTTAAGATGTATGCAATATAAGGGCGTTTTTTTCTTAAGAAAGTTTAAAAATTATGTTAACGGCGGAGGAAATGGCGTACTTTTCAGACTTTTATTGTACTTTTGCACCCGCTTTTGGAACATAAAGCAAAAAAACACATGGGCAGTCCTATACGACCAGCTCCCTCGGAATCCTCCAGGATGGGAACATAGCAAAGGTACTTGGTTGTAGCGGTGCGATATAGTAAGCTGCCCACCTGCCTCTTTAGCTCAGTTGGCCAGAGCACGTGATTTGTAATCTCGGGGTCGTTGGTTCGAATCCGACAAGAGGCTCAAGAATTAAAAAGAAGAAATGACATCTGAAAGCTTGTTTTCAAGTGTCATTTCTTTTTTTAAGGCTTGTAGGCCTGCCCCTGGCAGGGCTTTCGGATATCTAATCCGACAAGAGGCTCAAGAATAAAAAACATAAAAGGCATCTCGTTAAGAGGTGCCTTTTTAGTTAGGTTTACTGTGTGAGAATAGTCGGTACTTACAAGATTTTTAAAGCATAGCCCCCGCCACATAATATATTGTTGTTTATCCAGTATTATGTATTATAGATTGTCAACGGGGAACTATGCTTTGATTGTATTTGCTTATTTCTTCACAGCGCCGGCAGCATTATATTCCTTGCCATTTTTGATAATGACGAGATTGCCATCTTTGAGGTACTTGCCATCAGCAATGCCGTTACCTTCTGCCGAGACATTCTTCACACCAGTCACATCCTCAATAGCTTTGAAGTTGCCGAAACCGCTCCAAGGTGCTGTTGTCTTGTATGCTTCTATCGAGGCACGAGGAACATAAAGAGTAGCTTTGGAAATATCCACGTCGTTGAACACGTTAGTGCTCGCAGCAGGAACACTCACGGCATAGCAGTATAGCGTCTTCAGGTTAGAATGTCCCTCAAAGGCATAATCCTCAACCGCTGTTACCGTTGCTGGTATCTTTGTGTTTTGGCATCCGTAGAGCAGTGTGTTGTCTTCCGTCCTGATGATAGCGTTGCAGTCTTCACGGGAATCATACACCGTATTCTCGCTGTCCACCTCTATCTTCTTGACAGCCTTACAGTTGCTGTATGCACGCTCTTCGATACTTGTCACAGACTTCGGAATGTAGATACGCTCCATTTCAGGATTTGACGAAGGCTTTATGGTAACAGACACTTTTGTCTTTGGAGAAGGGATATATGATATTGTTGATGGAATTCTAACCTTTAGGCTTGGAGAACATTCCTCGAATGCTGTGCTTGAGATTCTGACAATGCTATGCGGTATGTCGAGAGACACAAGGCTGGTACATCCATAGAATGCCATACTGCCGATGCTGTCTATTCCCTCATGCAACCAGATATGGGTTAGCTTTGAGCAGTTATAGAAGCCCTTGTCTCCTATTGCTGTCACCTTATAGCCGCTGGCAGTCTCAGGAATCGTCACCTGGCCGGCTGTTGCCACGTCAACCGAAGCCCCGTCACCATTACCTACCTGACATGCCTTCTCTTCCGCATCGGTAATCTTAAACGTCATAGTAACACCCTCTTTGGTCTTGGCGGTAAATACGTCGCCAACCTGTACCTCGCTGCCGGCATATTCCTGCCATGTACTGCCATCATAATATTGTGGCGTCCAGCCTTTTGCCTTTGCAGCATCAACCTGAATAGTTGTCATCATGTTGCCTTCGTTCTCATTACTGATAACATACATCTTACCACTGCTGACTATTGGCAGACTCTCCACAAGGGCATCCATATCAGCACCGCTAATCTTGTTACTTTGACAGTATAAAGTCTTCATGTTTGTGTTATTCGACAAGTCAAGCGAAGTTATATTATCCCTCCAACAATAAAGTGTATTTAGTACCTTATTATTCTTTAAATCAAGATGTTCAATTGGATTACCGCCACAACTGATATTGAAGAGCATCGTATTGTTTGATAAATCCAGCGAAGTCAATTGATTAGAATGACATTGCAGATATTTCAGATTAGTATTTTTCGACAAGTCAAGTGAAGTAAGCTTGTTATTACTACACTCCAATATCTCCAATGCAGTATTATTAGACACATCAAGAGCGGTAATTTGATTGACTCCACTATACAAAGTTGCAAGAAGTGTATTCTTGGATATGTCAAGAGTAGTTAATAGATTGTTGTCGCAGTCTAATCTTATTAAGTTTGTATTCTTTGATATATCAAGTGCGGTCAATTGGTTGTTTGAAGCAATTAATATTTTCAGATCCGTAAAGTACTCGATGCCCTGCATGCTCTTAATGCTTTTTTTAGACACGTCAATACTTGTCACGCTCGCAATCTCATCCTCAGTTAAGACACCGTCTTTACCATACTCCTGTTCAAGTATCCAATTACGGAAATTCTCGTCAGGAAAGTTTGTCTCGTTGATGGCAATATCATCATGTAAGACATTTATTTCAGCGTTGATAGTGATTGCCATAATCTGGCAGCCGTTTGACGTGGTTATTGTAACAGGATTATCCTTTAGCACTCTCAATGATACTTCGTGAGCATCTGTATCTGTTGTTGTCAGAGAACCACTAACGAGTTCTGTATTAGAAACTGTCAATGAACGCTCACTTTCACCAGAGCTCTTGAATTTTAACTTTATAACGTCATCCTTAACCAAAGCACCAAGGTTGATACTTACAGCACTTCCATTTACAGCAAGGTAATTTTTTGACTTGATTCTTACGCGGTCCTCACCCAAACCTGCGCTATTGTCGCGTGTAAAGGTAAGCCCCTTTGTCAGTTCAAGTTCCACATCGTTTGCCTTCAATGGTTCAAATACGTTTCTTTCTGCCAATACAGCAACATTCTTCCAATAATTGTTTGCCTCATCAAAAGTCCATGTGTCAGTATCAGCAGCCAGATTAGCAGCATCAGACTCGCTCAATTCTTTAGTGAAATCCCATATTGTAGGAGCTGTTGGCTCAGATGGTTTTACCTCACCACGTACAATCGTCAAAGTTGTAATGAATGTACCAGTACCACCATTACGCCCAAAATACAACTCACTTGCATCTTCTGTCAGGGTATAAGTCTCCTCAACTGGTTCATCATCCACCAATCTACCATTAATAAATTGCTGAGTTGTGAATAGCACTATTGCTGTTGTTCCATCCAATGT
The DNA here is from genome assembly GCA_002449535.1 of Prevotellaceae bacterium UBA7017. Taxonomy (GTDB): domain Bacteria; phylum Bacteroidota; class Bacteroidia; order Bacteroidales; family Bacteroidaceae; genus Prevotella. The sequence goes on along the minus strand of DJWZ01000091.1, from coordinate 5,483 downwards.
AAAAATATCTACAGCAGATGCCTTTTCTGCTGAGTTATTGTAAGCGCCAGCTATAGTGATAACATCACCAGCCTTGAAACCACCGTCAACGGTTACTTTTGCATAGTTTTCATTAACAGAGCCCTCTGATGTATAACTATTTACAAATTTCACACCACTAATAGCAGGATTCGAATTCTTATGAATCTTAACAGCGTCAAACTTTGTTGTTCCGCTTATTGTGATTCCACTCTGACTTTTTGGATAGTTAATTAAAGTCTGTGCCTGAACACTCATGGCAAGAACAAATAATGAGATAAGAGTAAAAAGTCTTTTCATAATTGGTTTGTTTAAAACTATTCAAATATTTTCAGGGAAAAAACAATTCACCATGTTTGCACTTTGGATGCAAACATGGTGATGAGTACTTATTGTCTCTCAAAATTATATAGATTTGCGACCTCAGCATCTGTGAGCATTACACTATAAATGCGGGCATTGTCAACCTTCATCGGATTATTCCAGATACCTTTGGCTACACCACCGATACATGTCTTGCTTCCATGACCTTTGATTTTGGCATCGGAACTGACACTACCGACAAGAGAACCGTCGATATAGAGATTCATTTTCATATTTCCGAAAGTAGCAGTAAACATGTGCCAACCTGAAGACTGATAATTTATAGCCGACAAACCGAACCGCTCGGCCGTATCATAGATTTCCTCAGTACCATCTGCTACAAAATAGTTTGAATCATCGATAAAAAGACGAGGAGAACCATTCCATGTGTCGTCTGAGAAAGTAGAAACGTACAAAGGACCTGCTCCAAAATCTTTTGCCCAGATACTAATAGAAAAAGCACTGGCTCCTTCAACAACATTCTTCGGAATATTTACATATTCTTTATTGCCAAGTGAAAGGGCTCTTCCTTTTCCGTTCGGTGTATCAGTGATATATGTAGAATTTGTACCATATACAGTACCATTGTTTGTGGCATCTTTCAAATTCTTTGCCGTACCATCATCAAAAGTAAAATATGCTAATAAACCTCGGGTAACATCATTCACGGTAGGAGTTGAGGGCTGTGTACCTCCGTTTCCGCCATTGCCGTCACTGGAATTCTCTTCAATATTGACGTCGTTAGTGCCCTGGACAATGATATTTACAGGGAGTGATTCTGTTCCGACTGTCACCTTTAGCTGAGTGTTCTGGTTCCTTTCGGGGCGCTGCTTAACAGTAACCATAATCAATTCATTGCCATTGGCAGGAACAAATCCACTCTCGGAAGACAATGTCAAATAGTTAGGGATGTTAGAGATGTTGTAACTCTGCTGGTTTGCACCATTATTCTTTATGGTTATAGACATTGTGTTGACGTCCTTTCCAAAAGACAGGTTGGTAGGAGATATTGTCACGGCACTTTCCTTCAATTGGAAATCGCAAATAGCATACTGATTTGCCACAACGGTAACTTGCTTGGTGGTTGTCTGGTAGTTGTTTGCTGTAACCTGAAGGGTGTAAGTTCCTGGCTCAATGTTAGTGAACTCAAAGCGACCGTCGCTGCCTGTAGATTTTGCAAGACCTTTTACATTCAATGTAACCGTAGCGCCAGCAATAGGAGTATTAGGATTTGCAAAATCCGTAACATAACCATGAATGTTTCCTGTTGGTACAGCAACTTCGTCTTTGTCACCACCACAACTGCTGACAAAAGCTAACACACACAGCATCATGACAACAGTCAAAATGCCACTAAGATAATTTCTTAATTTCATAATCGATAGTTTTAAAAGGTTAAAAAAATATAATGAAAAAGATGAATAGCTGTGATTGGATATGTAATTGTCTTTTGTTTATGATTGTTAATATTCTTGTACGAAATTCCAAGACATGCTTTTCAGCCAGACCATAAACACACAAAAAAAGCGTGAGAGCCTGTCCTTACTTATCTTACAACAGGCTCTGGTAAAACCTTCATCGAAATAAGTAAAAGATATAGCAACCCCACGCCGTGTATGTAATTGCTACTACGGCATGAGTTTGCCGTATGCAAAGATATACATACGCATGGGCGTTACATACTCTCTATCCTTCGATGAATGAAATTTACCAGATTTCGTTGTAAAGGATAAAGCGTGGAACGCCTTTGAAACACCTGGATTCCTCCCCAGGATTTGTACCTGCCTTTACAGGTTTGCCCCGCGCTGGGAGCAAGGATTAAAATGGCATGATATGTAAAACCATTCGGCTGCAAATTTAGGAATAAATTTTTATTTCACAAAATAAAACACGACTTTTATTTGATTTTTATTCATTAACTGTATGTTCAGACACATAAAATAGTTGTTTTCCGTGATTTAATTAAATATTCGACTTTCGCAAGTTATTCTTGCTCAGTCTTTAGAGGTAAGTGGAGAGAGGTAAGAGGTAAGAGATATGTCGTGTTGGCTTAAAAACTGCAGAAACAGTAGCTGCAAAAGTAATCTCTCACCTCTCACTTCTTACCTCTCACCTCTGAAAAGTTGAGTATTTGTGAAACATGCGAAACTTAAATAGAAAATTTGTACCTTTGCATCAAATAACGTGTAATCGCACGGCAAGAAAAGGCGTGTAACCGCACGGCGGCAAAAGACGTGCAGCCCCACTTTAATATCTTTCCTCGTCCGGGAACATGCCATTAAGAATGCGATTAGCGATGATCTAAGACTCTAAAAGAAAAAGAATTGCTTTTTCTCTTGTTTATTCCGCACTTTTTCTTACCTTTGCGGCAGAATTCAACAAGAAAGAAGAATATGGGAATAAAAAGGAACAAACTATTTATAGAGTTGCAGTCGGGACCAAAAATAAACAAGGAAAACATGTTTTCCTTGTTTAGATGGAAGCATGCCATCAATTGGGATCTTATGCTTGCCCAAATTAAGAAAACGGAGAATGCCTGTCAATTGATAGATGCCTATTTATATCCATCAAGGCTGTTTCCTCTCTATATCGATATAATGGAAGCAAACTTGTATATACTTGACGATATGTTTTATGATCAGACGGGGATAAGAATGGGCAATAAACATGATTCGTCATTATTCTCTGACATTGATAACTTGAAATTCTGGAATATGGATTGCTACCAGAAGATTAAAATGTCAATAGAAGGGATTGATAGGATTGTCCTTTATTTGATGAATTTATCTAAGCAAATACCTTTACTGGATATTTCTCATCCGATTATAGATAGTGTCCGTAGGGTTTATGAAAATAATATAACCCTACCCGCCTTTGTCTTTAATGACATTTATAAAGAATCTTTATGCCACTATGCCTATGAGGCCTATCGGGAATCGATAACAGACGAAAAAGCTCTGCAAGATCAATATCTTAAAATTCTTGATTTTTTAGATAATTATAGAAGTTTATTCTGTTTCTTAATAGAACTCACAGTCAGAGATTGTGACTTTGAGGAATTATTAACATCGTTTCGCCAAGGTGTCAAGGGGCAAGAATTCATAAAACCATGGAGGCATGATTTCGAGGGTTCACGCGACAGCCTGATTGCCAAAATGGAAAAAGACCCTGAACTGGAGCCGTGGGTGAACAAATATACTCACCGCAGAGAGGACAAGAGTCTATTTGAGCACTTGTTTTGTGATGAAAACTGGCATATCAGGAACGAGGAAGAGGTGTATAATACCGACAACTGGATTCGTATTCTGACCATAGCAGCTGTCTTGCAAGAATACGACGAACAACAGAATGCTGTTATCGAAAAGGCTGAAGAAGAAAAAAAAGAAGAAACCATCCTGTTGAAATTATCTTTGTATTTCAAAGACGAAGACACTGCCAAACGGTTCTTGAATTCAGTTCAGCAGATGAACGACAGGGAAATCATCACCTTGGTAAAAAAGTACCGCGATGGCTGTTTGTGTACTGATACATCGAAAAATCTGTGGAAGGTACTGCACGAGGCAGACTTGTACAAGTCATTATACACAAACTGGAATGCACAACTAAACAAAAGGTAGGCAAAATGGATTGATACTGGATAATCATTGGATTAGTAATGGACTGTTGGGAAACAGTCCATTTTTTTTATTTTATCTCAAAAAAACCTCTTTACCTTTGCACCCAGAAACCCGAAGTGGAAGACAACTGGTCAGGTTCTTGGATTACACATGTTACTTTCAGGAAAAACTCCGAAAGAATTCCGAAAGAATTC
>DJWZ01000091.1:0-1223 GCA_002449535.1 Prevotellaceae bacterium UBA7017 | reverse complement strand
AATTCCGAAAGAATTCCGAAAGAACTCCGAAAGAACTCCGAAGGAACTCCGAAAGAACTCCGAAAGACCATTTGCTCCGCAGGTAGGATTCTTTATTATTAACTTATTAATTTTTTCAGGCTATGAAAACAATTAATTTGCAGGTTGACGGCACCTCAAGCCGTCATGTAAAGAACCCCAAGACCAATGCACAGACATTGCAACGCGTCTTGATGAAAGCAGTAAGCTTTGCTTACGTAATGTTGAAGTACATTTGCAACCACTCTTTCGAGGGTGTCAGCAATGGCTTCCAGTGTATGAACAGGTTCAAGAAGGTTAACCTTCGTTACCTTCGCGAACGCGCGGCAACGCTCCAGAACTCTGGTCAGAGCCTTAGTCAGTTCTACCAGTTCATGCCACTGCAGAGTGACAAGTGGACTCCGTTTGCGGCAATTATCTCTCAAGGTCAGCTGCCTGCCGTTACGGTGAGCATTGATGCAGGCGGTGGTCACAAGGTTTGCGTCAATGCGCCAAGCCGTACCTATGCGGACTTTGTCAAGGCATGGGGCTTGCAACGTGGTGACCAGTTGACATTCGTTACCGTCCAGAAACGTCAGGGAGTGTATGAAGTGAACTATGCTCGTCTGTTGCTCAATCCACGTAATGCCGACGGCAGCGGTGCTCCGATGACTACCGAGATTGTAAATGAACAGGGCGAGTTTCCTTGCTCCAACTGGAAGAACCGCCTTAACTTCCTGACTTTCCAGTTCGACACCGACCACTTCAACTTTGTACTTGGACGTGGTGGCGATGTGGTGGCTGCGGGCATCATCGTCAGTCGTAAGGACAGGAGTGGTGGATGGTTCCGCAGCAACTCGCAACTGGTGCTCAACGAGGCTGCCTTAGGTAGCGACCTGTGCAGCCTCACGCAGGCAGTAGAGAGCAGCTATGGTGTGAACGAAGTTGACATTGAGTCAGAATTCTATTTGAACAATGCCGGTGCAGGTGGTACGGGTACTACCGATGATGTCACTCCCAGTGGTGGCAGTGGCGGTGTGACACCTGGTCAGCCAGTCTATAACACCACAGCCTCTATCAATGGTGCCAATCAGAGCATTGCAGGCGGCAGTGTAACGGCTACGGCACCAATTACGAGGGTGGCTGTCAGTGGTACGAACATCGGCGATGTCGCCTTCACGGCAAAGGTTGACGGTACGGGCGATGCCATCACTCCTACCAGCCAT
>DJWZ01000092.1:9769-12492 GCA_002449535.1 Prevotellaceae bacterium UBA7017 | reverse complement strand
ATGGTGCTCTCTCTGCGTAAGAAGGTGAAGATTCCTGTAATACAGGCTCTGCAGACAATATCTCTCCCTGTTACGGATTCTGCTGTAAAAACTGCAATAGAACGCATGAAGTCTGTAATCCTTGCAGAGACAAATGTGAAGGAACTGAACTTCATTGAGGATGGTGCCGGAATACAACTGGTGAAGAAAGTGAAGTGTAACTTCCGCATAATGGGTAAGAAATTCGGTAAGCTGATGAAGGATGTCAATAATGCTGTAATGGCAATGACACAGGAACAGATTGCTGAACTGGAGAATAACGGAACTGTTGTACTTACCGCTGCTGGCGAGAATGTCACGATTGAAAAGGAAGATGTTGAGATAATCTCAGAGGACATCCCAGGATGGACTATCGCACAGGAGGGTACCATAACAGTGGCTCTCGATATTGAGATTACTCCAGAGCTGAAGAATGAGGGTATGGCACGCCTCATCATCAAGCGCATTCAGGCTATGAGAAAGGAATCCAACTTCGAAATAACTGACAGAATAGATGTTGTTATAGAGGAGAACGACGACCTGAAAAAGGCTGTCGAAACCTTCAAGGAGCACATCGCTTCACAGGTACTTGCAAATACTCTTGTAGTAGGCAATGCCAGCGAGGGTTCTGAGCAGGACTTCGGAGATTTCAAGGCAAAGATATTTATCAAAAAGAATTAATATTATTTATTAACCATAACCTTTAATAATAACTATGGCTGAAATTAAGAAACGCTACAGCGATGAAGAACTCGAAGAGTTCAAACAAATCATCAATGAGAAATTAGAGCGCGCAAACAAAGACTATCAAGACATGATGCGTGCATTGCGTAATGACGAAGGAAATGATGTCGCAGACACATCTCCTACATACAAAATACTCGAAGAGGGTGCTGTAACTCAGAACAAGCAGGAACTGCTTGTGTTGGCACAACGCCAGCAAAAGTTCATAAAAGGACTGGAGCAGGCTCTGATACGCATTCAGAATAAGACATATGGTATAGACCGCATGACGGGCGAACTGATTCCAAAGGAACGCCTCCGCGTAGTACCTCATGCTACACTGTCAGTAGAATCAAAAGAGAAGAATAAGAGAAACCATTGAATATAAAATTCATAAGAAAAGGACTGCTATACGCACTTTTCGTCGCATTGCTTCTACTGATTGACCAAGCCATAAAGCTATGGGTCAAGAATAATATGTGTCTGCATGAGAGCATACGCATAACAGACTGGTTCTTTATATCATACATCGAGAACAATGGTATGGCATTCGGTATGACGTTTATTCCCAAATATGCCCTCACCGTTTTTCGATTGTTAGCAAGTCTATATATTATATATTATTTAGGACGCGAGATATATCGTAACGCCAGGACTGTATGGCTTGTCTGCCTTTCCATGATACTGGCAGGGGCTGTGGGTAATCTCATAGATTGTTTGTTCTACGGAATATACTTCCATGAGGCACCATTCATGCAGGGTAGGGTAGTGGACATGTTCTACTTCCCACTCATTGTGACCACATATCCGGAGTGGTTCCCGTTATGGGGCGGAGAGCAGTTCATTTTCTTCTCACCGATATTCAACTTCGCTGATGCCTGCATATCGGTAGCTGTAGTTTTGCTCATCATATTCTGTCGCCCGGAGATTGAAAGACTGAGAAAATAAAGTGGAATAAAATGAAGAGACTATTTCATACTCTTACCATCTGCATGCTGACAGCACTGTTGTCTGTTATGACATCATGTGCTCCCTCACTTCCGGATGGCGTACTGTCGAAAGAAGAGATGGAAGATGTACTCTTCGATTTTCATGTAGCACAGGCATTATATGACTCTCGCGAATTTCATTCCACAGATGCCGACATTATAGCACTGCGTGCTAATGTCCTGAAGAAACACGGACTGACACAGCAGGAATGGGATGCCTCAATGGCATACTACTGTCAGCATGCTGATGACCTACATAGGATATATATAGATCTGGCAGATAGGGTGGAGAGGAATGTTATTGCCTTGGGCGGTAAGTCGGAAGGAATGCAGGGAGAAGAGGCTGATACGGCAAATGTATGGAAAGGGAATCCTGACATACTGCTGATGCAACAGCCACCTTATAATATATGGTCGTATGACATCACACCTGATTCTACATTTCAGGATGGCGATAATATCTCCCTGCAATGCGATGCTAAATTCATCTTCCAGGATGGATATAAGTCATTATCACTCATAATGGTGGTGACTTTCAGTAATGACAGCATCTCCACAATGACAACACACATTAATCGTGACGGACACGGAATCATAACACTCAATAATGAGAAGGATAGACTTCATATAAAGAATATAAAGGGATTCTTTATGCTTGAGAGAAACCTTGATGCAGTGACTACAAAGCCAATATCAACAACATTGAGGCTTGTTTCAATAAGAAACATAAAACTGTTGCATCTGCATACGACTCCACCACCTCCTCCTGCACCGGAACCTGTTGACAGCGCACGAACTGACTCAGTAGCACCACCGCAGGAAACTATCCCAACTCCTTAACTATCAACTGTCAATTAAATAAAAATGGCAAAGAAAAAAGTAGATACACAAGATTTATTCGAAACACCTGTAACAGAATCAGTAGAGGCTGTTGAACCACCAAAAAAGAAACGTGGCAGACCAAGCAAAGCAGAATTGGCTGCACGTGAGGAA
>DJWZ01000092.1:1214-9622 GCA_002449535.1 Prevotellaceae bacterium UBA7017 | reverse complement strand
GTTGCTGCGTATGAAGCAGAAAACATAAATGAAACTGATATTGCAGTAAGTCCACAGGAAGAACTGGGATTCTGGGAGGGTGATCCAGGTGATGGAACAGATTTCATCATAATTCAGGATATCCCCGTAGAGGATAATGGTGCTATACCTTATTATGATATGTTCGATAATGCTCAGACAACAGAGAACTATGAATACGAAGGAAAGGGAAATGCTAATTCCAATAGCAATAACTTCGAATTCAAAGATCTTATACCTGCCAGCGGTGTTCTCGAAATAACATCGGAAGGATATGGTTTCCTGCGCTCCAGCGATTATAACTACCTCGCTTCTCCTGATGATATATATATCACAGCACAACAGATAAAGCGTTACACCCTTAAGACTGGCGATGTGGTAGAATGTTTCGTACGTCCTCCAAAGAGCAATAAGAAGTACTTTGTATTGACATCGGTGAAGTCTATCAATGGACGTGACCCTCGTGAGGTACGCGAACGTATCTCTTTTGAGAACCTTACGCCTCTTTTCCCTGAAGAGAAGTTCGACCTTACCAGTGATGCAAAAACAAAGAATATCTCTACCCGCATAGTAGATCTCTTTGCACCTATCGGTAAAGGACAGCGTTCTCTAATCGTGGCACAGCCAAAGACAGGTAAGACAATACTGCTGAAGGATATCGCTAACGCTATTGCTGCAAACCATCCTGAGGCTTATATCATGATACTCCTTATCGACGAACGTCCTGAGGAGGTTACCGATATGGCACGTACCGTAAATGCTGAGGTAATAGCATCTACCTTCGACGAGCCTGCTGACAGACACGTGAAGATTGCCGGGCTGGTACTCGAGAAAGCTAAACGTCTCACAGAATGTGGACACGATGTTGTGATATTCCTCGATTCTATAACACGTCTGGCACGTGCTTACAATACTGTAGCACCTGCTTCTGGAAAAATCCTCACTGGTGGTGTTGACTCTAATGCGCTACAGAAACCAAAGCGTTTCTTTGGTGCTGCACGTAATATCGAGAATGGTGGTTCACTGACCATCATAGCAACGGCATTGACAGATACTGGCTCAAAAATGGATGAGGTGATATTCGAGGAATTCAAGGGAACAGGTAACTCTGAATTGCAACTCGATCGTCAGTTGGCTAACAAGCGTATCTATCCTGCTGTAAATCTTGTACAGTCAAGCACTCGTCGCGATGACCTGCTACAAGATGAAACTACACGTAACAGAATGTGGATACTGCGTAAACATATTGCTGATATGAATGCCATCGAGGCAATGAACGAGATTCACAATCTCATGCAGCGCACACACGATAATGAAGAATTTTTAATGGCAATGAACAAATGAGCATAAGTAAAACTCGACACATCCTCGTTGATGTAGCTCGACAACTGTTTGCAAAGAATGGGGTAGAGCGCACAACAATGAACGACATAGCCATTGCCTCTGGCAAAGGAAGGCGTACTCTCTATACCTATTTTAATAGTAAAGAGGAGATATATGCTGCTGTCATAGAATCAGAGTTGGAAAGACTGTCTGATAAACTTGATGAGGTTGCCGAGAAGAAAATGCGTCCTCAGGAAAAGATTATTGAGGTAATATATACACACCTGACACAGATACGTGAGACGGTGGTGCGCAACGGAAACCTGCGCGCTGAATTCTTCCGTAATATTTGGATGGTGGAAAAGGTACGTAAGAAATTTGATGCCGACGAGATTGCTTTGTTCCGAAAAGTGTATGCTGAGGGCAAGGCATGTGGTGAGTTTGATATCGAAAACATTGATATTGTGGCAGATATAACACACTACTGTATCAAAGGTTTGGAGGTACCATATATCTATGGACGGTTGGGTAGGGGACTTACACTCGATTCCTCAAGACCTCTCGTGGCAAAGTTCGTTTATGGTGCTTTGTGTCGTTCCAGTGATGTTAACAAAAAGAGAATGTATAACGAGGAGAATATTGACAAAAAGTACGATAACGGCGATGGCTTCGACAGATTAGACTTCGACAACTTCGATAAAATAGACAATAAGATTTTTTAATTAATTTATAAGAAAGAAAACTATGGGATTACTCACAGGAAAAACAGCCCTCATTACAGGTGCTGCACGTGGCATTGGCAAAGCCGTTGCTACGAAGTTTGCTCAGGAAGGTGCTAATATTGCTATCACCGACTTGGTTCTTAACGATGATATGGCTGCTGTTCTCGAGGCTACATGCAAGGAGATTGAAGCTATTGGCGTAAAGTGTAAGGGATATGCCGGAAATGCTGCTGATTTTGCTGAGACAGAAGCTGTGGTAGCAAAGATAAAGGAAGATTTCGGTACTATCGACGTATTGGTTAACAATGCTGGTATCACAAAGGACGGCTTGATGCTGCGTATGTCAGAGGCACAGTGGGATGCTGTACTCAATGTAAACCTTAAGTCTGCATTCAACTTCATCCATGCTTGCGCTCCTATAATGCTGCGTCAACGTGGTGGTTCTATCATCAATATGTCTTCTGTAGTGGGTGTTCACGGTAATGCCGGACAGTGCAACTATTCTGCCTCAAAAGCTGGTATGATAGGTCTTGCGAAGTCTATAGCACAGGAACTTGGACCAAAGGGTATTCGTGCTAATGCAGTAGCACCAGGATTTATCGAGACAGCTATGACAGCACAGCTGCCTGAGGAAATTCGTGCTGACTGGATGAAGAAGATACCACTACGTCGTGGCGGACAGGTTGAGGATATCGCTAATGTGTGTCTGTTCCTGGCTTCTGATATGTCAAGCTATGTTTCTGGACAGGTAATACAGACCGATGGTGGCATGAATATGTAAAAAAGTAATGGAAGTTCTTTACGAAGACAACCATATTATCATTGTATATAAGGAGAGTGGGGAAATCGTTCAGGGAGACAAAACTGGCGATGTCCCTCTCTCTGATACTGTGAAAGCCTGGATAAAAGTTACGCACAACAAACCCTCGAATGTGTTCCTGGGAGTTGTGCATCGTCTTGACAGACCGGCTCAAGGTATCGTTGTCTTTGCAAAAACCTCCAAGGCTTTGACAAGACTCAATAAAATGTTCGCTACACAGGAAGTACATAAGACTTATTGGGTCATAACAGAAAATTTACCACAAACAGAAAATATTGACGGAAATTTTCATTTCTTACGTAATTGGCTTGTACGTAACGAAAAACAAAATAAAAGCTATGCATACGATTTAGAGAGAGCGAATTCTAAAGAGGCAATCCTGGAATACAGAATTCTGGCATCAGGAAAAAAATATCATCTGCTGGAAGTAAAACTGCATACAGGACGACATCACCAAATAAGATGTCAGCTGGCTCATATTGGCTGTCCGATTAAAGGAGATCTGAAATACGGAGCTAAACGCTCCAATCCTGACGGAAGCATTTCGTTATTAGCACGTAAAATAGAATTTGAACATCCTGTTTCTCATAAGATAATATCTGTAGAATCACCATTACCAAGACTATTCTCGGAAATTTACTCTTCAAAAGTTGAATGATGATTATGATAAATAGGATATATTATATAGTACACTTCTTCTTATCTTATTTGAAATATCTTTAATAAATATTATTATAATGTCAAAAGGAATAAAAAAGAAAAAAAGCAAGACATCTTTTAAGGTTGCTCTTGGATTTGATAAATTCACTGGTGAGAAAACAAATTTCACCGTTGGCATTACCTTATTCTTTCTGTCTGTTGTTATGATAATATGTTTCATTTCATATTTCACAACAGCTGCTTCTGACCAAAGTTTGCTGGAACATCCTATGCCTGGCGATTTTTTCAATAAAGACCGCGCCTTCCAGAATATTTGTGGATCTTGGGGAGCTTATACGTCTTATTTTCTGATAGCTTGTTGTTTTGGATATTCAGCAATTCTCATTCCGGTTTTCATGATGCTAATTTCATTCAAAATGATTGGCGTCTATAAACTAAACCTGCTGAAATGGTTTTTCTGCATGATGCTGGTAATGATTTGGAGCAGCATATTCCTTGCAGAATATATCAATCCTTTAATGCTCGACAAAGTCTTTAATGCTGGCGGAAACCATGGTGCATATATCGCTTCGATGACAGAAAATATTATAGGTACTCCAGGTCTTACAGCTATCCTTATCCTGACGGCAATACTATTCCTCGTTTATCTTACATCGGAAACGATATACTTCATCCGTAAAATCTTCAATCCACTCAAACTGGTTACTGATAAGGTTTCCTTTACTATTACCAATTTAGGAAAGGATGGTGACAAAACCGATGCTCCGGCTTCTGAAGATGCTAATAACGATGTCTATGACGATCCGTCTTCACAAATTGTTAATTTCAACCTTAAAACTGATCAAGCAGAAGTTGTTGATAATGGTTATATGGATGAAAATGAGGATGTTACAGAAGAACAACCACTGCAAGATGATTATAAGTCCGTAACTCCTATGGAACCTGTTGCTGATAGTTCTGACGTCGGTTTTGAAGTAGAATCTGGCACGACAGAAGATGTATCTACCAATAGTGGTATTACCACCAGTGTGGCTGACCTCTCCCCTTACGATCCCAAGGCTGAGTTGTCACGTTATAAGTACCCTACCCTTGACCTGCTGAAAAAATATGAGGATGATGGCAAATCGTTCATTGATATGGACGAGCAGCGTAAGAATAAGGACCGCATCGTACAGGTTCTGGGTAACTTCGGCGTTAAAGTCGAGAGCATCAAGGCTACCGTCGGACCTACCATTACCCTTTATGAGATAACCCTTGCTCCTGGTATCAAGATTTCCAAGGTACGCTCTCTTGAGGACGATATCGCTTTGTCTCTTGCAGCCCTTGGCATACGTATCATAGCACCTATCCCAGGACGTGGTACTATCGGTATTGAGGTTCCAAATGCTAATCCACGCGTTGTCAGCATGGAGAGCATTCTTTCTTCAAAGAAATTCCAAGAGACAACTATGGCACTGCCATTGGCACTTGGTAAGACAATCTCTAACGATATATACATGGTTGACCTGGCAAAGATACCTCACCTTCTTGTTGCTGGTGCTACAGGACAAGGTAAATCAGTAGGTCTCAATGCCATTATCACTTCCCTACTCTACAAAAAGCATCCTGCTGAGCTGAAGTTCGTACTCGTCGATCCTAAGATGGTGGAATTCTCTATCTATAAGCCGCTGCAAAATCACTTCCTTGCACAGATACCACCAGAGAGTGATGCTGACGAACCAATCATCACTGACGTGAAGAAGGTTGTCAAGACGCTCAACTCTGTCTGTCAGGAAATGGACGACCGTTATAACCTTCTGAAACTTGCCAATGTTCGTAAACTTGAAGAATATAACGAAAAGTTCACCAAACGTCAGCTCAATCCTGAGAATGGACACCGTTTCCTACCATATATCGTTGTCATCATCGATGAGTATGGTGACCTCATAATGACTGCTGGTAAGGAGATAGAGCTGCCTATAGCACGTATTGCCCAGAAGGCACGTGCAGTCGGCATACACATGATTATTGCTACACAGCGTCCTACTGTGAATATTATCACTGGTACCATAAAGGCTAACTTCCCAGGTCGTATGGCGTTCAAAGTTATGTCTTCTGTCGATTCTAAGACTATCCTTGATGGCACAGGTGCGAACCAACTTATCGGACGTGGTGATATGCTCATCCTCGATAAGGGTACTCCAGTGCGTGTTCAATGCGCCTTCGTTGATACTCCTGAGGTAATTGCTATAAATAAGTTCATTGCTGACCAGCCTGGCTACAACGGACCATTGGAACTTCCTGAGCCTATCAATACTGAAGAAGGTAGTGGCGGCGGTACAGAGGATATCGGAAATCTCGATCCACTGTTCAGCGAGGCGGCGCATGTCATAATCAATACCCAGCAAGGCTCTACCTCTCTCATCCAGCGTAAGTTCTCTATAGGTTACAACCGTGCCGGACGTCTTATGGACCAACTGGAGAAAGCTGGTGTCGTAGGTGCTGCACATGGTTCTAAACCTCGTGATGTACTTATTCAGGATGAGGAGACACTACAGTCTCTTCTCAATACGTTGGGAGCAAACTAAATATTCACTATATAAGAAAATAATTATGATAAGAAAGATTTCTATATTCACAATGTTATTGTTCTTCTGTGCCACATCCCTTATGGCAGCGAATAATGGCAAGAAGATACTCGATAAAGTTGCCGACAAGATAGCTATCTCAAAAGGTTTCACAGCCAATTTCACTATCTCTGGTGGCAAACTCAATAATTCTGGTACTATCTCTGTCAAAGGTGACAGGTTCTGCGCCCGTGTCCCAAATGCTATCATGTGGTATGACGGTAAGACACAATGGGTGTATAACAAGAAGTCCGATGAGGTGAACATCTCTCATCCCAATGCTTCTGCTCAGCAGAGTATGAACCCCTATAATTTTCTGACACTCTATAAGAAGGGTTATACCATCACCTCGTCCAATATCGCCAGTGGCACACAGGTTCATCTGGTTGGAAAGGGTAAGCCTATCAGCGAGATGTTCATCCTCGTTGATAAGACATATAATATAAAAGAGGTGAAGTTCCTTCAGAAAGGCACCTGGGTAACCATCCATATCAGCAACCTAAAAAATCAGTCGTTGGACAATTCTGTATTTACGTTCAATGCCAAGGACTTCCCTAAGGCTGAGATTATAGATATGCGATGAATCCATTCAAGGTCCATATCCTTGGCTGTGGCAGTGCCCTGCCGTCAAAAAATCATAACCCTTCCTCTCAGATTGTTGAGATTCGGGGTAAATACTTTATGATAGATTGTGGCGAGGGCACACAGGTACAAGTGCGACGCTCCCATGTCAGTTTCTCCAAACTTTATGCCATCTTCATCAGCCACACCCATGGCGACCATATCTTTGGACTCATGGGAATGCTCTCTACCTTTGGTCTGCAGGGACGTACCGCACCGCTTCATGTCTATGCTCCGGCACACTACGAAGCACTCTTCATGATGGAAAAGAAGATGTTCCTCTCCACAATGGACTATGACATCATCTTCCATCCCCTTGATACCACTCTCTCACAGGTCATCTACGAAGACCGTTCTCTTACGGTAGAGACTATTCCACTTCAGCATAGAGTTCCATGCTGCGGATTTCTTTTTAAGGAGAAGCCCACGCGTGAGCATTTCATACGTAACACCTCCCTGCCACGTCCACTTATTCCGGCTCCCCCTACCCCAGTCAGGGCTTACGCCTATTGCTCCGACACACGTTATATTCCCACCCTTGGAGAAACCCTCCGAAACATGTGTCCTGGCACCATCACCATATACCATGAGGCGACATACGCTGATGACAGGAAAGATAATGCAGGCAAGTATATGCATTCCACTGCCCGTGAGGCGGCAATGGTAGCCAAGAGTGCTGGTGCAAAGCAACTCCTTTTGGGGCATTATAGTCAACGCTACAACGACGAAAACATATTCCTCAAAGAAGCCCAGGAAGTCTTTTCCCCTACCCTGCTCTCCAATGAAGGCGACATCATTGATGTTTGAACATAAAAATCCCCGGCAGAAATCTGTCGGGGTATTTTGTTGCGGAGGCAGGACTCGAACATGCGACCTCCAGGTTATGAGCCTGGCGAGCTACCAACTGCTCCACTCCGCGATGTTAATAAGTCAAATGAGCCTTATTTCTCATTTGCGGGTGCAAAGGTACATAAAAAAAATGAAATAAACAAATATTTTTTGCAATTTATTCAAAAAAACATACAATAGACGCTTTTAATCGTTAACCTTTTATTTTCACCTTTCACTTTTCACCTTTTAATATTATTTCCAACCTCCACTTGCATCTCTCCATATCCACATGCCCATTCGCTTTGAAGCGAACACCCTCATTCTCTAACATTACACGCTGCATAGCCCATCCAGGAGCTGTACGTCCCTCCTTGTTCACCACACGATGACAAGGAAGTTCAGCAGACTCAGGTGCATATCTCAATGTTCGTCCCACCATCCTTGAGTGACTGGGCCATCCAGCCAATGCTGCTATATCCCCATATGTTGTCACATATCCACGAGGAATCTGCGATACAATGTTATGCACATCATCACGAAACGCCCTCGCCTCCTCTGACGTCATCCTATCACGATAATCTTTCATATTATCATCAAAAATTCCGATGATTGGTCTCAATGAAACTAACCATCTTCTGATAACGAGTTTGCCACCGAGTCTCTTGATCCATACTCCGTGTCTTCGTGATTATTTAGTCGTTAACCTGTCCTCTATCACTTTCCAATCAACAATCTGCCACAACGCAGCCAAGTGGTCAGCACGCCGGTTCTGGTAGTCAAGGTAATATGCATGCTCCCATACATCAA